>NZ_JBSGCD010000043.1:0-60302 GCF_053601675.1 Micromonospora sp. NPDC004704 | reverse complement strand
GACCCCGCCGCATCCTCGGCTACAAGAAACCCAAGGAAATCTTCGCCGAGCTACTAACCAGCCCGATTGCTTCCACCGACTGAGCACGGGGTGGCAATTCGCGAGGAAATTGCCACTCTTTCTCTACATCTGCGCACCGACGACGAGGGGTGCGGGGTGGGTCAGCTGGTTTCGCCGGCTACGGAGAAGGAGCGGAGGCGGTCGATGGCCAGGATGGTGAAGCCGATCGTCAGGATGGCGGCCATGATGATCGAGACAGGGAGGGAGACCTGACTGGTGAGGAGCTGGGTGGGGGCGATCCTGTCGGCGATCGTGATCACGTACTGCTGGATCGACAGGTTGCGGGTCCCGCCGACGAAGTTGCCCAGCAGTCCCTCCCAGATCAGCACGTAGACCAGGCCGAGCAGCACCGGCCGCCGGGTGAGCAGGCTCAGGGCCAGGAAAACCGCGGAGTACGCCAGCGCCCCGATCGCGCTCGCCACCACCAGTGCCAACCCCAGGCGTACGGAGTCCGCGAGCACCCCGACCACGTAGAGCGGGACGGCCACGGTCACCGCGCTCACCCCGGCCGACACGGCCAGCTTCGGCAGGATGATCTGCCAGCGGGGCAGCGGCTTGGTGAGGATGTGCACGATCGTGCCGTCGTCGATCTCGGCACCGAGCACCCCGGTACCGACGATCAGCGAGATGACCGGCAGGACGACGGCCAACCCGAGTCCGACCAGCACCACCGGCGCCCACTCGCGTACGTCGGCGCCCGCCGCGCGGGGCAGGGCGGCCAGCGTCACCAGCAGCAGCGGGAGCGGGACCAGCAGCAGGAACCTGCGGCGGCCGAAGAGCCCCCGCGTGGTGATCCAGGAGATAGTCGACATGTCAGGCCTCCACCAGGTAGGAGAAGACGCTCTCCAGGGATTCGTCCGAGGGCAGCAGGCGGCGTACCCGGATGCCCGACCCGAGCGCGATCTTGGGCAGTACGCGGGTGAAGCTGCCGTAGTCACCGGCGCGTACGGTCAGCCCCTCCTTGTCCAGCTCGACCCCGCTGACCGAGGGCTCCCCGATCAGCGCGACCGCGAGGCGCCGGTCGTCGCTGGACTGGACGGTGAAGACGTGCGGGCGGTGGGTCATCAACCGCCGGATCGAACGGAAGTCACCGGAGGCGGCCAGCCGGCCGGAGACGATCACCTGGACGGTGCCGGAGACCTCCTCGACCTCCTCCAGGATGTGCGAGCTGAACAGGATGGTGTGCCCGGCCTCGCCGAGGGAGTGCAGGAGCTGCATCATGTGCAGCCGCTGACGCGGGTCCATCCCGTTGAACGGCTCGTCGAGCAGCAGCACCTCCGGCGAGTGCACCAGCGCCGCCGCGACCCGCGTACGTTGCCGCATGCCCTTGGAGTAGGTGTCGATCCGCCGGTCCTGCGCGTCGGTCATCTCGACCAGCTCGATCGCCCGGCGGGCCGCCGACTCCGCGTCCGGCAGCCTGTGCAGGCGCGCACTGGCCAGCACGAACTCGTACGCGGTCAAAAAGCCGTGTACCGCCTCGCGCTCGCTGACCAGACCCAGGCGCCGGTAGACAGCGGGGTTGCGCCAGGTCGGCTCGCCGCCGAGGGTGACCGCACCCCGAGACGGGGCGAGGAAACCGGCCATCATGTGCAGCAGGGTGGTCTTGCCGGCGCCGTTCGGGCCGAGCAGGCCGGTCACCCCGGCGCCGAGGGTCATGGTCACGTCGTTGACGGCGACGACGTTGCCGTACCAGCGGGACACCCCGCTCAGTTCCACGTCGGTCATGAGCGGGCAACCTTCCGGTAGCGGGCGAAGAGCAGGAGGACGCAGGCCGCGACCAGGGCGACGGTGACCACACCGTAGAGCGGGCCCCACCCGCCGATGCCCATGTCACCGGTCGTCTCGAACAGCCAGTCGCCGACGCCGCCGACCAGGCTGGCCGGGTTGACCAGGCCGGAGAGTTCCCTGCTGGTCTCGTACGGCAGGACCACCAGGACCCCGACGATCGGGGTGGTGACCAGGAAGGCCGCCACCACCGCGGCGGCGGCGACGGCCCGGCGCTTCACCAGCGCGGCGACCAGCACCGCGACCGAGGAGAAGACCACCGCGTGCAGCGCCGCGTAGGCGACACCGGGCAGGTAGTCGCCGAATTCGCGCCAGACCGCGCTGAGGTTGTCGGCGGAGAAGGCCGCCCCGGCGAACATCACCGTCAGGGGTACGGCCAGCAGCAGGAACGTCGCGGTGATCAGTGCGGCCAGCTTCGCGATCGCGTAGTCGGCGCGCTCCAGCGGCCGGGCGAAGTAGAGCGGCAGCACCCCGGTCTGGAGGTCACGGCTGACCAGTTCCGGCGCGACCGCCGCGCAGAAGAAGATGATCAGGATGCTGAGGACCTCGGGGAAGTCGTTGTAACCCAGTGCCGCCACGCCGGTCTGCACCTGGATCGCGGTGAGCACCACCGCGACCACCCCGACCACGCTCATGATCAGCCACGGGAAGATCTTCGCCTTGGCGCTGCGGCCGAGCCCGAAGGCCGTACGCAGGCTGTGCAGGTAGAGAGCGCCGAGGATGTGCCGCCGGCCCAGCCTCGGCCCGTCGTACCGCTGGTAGCCGATGTCGTGGATGACCCCGCTGGGGGCAGTCCTCGGTTCAGGCGTGGGCATTGGTCGTCTCCCGGGTGGCGAAGAGCTCGGCGACGCGGTGCCGGCGCTGGTCGAGCCGGTGCAGCGGCAGGTCCAGTTCGGCGACGGCGGTCAGGATCAGGTCGTAGGTGCGGTCGTCGTCGAGCCGGACCAGCAGCATCCGGTCCTCGCGGTGGACCGGGAGGTCAAGCTCGGCGAGCCGGGCGGCGAGTTCCTCGGTGCCCTCGCTCACCTCGACCGCGAGTACGTCGATCGCGGTGGTCATCGCGGTGATGTTGTCCGAGCGGAGGAGCCGCCCGCCGTCGATCGCGACCAGGGTGTCGCAGATCCGCTCGACCTCGCCCAGCAGGTGCGAACAGACCAGCACCGAGATGCCGAACTCGGTGCCGATCCGGTGGATCAGGCCGAGCATGGCGTCCCGCCCGGCCGGGTCGAGACCGTTGGTGGGCTCGTCGAGCAGCAGCAGGTCGGGGTCGTGCACCAGCGCCTGGGCCAGCTTCACCCGCTGCTTCATGCCGGTGGAGTAGCCGCCGATCTGCCGGTAGCGCTCCTCGTAGAGGCCGACGTGCCGCAGCGCCTCCGAGGCCCGCTCGCGGGCGACCGTACGGGGCAGGCCACTGATCCGGCCCAGGTGGGTGACGAACTCGGCGGCGGACAGGTCCGGCGGCAGTGAGTCGTGTTCCGGCATGTAGCCGACCCGGGCCCGGACCGCCTGGCTCTCCGTGGTCGGATCGAGGCCCAGGACCCGTACCTGACCGGAGGTCGGGGCGAGCAGACCCAGCATGATCTTGATGAAGGTGGACTTTCCGGCGCCGTTGGCACCGACCAGCCCGATGACGCCCGGCTCGACCGCGACCGTGAGATCGGCGAGCGCGGTCACCCGGTTGCCGTACGTTTTGGTGAGCGACTGGGTCGCGATCAGTGTCACGCGGCCAGCGTAGGCCCGATCGGCCAGCTCGGGGTTCCCGCACCACCCTGGCCCTTCCCTGGAATGGGACCGGCCGGGCCACTAGGGGTTGACGATCATCTGCCCGGAGTGGAGTGGGGTGGCACTCTCGACCGATGGGCGGCTGGCTGAGAAACTGTGTGCCGGTCGGGTGGGTGGGGGGTTCGATGAGCAACGGGTGGGTGCTACCCGATGAGGTGCTGCGGGACGCGCCGGCGTACACGCCGCGTCCGCACGAGCTGGCCGATCTGGAGCTGCTGCTCAGTGGGGCGTACGCGCCGCTGGGCGGGTTCCTGGGGCGGGCCGACCTGGCCGCACTGGGCCGGCGCGGTCGGCTGGCCGACGGCACCCCGTGGCCGGTGCCGGTGACGCTCCAGGTCCCCTCGGGGGTGGCCGAGGGACTGGACCTCGCCAATCCGCTGCGGCGGGCCCTGGTGCTGACCGACCTGGAGGACGCCCCGGTGGCCCTGCTGGAGGTCACCGACCTCTGGCCAACCCGGGACGGCTCGTACGGCGTCGGTGGCGCGGTGCGTGCCCTCGGCGACGGCGGACACGGCCCGTTCCAGCGGCTGCGCCGATCCCCGAGCGAGGTACGCGACCTGCTGCCGCCCGGCCGGGTGCTCGGTGTGATCACCGACCGGCCGCTGCACCGCCCCCAGCTCGCGCAGATCGCACACGCCGCCAAAACGCTCGCCGCGCACCTGCTGGTGCTGATCCCGGTCACCGACACCAACCCGGACGGGCTGCCGCCGGAGGTGCTGGTCCGCAGCGTCTTCGCCGCCCGCGACCGGATGCCCCCGGCGACGCTGGTCGCCATCCCGATGGCGGGACGGGGCGACGAGATCCGCGACGCCCTGCTCCGGGCCCGGGTCGCCGCCGCGTACGGGGTGACCCACCTGCTCTCCACCGGAGAGATGCTCGCCGGCCCCGGTCTGCGGGTCCTGGTCCCCCGCGAGCTGGCCTACGACAACCGGGACGGGCAGTGGCGGTGGCGCGACGACATCCCGCCCCGCAACCGGCGGCTGGCCCTGCGCCCGGACGAGATCGACGACCTCCTGGACCGGGGCTTCCCGCTGCCGGAGTGGCACACTCCCCCGGCGGTGGCCCGTGAGCTGGCCCGTGCTCGGCCGCCGCGCCGACACCGGGGACTGGTCGTCTTTTTCACCGGGCTGTCCGGCTCGGGCAAGTCGACCGTCGCGCGCGGCCTCACCGACGCGCTGCGGGAGAGCGGCGACCGGACCGTCACCCTGCTCGACGGTGACGTGGTACGCCGGGAGCTGTCCGCCGGGCTCAGCTTCAGCAAGGCCGACCGGGATCTGAACGTACGCCGGATCGGTTGGGTTGCCGCGGAGGTTGCCCGGCACCGCGGCCTGGCGATCTGCTGCCCGATCGCGCCCTACGCCGCCGCACGGGCGACCGCCCGGCAGATGGCCCACGCGGCCGGGGCGGGTTTCCTGCTGGTCCACGTCGCCACCCCGCTGGAGGTGTGCGAGCAACGGGACCGCAAGGGCCTGTACGCCCGCGCCCGGGCCGGTCTGATCAAGGGGATGACCGGCATCGACGACCCGTACGAGGAGCCGACCGACGCCGACCTGGTGCTGGACACCAGCGAGCTGACGATCGACGAGGCGGTCACGGCGGTGCTGGTGCACCTGACCGAAACCGGCTGGGTCGAGCCCCGCCTCCAACCGGCCTGACCGGGAGGCAGGGCTGTGCCCCCCTGACCGGAGGAACTACCGTTCCCGTTCGGCCGCGTCGGGGCTTCGACGTGGTGGCGGAGCCGGCCAATCGTGGCGTGCCCAGATGTCGGCCAGATCCCGGTGGCCGGTCAGGTCGTACCGGGCCGCCTCCTGGAACGACCCTATGACGTCGCTCCACGCACCCGAGTCGAACGGCTCCCGGCGGTAGACGACGCCGTCGATGAAAACCATGATCCGGCGCGCGGCCACGATGACTTCGGCACCGCCGAGCAGGACGACTTTGGCGTACGCCCCCTGTGTCTCGTTGCGCACCGCCCGACGCTGGGCGTCGTCCTCGTCGTCGTCGTCGACGAGGTCCTGCAGGATCGCCCGAGCATCGCTGGCGCACAGATGAAACGCGACGTACGTCGCTAAGCGATCTTGATGGAGCCGGTACCGGTCTTCGCGCTTCTCCTGGTCCCGGCGCGCCTGAGCCGCCTGGCGCGCCTGGACCGCCGCCCCCAACAGCCCTGCTGCCGCAGCGACCACTCCGCCCACCACGGTGAGCGACACCGATTCCCAGATACTCACGGGGCTCTCCTGTCAGCGCGGGTGTCCGCTGGCGCATGCAGGACCTGCCAGCACCCCGATGGTCTCGTAACAGGACCACCCCATCCCGAGACGTTCGGATGAGCGCCGGTCCAGGGGATCGCCGGAGCAGCTTGATGGGTCGGCAACGCCCCCGCGCCGTCGGTCGCGACGGGACGGGGGCGTGACGTGGGTCGGAGTCAGTGACGCTTCGCCAGCTCCACGAAGGCGTGCCAGGCGTCCGGACCGAAGCTGAGAGTGCCGCCGTCGCGGTCCTTGGTGTCCCGGACCAGCACCCGGCCGGGAAGGTTGTCGGCGACCTCCACGCAGGCGCCGCCGTTCGAGCTGCTGCGCGTGCTGGTGCGCCAGTGCGGGCTGATCATCACTTCATCCATGGCCTGACCTTCATCAACTCGATCGATTGGTCACGGGGCAGCGCGTGCCCGCGAACAGCATCCCAGACCCGTACCAGCACGGCCAGTTCGTTCGGGTCGGTCACGAGCTGACCCGCCAACTGATTGTCCAGGTACGAAACATCGCGGGAACCATCGACGCTGCCGATGACAAACGGTCCGGCCTGCCCCGGATAGAGTCCGGCACTGAGCGGGATGACGTGCACGAACACGTTCGGCCGGCTGGCACTCTCGACCAGGTGGTCGAGTTGCTCGTTCATCAGCTCCGGGGCACCGCGTAGCAGCGCCGCCTCGTCCACGACAAAAACGGCGAGTGGCGGCCGGGGCCGGTCGAACACTGCCTTCTGGCGCTCCATCCGTACCTTGACGAACCGCTCCACGTCCTCGGCGGCGATCGGGCCGCTGGCCAGCACAGCGCGGGCGTACGCCTCGGTTTGCAGCAGACCCGGAATGACGCTGGGTTCGAACCACCGGAGTGCGAGTGACTGCGCCTCCGCCTCGCGCCACGGCCGGAACCACGGAACGTCCCGCCGCCGCCGGCCCTCATCGGGCCAGAGGTCGAGGATCTCCCGCCGGAGGACCTTGGCCGCCACGATCCGGTGCCGGCCGTGCGGGATCCGCCCCGGCGACAGCCAGCGTCCCACCGTCTTCGGATCGACACCGACCTTCTCGGCCAGCACCTCGCAGCTCAGCCCCTGCTCCGCCATCGCCACCCGCAGCGCTTCGTTCACTACCGGACCTCCGTTCGAGACGTGCTGACGTCTACCGACCATAGGGAGCAGGACCGTCTATGTCTGCCCCTTACCGACCAGGCGTTTTGGCGGCTTTTTCAGGTGTCCAGTCGCCATCACCCAGGACGTTCTTGAATGGTCGGGACGTCCCGAGGAACGCCCGGGAAGTCACAAGATTCACTCCGCCGGGAGCCCACCGGAGCACCCTCCGCCACGCGCGGTAATGTTCATATCTGTTGGATTACGTGTGACTGCGGGAGGGACCGGCTGATGCTCGCCCAACAGCGGCAGGCGGCGATCGTGGACCGGGTTCGGGTCGCCGGCGGGGTACGGGTCAGCGACCTGGCCGGCGAGTTCGGGGTGTCGGACATGACCATCCGCCGCGACCTGGACCTGCTTGCCGAGCGGGGTCTGCTGGCCAAGGTGCACGGCGGCGCTACCTCCGCCGACTCCGGCTCGACCGACGAACCCGGCTTCGTGGCCAAGTCGGCCCGCCAGCTCTCCGAGAAGGCGGCGATCGCCGCTCAGGCCGCGCACCTGGTGCAGCCCGGCATGGCGGTGGCGCTGTCGGCCGGCACCACCACCGCCGCCCTGGCCCACCGGCTGGTCGACACCGCAGGGCTGACCGTGGTGACGAACTCGATCCCGGTCGCGGAGATCTTCCACCGGGCGGGTCGACCGGACCAGACGGTGGTGCTCACCGGTGGCGTACGCACCCCGTCGGACGCGCTGGTCGGGCCGGTGGCGGTGGGCGCGATCCGTACCCTGCACCTGGATCTGGTCTTCCTCGGCGTGCATGGGATGAGCGTCCGGGCCGGTTACACCACCCCGAACCTGATGGAGGCGGAAACCAACCGAGCCCTGGTCGCCGCGTCGGAGCGGCTGGTGGTCCTCGCCGACCACACCAAATGGGGCACCGTCGGCATCTCCTCCATGGCCCCCCTGTCCGCCGCCCACACCGTAGTAACCGACGACACCCTCCCCACTCCCGCCCACCTAGCTCTCCAGGAGCACGTGGCGGAGCTACTGGTTGCGTCGATCTAGGGCAAATGCAGGTGATTGGAGATCAACTCACCTGCATTTGCCCTAGATCGACGCGCGAGGGAGCGCGCGAGGGGGCGGGCGAGGGGACGGGTGGGGGACACGACGTGACGAAATGGGGCGTGGGATGAGACGGACTGTGATCAAGCTGGCGGACGGGCGTGAGCTGATCTACTTCGACGAGCACGAGGGCGAGGGGGCGGGACGCGGCGAGCCGGATCGGCGGGAGTTGCCGGCGCCGCCGCCCGCCTCGCAACTGCGCTACGACCCGCTGGTGGACGAGTGGGTGGCGGTGGCGGCACACCGGCAGACCCGGATCTTCCTGCCCAGCACCGCCGAGTGCCCGCTCTGCCCGTCCACCCCGACCCACTCCACCGAGATCCCCGCGTACGACTACGACGTGGCCGTGTTCGAGAACCGGTTCCCGTCGCTGAGCGACCGGGAGGGCGAGCCGGCGGGCGAGCTGACCCCGTTCACTCCCACCCGACCGGGCGTCGGGCGGTGCGAGGTGGTCTGCTTCACCTCCGACCACAACGCCTCCTTCTCCACCCTGTCGCCGGAGCGGGTCCGTACGGTGCTCGACGCGCTCGCCGACCGGACCACCGCACTGTCCGGGATCCCCGGAGTCGAGCAGGTCTTCCCGTTCGAGAACCGGGGGGTGGAGATCGGGGTGACCCTCCAGCACCCGCACGGCCAGATCTACGCGTACCCGTTCCTGCCGCCCCGGACCAGGGCGCTGCTCGGCGCCGCCCGCCGGCACGCGGAGCGGACCGGCGGGCGCAACCTGTACGCCGACGTCCTGACCGCCGAGCGGGCCGCCGGGGACCGGGTGGTCGTCTCGAACGAGCACTGGACCGCGTACGTGCCGGCCGCCGCGCGGTGGCCGTTCGAGGTGCACGTGGCCCCGCACCGGGCGGTGCCGGACATCCCGGCGCTGGACGAGGCGGAACGGGCCGCCTTCGGTCCTCTCTACCTGGACGTGCTGAACCGTTTCGACCGGCTGTTCGACCTGCCGATGCCGTACATCTCGGCCTGGCAGCAGGCGCCGGTGCACGAGGGCCGGGACGTGAGCCACCTGCACCTTCAGGTGTTCAGCATCCGGCGGGCGGCGGACAAGCTGAAGTACCTGGCCGGCTCGGAGTCGGCCATGGGCGCGTTCATCAACGACATCCGGCCGGAGCAGGCGGCGGAGCGGTTGCGCCAGGCCGGCGGCTAGTCCCGGCGAAAGCGGAGGAAGAGGGTGCGGGGGGCCCGGGACAGGGCCCCCCGCAGGGAAGGGACGGCTGGCTGTGCGCAACAGCCGGGAGGACTGCCCGACCGGCGCCGTTTCCGGCGACATCGAGTGGCTGGTCCTCCTGGACGCGACTGGCATCACGTCCACCCTGGTCAACGAGCGCGGGCCGATGCCGGTAACGGGCCACAAAATCGATCCTGACGTACGTCGATGAAGCGCCGCCGCCGCCCCACGACCGCCACCCCCGGGGTACGCGGAAGCCCGCCGGCGACTGCCGGCGGGCTTCCGGGGAACGTGCTCGAAAATCAGGCGCCGAGCTTCTTCGCCAGGTTCTCGTCGAGCGCGGCCATGAACTCGTCCGTGCTCAGCCACGGGGCGTCCCGCGAGATGAGCAGGGCGAGGTCCTTGGTCATCTGACCGCCCTCGACGGTCTCGATGCAGACCTGCTCCAGCTTCTCGGCGAACTCGCTGACCGCCGGGGTGCCGTCGAGCTTGCCCCGGTGGGCGAGGCCACGGGTCCAGGCGAAGATCGACGCGATCGGGTTGGTCGACGTCTTCTCGCCCTTCTGCCACTGCCGGTAGTGCCGGGTGACCGTGCCGTGCGCCGCCTCGGCCTCGACCGTACGGCCGTCCGGAGTCATCAGCACCGAGGTCATCAGGCCCAGCGAGCCGAAGCCCTGCGCGACGGTGTCCGACTGCACGTCACCGTCGTAGTTCTTGGCGGCCCAGACGAAGCCGCCCTCCCACTTGAGCGCGGCGGCGACCATGTCGTCGATCAGCCGGTGCTCGTAGGTGATCCCGGCGGCGTCGAAGTCGGCCTTGAACTCCGCCTCGAAGACCTCGGCGAAGATGTCCTTGAACCGGCCGTCGTACGCCTTCAGGATCGTGTTCTTGGTCGACAGGTAGACCGGGTAGTTGCGGTCCAGGCCGTAGCGCAGGGAGGCGCGGGCGAAGTCGCGGATCGACTCGTCGAAGTTGTACATGCCCATCGCGATGCCGCCGCCGGGGAACTTGGCGACCTCCATCTCGACCGGCGCGCTGCCGTCGGCCGGGGTGTAGGTGATGGTCACCGTGCCCGGTCCGGGGACCACGAAGTCGGTCGCCTTGTACTGGTCGCCGTGCGCGTGCCGGCCGATGATGATCGGCTTGGTCCAGCCGGGCACCAGGCGCGGCACGTTGGACATGATGATCGGCTCACGGAAGACGACGCCGCCGAGGATGTTCCGGATGGTGCCGTTCGGCGAGCGCCACATCTTCTTGAGGCCGAACTCCTCGACCCGGGCCTCGTCCGGGGTGATGGTCGCGCACTTCACGCCGACGCCGTGGGTCTTGATGGCGTTGGCCGCGTCAACGGTGACCTGGTCGTCGGTCTCGTCGCGGTACTGGATCGACAGGTCGTAGTAGTGCAGGTCGACGTCGAGGTAGGGCAGGATCAGCTGCTCCCGGATCTGCTTCCAGATGATCCGGGTCATCTCGTCGCCGTCGAGCTCTACGACCGGGTTGGTTACCTTGATCTTCGCCATCGGCCGGGCGCTCCTCTCGGGGGACACATGCTCAAGCAGTACGAGCGTACTGGCTCTGCCTGATGGCGCACGCCCGGCCTGCCCTGCCCGCCGGCATTCCCCTGATACCCGGAAAGAGTGGCTGTCCGGGGTCGGACGGCCACTCTTTCCGGTGCTGCCTGTCGCCCCTGATGGGGCGGGTTCGATCAGAGGTTCGCGATGTCGCCCTGCTTGGCCCGGACCGCCTCGGCGGCGGCCTTGAGGCTGGCCAGCTCGTCGGCGTCCAGGTCGGTGGTGACGATCCGGCGGACACCCTCACGGCCCAGCTCGGCCTCGACGCCGAGGTAGACGCCGGAGATGCCGTAGTCGCCGTCGACCCAGGCGCAGACCGGCATGACCTCGCCGGAGTCGGTCGCCACGGCCTTCGCCATCTTGGCCGCGGCGGCGGACGGGGCGTAGTACGCCGAACCGGTCTTCAGCAGCGCGACCACCTCGGCGCCACCGTTACGGGTACGGACCACCAGCTCCTCGATCTTGGCGTCCGGGAGCACCTCGCGCAGCGGCTTGCCGTTCACCGTGCTGCGCGACGGGACCGGCACCATGGTGTCGCCGTGCGAGCCGAGCGTGAGGGTCTTCACCGAGGCCACCGGTACGCCCAGCTCCTCCGCGACGAAGGTGGTGAACCGGGCGGTGTCCAGCATGCCGGCCTGGCCGAGCACCCGCTGCTTGGGGAACTGGGTGGCGAGCTGGGCCATCGCGGTCATCTCGTCCAGCGGGTTCGAGACGACGATGACCACCGCGTTCGGGGCGAACTTGGCCACGCTCTCGGAGACCACCCGTACGATCTTGGCGTTGGTGGCGAGCAGGTCCATCCGGCTCATCCCCGGCTTGCGGGGCAGGCCCGCGGTGATGACCACCACGTCCGAGCCCTCGATGACCTCGTAACCCTCGCCGTTCGGTCCGGTGGTCTGGCCGACCACCTTGGTCTCGAAGCCCTCGATCGGCCGCGACTGGTTGATGTCCAGCGCCAGCCCCTCGGGCTTGCCTTCGATGATGTCGGTGATCACGACCGTGTCGAAGACGTCGTACTCCGCCAGTCGCTGCGCGGTCGTCGAGCCGTAGAAACCGGCGCCGACGACGGTGACCTTTTTGCCCATGGTCGTCCCACTCTCTGTTACCGACGGGTTCTTTTCCGGACCGTATCAGCCAACGGACCACCGGTCCGGCCAGGGGCTGATTTGCCTGATCGTCCCCGGCTGACCGATCCGGCCGGGCCGACCCGACCGCTCCGGCCGCGTCCACGGCGGCCCGGTCTCCGGGTACCCCGGCCAGCCGGCTTCAGCCCGTGACCGCTCGGCTCGGTCAGCCGCGTTCGGCCCGCTCAGCCGCTGTTCGACCCAGTCAGCCGCGTTCGGCCCGCTCGACCACGTTGGTCAGCAGCATGGCGCGGGTCATCGGGCCGACTCCGCCCGGCATCGGCACCATCGCCCCGGCGACCTCGGCCACCTCGGCCGCGATGTCGCCGGTGTAGCGACCCTTGCCGTCCGGGCCGATCACGCGGGTGATCCCGACGTCGACCACGGTGGCGCCGGGCCGGACCATGTCGGCGGTGAGCAGCCCGGGTACGCCGGCCGCGACGATCACGATGTCGGCGTTGCGGGTGTGCTTGGCGAGGTCGAGGGTGCCGGTGTGGCAGAGCGTCACGGTGGCGTTCTCGCTGCGCCGGGTCAGCAGCAGGCCGAGCGGACGGCCGACGGTGTTGCCCCGTCCGACCACCGCCACCTCGGCACCCCGCAGCGGTACGTCGTGCCGGCGGAGCAGCTCCACGATGCCGCGCGGGGTGCAGGGCAGCGGGCCGTCGTAGCCCAGCACCAGCCGGCCCAGGTTCACCGGGTGCAGCCCGTCGGCGTCCTTCTCCGGGTCGATCAGCTCCAGCACCCGCTGGGTGTCGAGGTGACGCGGCAGCGGGAGCTGGACGATGTAACCGTGGCAGGCGGGGTCCGCGTTGAGTTCGGCGATGACCTCGTCGACCTGCTCCTGGGTGGCGTCGGCGGGCAGTTCGCGGCGGATCGAGGCGATGCCCACCTCGGCACAGTCGCGGTGTTTGCCGTTGACGTACGCCTGCGAGCCGGGATCCGCACCGACGAGTACGGTGCCGAGCCCGGGGACCAGGCCCCGCTCGGCGAGGGCCTTCACCCGCACCCGTAGCTCGTCCTTGATCTCCGCCGCGGTCGCTTTGCCGTCCAGAAGGGTCGCCGTCACGCCCCTGATCGTCTCACGGCGGGCCGTCCGGCTTCGGGGACACCCGGTTGTCCGGTTCACGGGCCGGTTGGCGGTCGGCACGACGGAATCAATGATGATGTAACTTTCCGTAACCGTGTTGTTCGTCACTCGGGGTAGCCGGCTGTGGAGTTGTCCACAGTATGAGCGTGCAGCCAGGCACAAGCCGGACAAACCCCAGGTGGCGTAGGCCACGCGGAGATGACCGCCGATTGCGGGGTTTGGCCCAGCAAATGCCGAAATAAGGCTATAGATTGCGCGGTTCGTCCCGAACCTTCTTTACCAGAGGTCAACCCGCACCGCAAGCAGACTCTCAGGCGACCGTTATTCAGTCGTAATCCGCTGGTTTGGACTAGAGTCCCGCGACGACCTACCTTTGCCGAGCGTTGCGCAGAGTGACCCGTACCCGGGACCTGGCTGCCCAGCGTGAGGAGATGAGGAGGCTCAATGCAGGTCCGTAGGCTCGCAGCCTGGGCCGCCGTACCGCTCGTCGCAACCCTGGGCCTCGCGGCCTGTGGCAGCGGCGACGACGGCGGTTCCGGGGAAAGCAACCCCAACGCTACGGTGTCGATCCAGATCGGTGAACCGCAGCACCTGATCCCGACCAACACCACCGAGACGAGCGGGAACCAGGTCCTCAGCGCCCTGTTCACCCCGCTGGTGGACTACGACGCACAGAACAAGCCTTACGAGGTTCAGGCGGAGTCGATCCAGAGCACCGACAACACCACCTGGACGATCAAGCTCAAGGACGGCTACACCTTCCACAACGGCGAGAAGGTCACCTCCGACAGCTACATCAACGCCTGGAACTACGGCGCTTATGCCCCGAACGGCCAGGGCGCCAGCTACTTCTTCGAGAAGATCGCCGGGTACGACGACCTCCAGTCGACCGACCCGGACGGCGAAGAGGGCCCGCAGAAGGCCCCCGAGCCGAAGGCGAAGACGATGAGCGGGCTGAAGAAGGTCGACGACTCGACCTTCACCGTCACCCTCTCCGCGCCGTACTCCGAGTTCAAGACGATGCTCGGGTACAACGCCTTCTACCCGCTGCCGAACGCCGCCTTCTCCGCCCCCGGCGTGATCAAGGACGGCTTCGAGGACGCCATCATCGGCGATGGCCCCTTCAAGATGAAGGGCACCTGGCAGCACGACGCCAAGGTCGAGGTCGAGAAGTACGACGCCTTCCCCGGCGAGAAGCCGAAGGTGGCCGGCGTCGAGTTCCGGATCTACCAGCAGCTCACCGCCGCGTACGCGGACGTGATCTCGGACAACCTGGACGTCGTCCCGACGATCCCGACCGAGAACCTGACCAGCGCGGCGAGCGACCTCGGCGACCGGTACCAGCAGAGCCCGGCGTCGTCGTTCCAGTTCCTGGCGTTCCCGACGTTCGACCCGAACTTCAGCAAGCCCGAGGTTCGTAAGGCGATCTCCGAGGCGATCGACCGCGACGAGATCATCAAGTCGGTCTTCAAGGACTCGCAGCAGTCGGCCCGCTCGTTCGTCTCGCCGGTTGTCGCCGGATACCGGGACAACACCTGCGGCACCGCGTGTGTGTTCGACCCGGCCAAGGCCAAGTCGGAGTACACCGCCGCGGGCGGCCCGGCGAAGATCCAGATCTCGTACAACGGCGATGGTGGCCACAAGGACTGGGTCGACGCGACCTGCAACCAGCTCAAGACCAACCTGGGCGTGGACTGCGTCGGCACCGCCGAGCCGAAGTTCGCCGACCTGCTGGACAAGGTCGAGGCGAAGAAGCCGGTCGGCATGTTCCGGCTCGGCTGGATCATGGACTACCCGTCCATGGAGAACTACCTCGGCCCGCTCTACACCACGAACGGTTCGTCGAACTACTACGGGTACAGCAACCCGCAGTTCGACGCGCTGGTGAAGGAAGGCGTCTCGGCCGCCACCCCGGACGAGGCGATCAAGAAGTACCAGGCCGCTGAGGACATCCTGGCGAACGACCTGCCGGTGATTCCGCTGCGCTTCGGTCAGAACAACTTCGGCTACTCGAGCAAGGTCAAGAACGTTGAGATCGACCTGTTCCAGCGGGTCAATCTGACCAAGATCGAGGCCGTCAGCTGAGCTGACCCCCCGAATCTGGTTCGGTCCATCCGGTAATCCCCGGTGGCTCGGGCCATGGATGGAGCAGTCCGGCGTCGCCCAAGAACGCCGACGCCGGACTGTTCCGCCGGGCACATCGCGAGGTGTTTCCCCGCCGAAAATCCGGGCCTTGAGTGCCCGGATACTTTCGTACGCCGAAACGATCGTTCGTACGACTTTCATCCATATTCGGAGAGAAAGCTAAGGTATGTTCCGCTACATTGTGCGGCGCCTGCTCCAGATGGTCCTCGCATTCTTCGGGACCACTCTGATCGTCTACGCGCTGATGTTCGCCGGCCAGGGCGACCCCATCCAGGCACTCGCCGGCGAGCGGCCGGTTACCCCCGCCCAGCGGGCATACCTGACCGAGACGTTCCATCTCGACAAGACCGGGGTCGGCGGCTTCTTCTACCGCTACTTCGACTACATCGGCAACCTGCTCAAGGGTGACCTGGGCATGTCGCTGACCCAGCGCAAGATCAGCGACATGATCTCCACCGCCTGGCCGGTCACCCTGAAGCTCGCCCTGATCGGCATCGCCGTCGCGATCATCTTCGGCGTCAGCGCCGGGGTCATCGCCGGTATCCGCCGGGGCGGTTTCTTCGACAACGCGACGCTGCTGCTGACCCTGCTGGTGCTCGGCATCCCGACCATCGTGCTGGCCCCGCTCGCGCAGTACTTCCTCGGCGTCAAGCTCGGCTGGTTCCCGCCCACCGCGGGCGCGCAGCCCAGCTTCTACGCCCTCCTGTTGCCCGGCATCGTGCTCGGCTCACTCTCCCTGGCCACAGCGCTGCGACTGACCCGTACGTCGGTCGCCGAGAACATGCGCTCCGACTACGTACGGACGGCGAAGTCCAAGGGTCTGCCCCAGCGCCGCATCGTCGGTGTGCACGTCCTGCGGAACTCGCTGATCCCGGTAGTCACGTTCCTCGGCGTCGAGCTGGGCAACCTGATGAGCGGCGCGATCATCACCGAGGGCGTGTTCAACATCCCCGGCATCGGCTTCAACCTCTTCCGCGGTATCCGTACCGAGGACGGCCCGCTGGTGGTCGGAATCGTCAGCATCCTGGTCGTGGTCTACCTGATCTGCAACCTGGTGGTCGACGTCCTCTACGCCGTACTCGACCCGAGGATCCGCTATGTCTGAGCGGCCACGGACAACCGAGTACCGGTTCGAGCAGCGCGGTGAGCGCGATCAGTACGAGCGCAGCGAGGTGCAGGCATGAGTGACTACGGAACGGTCGCCGCGAGCGAGAACCCGAGCGCGCGGCGCGGGCCCACCGGGGAACCGGGCGCGCCCGGCAAGGTGGAGGTGCTGCACAAGCCGCGCAGCCTCGCCGGTGACGCATGGCGCGACCTGCGCCGCAATCCGATCTTCTGGGTCTCGCTCAGCCTGGTCGTGATCGTCACCCTGATGGCGGCGTTCCCCAGCCTGCTCACCTCGAACGACCCGACCGACTGCACGCTCTCGCGGCAGCACCAGGGTCCGACCGGCGGCGCCATCTTCGGCTACAACTTCCAGGGCTGCGACATCTACGCCCGCTCGGTGTACGGCGCCCGCGCGTCGCTCCTGGTCGGCGCCCTCTCCGCACTGCTCACCGGCATCATCGCCGTGGTGGTCGGGATGCTGGCCGGCTACTTCGGCGGCTGGGTCGACGCGGTGCTCTCCCGGGTCATCGACATCGTCCTGGGCCTCCCGCTGCTGCTCGCCGCGATCGTGCTGCTCAAGCGGATCAGCAGCGACAACCAGTGGGCCCGGATCGCCGCACTGATCTTCGTACTCGCGATCCTCGGCTGGACCACCGCGGCCCGGGTCATCCGGTCCTCGGTGATCAGCGCCAAGCAGCAGGACTACGTGGCGGCGGCCCGGATGCTCGGTGCCGGCAACGGCCGGATCATGTGGCGTCACATCCTGCCGAACTCGCTCGCCCCGGTGGTCGTGGTGCTCACCATCGCCCTCGGCGCGTTCATCGCCGCCGAGGCCACCCTCTCGTTCCTCGGGATCGGCCTCAAGGAACCGACGATCTCGTGGGGTATGGACATCGACGCCGGCCGGGTGCACATGCGGGAGTCGGCCACCCCGCTGATCGTCCCGTCCACGTTCCTCGCCCTGACGGTGCTCGCGTTCATCATGCTCGGCGACGCCATCCGCGACGCCTTCGACCCGAAGCTGCGGTGATCAAATCATGAGCTACCTTTCGGCCCAGCCCGTCGCGGCGCCGTCCGCCCGCGGTGGTGACCACCCGCACCTGCTCGAGGTACGGGACCTGCACGTCCAGTTCAACACCCGCGACGGCGTGGCAAAGGTGATCAACGGCGTCTCGTACCACCTGGACGCCGGGGAGACCCTGGCCGTGCTCGGTGAGTCCGGCTCCGGCAAGTCGGTCACCGCACAGGCGATCATGGGCATCCTGGACATGCCGCCGGCCGTCATCCCGTCCGGCCAGATCCTGTACGACGGCAGCGACCTGCTCAAGATGCCCGAGGAGCAGCGCCGGCAGGTCCGGGGCAAAGAGATCGCGATGATCTTCCAGGACGCGCTCTCCGCGCTGAACCCGGTCTTCCCGGTCGGCTGGCAGATCGGCGAGACCCTGCGCCAGCGCGAGGGCCTCTCCCGCGCCGACGCCCGCAAGCGCGCCATCGAGCTGATGGAACTGGTCAAGATCCCGGCCGCGAAGCAGCGGGTGGGTGACTACCCGCACCAGTTCTCCGGCGGTATGCGCCAGCGCGTCATGATCGCGATGGCGCTGGCGCTGAACCCTCGGGTGCTGATCGCCGACGAGCCCACCACAGCGCTCGACGTCACCGTGCAGGCCCAGATCATGGACCTCCTCGGTGACCTGCGCCGGGAACTGAACATGGCGATGATCCTGATCACCCACGACCTCGGTGTGGTCGCCGACGTCGCGGACCGGATCGCCGTCATGTACGCCGGCCGGATCGTCGAACACGCCGACGTACACTCGCTGTACTCGCGGCCCGGCCACCCGTACACGAAGGGTCTGCTGGAGTCGATCCCCCGGCTGGACCAGCGGGGCCAGGAGCTCTCCACCATCAAGGGCCTGCCACCGAACCTGATGCGCATCCCCTCGGGCTGCCCCTTCCACCCGCGCTGCCCGTACGCCCAGCAGGTCTGCGTCGATGTCGTGCCCGAGAACCGGAACCTCGGCAACGGCCGGACCAGCGCATGTCACTTTGCCCAGGAGGTCCTCGATGGCCGGCTCTAGCGCAACCAAGGTGCGTGGCGAAACGATCCTGCAGGTCGACAACGTCGTCAAGCACTTCCCGATCACCCAGGGAATCGTCTTCAAGAAGCAGATCGGCGCCGTCAAGGCGGTCGACGGGGTGAGCTTCGAACTGCGCCGTGGTGAGACCCTCGGCGTGGTCGGCGAGTCCGGCTGCGGGAAGTCGACCCTCGCCCGGCTGCTCATGCGGCTGGAGACCCCGACCGGTGGCAGGGCGATCCTGGAGGGGCAGGACATCTTCAAGATGTCCGGCTCCGGCCTTCGGCGGCTGCGTCGCAACGTGCAGATGGTCATGCAGGACCCGTACACGTCGCTGAACCCCCGGATGACGGTCGGCGACATCATCGGCGAGCCGTACGAGATCCACCCCGAGGTGGCCCCGCGCGGTGACCGGAGCCGGCGGGTACGGGAGCTGCTCGACATCGTCGGGCTCAACCCCGAACACATCAACCGGTACCCGCACCAGTTCTCCGGTGGGCAGCGGCAGCGGATCGGGATCGCCCGTGCGCTGGCCCTGAACCCCGAGGTGATCGTCTGTGACGAGCCGGTGTCGGCGCTGGACGTGTCGATCCAGGCCCAGGTGATCAACCTGCTGGAGAAGCTCCAGGACGAGCTGGGCCTGTCGTACGTGTTCATCGCGCACGACCTGTCCGTGGTCCGGCACATCGCCGACCGGGTCGCCGTGATGTACCTCGGCAAGATCGTGGAGATCGGTACGAACGAGGAGATCTACGAGCGGCCGACCCACCCGTACACCCAGGCACTGCTCTCCGCGGTGCCGGTGCCGGACCCGTCGGCCCGCGCCCACCGGGAGATCATCCGGCTGACCGGGGACGTTCCGTCGCCGGCCGACCCGCCGTCGGGTTGCCGGTTCCGTACCCGGTGCTGGAAGGCCCAGGACATCTGCGCCACCCAGGACCCGCAACTGGTGCTGCGTGCGGTCGACCCGCACCCGTCCGCCTGCCACTTCGCGGAGCTCAAGCAGGTCGTCGCCTGACGTACGGCGGGGCGTGGACGGGGCCCGGGAAGGCCCGTCCACGCCCCGTTTGCACGATCAGTGGAAGAAGTGCCGGGTACCGGTGAAGTACATGGTCAGACCGGCCTGCTGGGCGGCGGCGATGACCTCTTCGTCGCGTACGGAGCCGCCGGGCTGGACCACACCGCGCACCCCGGCGTCGAGCAGGACCTGCAAGCCGTCCGCGAACGGGAAGAAGGCGTCCGAGGCGGCAGCCGCGCCACGGGCCCGGTCGGCACCGGCACGTGACACCGCCAGCCTGGCCGAGTCCACCCGGTTGACCTGCCCCATGCCCACCCCGACGGTGGCGCCGTCGGCGGCGAGCAGGATCGCGTTGCTCTTCACCGACCGGATCGCCCGCCAGGCGAAGATCAGGTCCCGCAGGAGTTCCGGCGCCGCGTTGTCACCGGCGACCAGGCGCCAGTTGGCCGAGTCGTCGCCGGGGGCGTCGATCCGGTCCGGCGACTGGGCCAGCACCCCGCCGGTGACCGGCCGCCACTCGACCGACGCCGGCTGCCAGGCCGGCACCCGGAGCAGTCGGATGTTCTTCTTGCCGGCCAGCACCTCGACCGCGCCCTCGGCGAAGTCGGGGGCGACCACCACCTCGGTGAAGATGTCGGCGATCTGCTTGGCCAGCTCGACCGAGACCGGCTGGTTGACCGCGATCACCCCGCCGAACGCCGACACCGGGTCGCACGCGTGCGCCTTGCGGTGCGCGTCGGCCACGTCGACGCCGGTGGCGATGCCGCACGGGTTGGCGTGCTTGATGATCGCGACGACCGGGAGGTCCGGGCCGAAGTCGTTCGCCGCCCGCCAGGCCGCGTCCGCGTCGACGTAGTTGTTGTAGGACATCTCCTTGCCGTGCAACTGCCGTGCCTGCGCCAGCCCGGCCGGGGCCGCCGGGTCCAGGTAGACCGCGGCCCGCTGGTGCGGGTTCTCGCCGTACCGCAGGGTGGCACCGCGGCGCAGGGCGAGCCCGGAGAAGTCCGGCCACTCCCGCTCCGAGGCCAGGTCCCGGGCGAACCACTGCGCCACGGCCACGTCGTACTCGGCGATGTCGGCGAAGGCCCGCGCCGCGAGCGCGCGTCGCTCGCCGAGGGTGAAACCGCCGCCGGCCAGGGCGTCCAACACCGACGGGTACGCCTGCACCGACGTCACCACCGCCACCGACGCGTGGTTCTTGGCCGCGGCCCGGACCATTGCCGGACCGCCGATGTCGATCTGCTCCACGCAGGCGTCGAAGTCCGCGCCGGAGGCGACCGTCTCGGTGAACGGGTAGAGGTTCGACACCAGCAGGTCGAACGGGGCGATGCCCAGCTCGTCGAGCTGGGCGGCGTGCGTGTCCAGCCGCAGGTCGGCGAGGAGACCGGCGTGCACCTTCGGGTGGAGGGTCTTGACCCGCCCGTCCAGGGTCTCGGGGAAGCCGGTCAGCTCCTCCACCTGGGTCACCGGGATACCGGCACCGGCGATGGTCGAGGCGGTGCTGCCCGTCGACACGATCTCAACCCCGGCGGCGTGCAGCGCCTGGGCCAACTCGGTCAGCCCGGTCTTGTCGTACACGCTGACCAGCGCGCGGCGTAGCGCCCGCCGGCCATCGGAGGTGGTGCTCATGGGATCGTGACCTTTCTTCCGGTGATGGTCCAGCCCTCGCGGACCAGCCGGCCGACCTGCTCGACGAGCTGGGCGCGCTCGGCAACCTTGATGCGTTCGGTGAGGGTTTCCTCGTTGTCGTCGTCGAGCACCGGCACCGTCACCTGGGCGACGATCGGTCCGGTGTCGACACCGGCGTCGACGAAGAAGAGCGTGGCGCCGGCGACCTTCACCCCGTAGGCGAGCGCGTCGCGCGGGCCGTGGATGCCGGGGAAGGCGGGCAGCAGCGCGTTGTGCGTGTTCAGGTAGCGGTCGCCGAAGGCGGCGAGGAAGTGCGGGCCGACGAGCTTGAGGAAGCCGGCCGAGACCACCAGGTCGGGTTTGTGTTCGGCGACGTGCGCGGCGAGCGCCCGGTCCCACTCGTCCCGGTCGGCGTACGCCTTGAGCGGGTCGACGAAGACCGGCACCCCTGCGGCGGTGGCCCGGTCGAGTCCGGCGATGCCGTCCCGGTCCGCGCCGACGGCGACCACCTGGGCGCCGTACGCCGGATCGGTGGCCGCGTCGAGCAACGCCTGCAGGTTGCTACCGGACCCGGAAATGAGGACGACGACACGGGCGGCCGACACGGGCTCAGTCACCCGAGCACCCTATCGGGCAGCTCAGCCCGGCTCTGCGGCGGCTCACGGTAATCCCCCGCCCGTGGCGCGGGCCGGTGTCGAAGGCGGGTGACGCGGGCGCGGGGCGCGCTCAGGGGCGGGCGAAGGCGCGGGTGACGGCGGCACCGACCACCGCACCGACCGCCAACACCACGGTGGCGATCACCGACACCTGCCAGCTCACCGGACCGACCTCGGCCATCCGGCCGCCGCCGAGCGACCCGCCGGAGGCCCATGCGGCCAGGCCGAGCAACGCGCCGGCCACCGGACCCCCGATCGCCGCGGCGGCGAGCAGCGGTGCCCACCGCACCGCGGGCCGCCCCCGACCGGACATCCGGGGCATCGGCGCGGGCGACGGCGGTAGCCCGGCCCGGCGCAGCGACCGCCGGGTGAGCAGCCAGCCCGCGGCCATGCCGGCGATCGCCGGCACCGCGAGCAGTGCCGCGCGCGGGCCGCCGATCGGCCCGGACGGCAGTCCGGCGAGCAACGGTACGGCGGGCAGCGCGCCCACCGTGACCTCGGTGGTACTGACGCTGGTGTCGGTGCCGATGGCGAAACCCGGTCCGAGCAGGTACGACGCCGCCCAGACCGAGGCGTTCGGCGCGTAGGCGACGCTGACCACGGTGATCCCGGCCTGCCCCACCACACCGGTCCGGTACGCGGCGAGCATGTCGCTGGCTGCACCGCCGCCGGTTGCCACCGCCAGACCGGCCGCGCCGGCACCAGCACCGAGCAGCAGCAGCGCGGCCACGAACCCGGTCCGCAGCCCGTCGCGCAACACCGAGGGGGTACGCCGGGCGAGCGCGCCGAGGGTGCCGGTGATCGGCAGTGCACCGGCGAGCGCGGCGAGCGCGCCGAAGCAGGTGAGGGTGAGCCCTGCCCGTACCGGTGACACCTGCTGCCCCCCGGCGTTGACGATCAGGGCGGCGACGACTCCGAGCAGCCCGTACGCGATGCCGACCGCGCCCGCGACGGAGAACGCCTGGCGCGGGGTGCCGTGCTGTCGTGCCCCGATCGCCCTGCTGGTGTGTACGCCCGCCCGCGCGACCCGCCAGGCGGCCAGTACGGCGAGCCCCAGCGGGGGCAGGTGCAGGGTTCCGGCGTCGGTTTCGAGCGGGACACCGTGGCCGAGCAGCCAGCCGGCCAACCCGACCCGGGCCGCCCCGCCCACCGCACCGGCGTCCTCGGTGAACCGGGCGAAGCCCAGGATGATCGCGACCGGTAGGTAGGACAGGGAGGCCGCCCAGCCGGTCGCCACGGCGGCGGCCACCGGCAGCGGTGCCCGTCCGGACCGGCGCGGGCTCGCACCCGACCTGCCGTCCGAACGGGTGGTCCTGCTCGCGGCCGCCGATGCCGTGCGATCCGTCAGCGTCCGCTCCCGGTCGGCCTCGCGGTTCGCGGGCGCGCGTTCCTGGTCATGCTCGCGGTTGGCGGGTGCGCGGTCCTGGTCATGCTCGCGGTTGGCGGGTGCGCGGTCCCGGTCGGGTTCGCCCCGGCGGGCAGCCGGGACCGCCGCGACCGCTGGCGGGTGGCCGGTGGTCGGGGTGGGGTCCGCCGGCTCGGGCCGAACCGGACGCCCGGGCTGATCGGGGGTGACGGGTGGCATCGTGACCTACTCTGGCACGCCGACGTGCGGGCTGGGGGGCGACACCACCGGTGCGGCGACGCGGATTCCCCGATTTCGAGGTAATCCCCCGAATACGGGGTTAGCGTCGGCCCTGCGTCGGCGATCCGGTCGCAATCCCCGGTCGCCCACGGTGGAGGTGAGCATGGCGGGTCAGTATCCGTATCCGCCCCCGCGGCCGGTGCCCTCCGGGCGGAACCGGACCACGCTGTGGGGCGTACTCGGGATCGTCATCGGGCTGATCTGCTGCGGCGTACTCGGTGTGATCTTCGGTTACCTGTCCATCCGGGACGCGCGTCGGTACGGCGGTTCGCCCGTACTCGGCTGGGTCGCGATCGTGCTGAGCGTGCTCAACATCCTCGGTACGGGAATCCTGCGCGGCACCGGGAACTATCCCGGCTGGCGCTAGACCCGCGTACGCGAAAGGGGCCGACCGCTCGGCGGCCAGCCCCTTTCCTACGATCCGTGCCGGTCGACGCCGGCACACCGGCAGCTCAGCTACCGGACATGATCTCCCGCATGAGCTGGGCGGTCTCGGTCGGAGTCTTGCCGACCTTGACCCCGACCGCCTCCAGCGCCGCCTTCTTGGCGTCCGCGGTGCCGGCCGAACCGGAGATGATCGCCCCGGCGTGCCCCATCGTCTTGCCGACCGGTGCGGTGAAGCCGGCGATGTAGCCGACCACCGGCTTGGTCACGTTGGCCTTGATGAACTCGGCCGCCCGCTCCTCGGCGTCGCCGCCGATCTCGCCGATCATCACGATCGCGTCGGTGTCCGGGTCGGCCTGGAACGCCGCCAGGGCGTCGATGTGGGTGGTGCCGATGATCGGGTCACCCCCGATGCCCACGCAGGTGGAGAAGCCGATGTCACGCAGCTCGTACATCATCTGGTAGGTCAGCGTGCCGCTCTTGCTGACCAGGCCGATCCGGCCGGAGCCGGTGATGTCGGCCGGGATGATGCCGGCGTTGGAGGCGCCCGGCGAGGCGATGCCCGGGCAGTTCGGCCCGATGATCCGGGTCTGCTCGCCCTTGCTGACGTTGTACGCCCAGAACGCCGCGGTGTCGTGCACCGGTACGCCCTCGGTGATCACCACGGCGAGTTCGATACCCGCGTCGATCGCCTCGACCACCGCGCCCTTGGTGAACTGCGGCGGTACGAAGATGACCGTGGCGTTGGCGCCGGTGCCGGCGATCGCGTCCGCGACGCTGGCGAAGACGGGCAGCTCGGTGCCGTCGAAGTCGACGGTCTGACCGGCCTTGCGCGGGTTCACCCCGCCGACCACGTTGGTGCCGGCGGCGAGCATCCGTCGGGTGTGCTTGGAACCCTCGGAGCCGGTCATCCCCTGGACGATGACCTTCGAGTCCTTGGTCAGCCAGATTGCCATGATCAGACCCCCGCAGCCGCGAGCTCGGCGGCCCGCTCGGCCGCTCCATCCATCGTGTCGACCCGCTGCACCAGCGGGTTCGCCGCGGCGTCGAGGATTGCCCGACCCGCCTCGGCGTTGTTGCCGTCGAGCCGTACGACCAGCGGCTTGTCGACCTGCTCGCCGCGCTCGGCGAGCAGGGCCAGCGCCTGGACGATACCGTTGGCGACCTCGTCGCAGGCGGTGATGCCGCCGAAGACGTTGACGAACACGCTCTTGACCGCCGGGTCGGAGAGCACGATCTCCAGGCCGTTGGCCATCACCGCGGCACTCGCGCCGCCGCCGATGTCGAGGAAGTTGGCCGGCTTGACGCCGCCGTGCCGCTCCCCGGCGTACGCGACCACGTCGAGCGTGGACATGACCAGGCCGGCGCCGTTGCCGATGATGCCCACGGCACCGTCGAGCTTGACGTAGTTGAGGTCCTTCTCCTTGGCCCGCTGCTCCAGCGGATCCACCGCGGCCTGGTCGACCAGTGCCTCGTGGTCCGGGTGCCGGAACCCGGCGTTCTCGTCCAGGGTGATCTTGGCGTCGAGCAGCAGGACGTCGCCCTTTGCCGTACGGGCCAACGGGTTGACCTCGACAAGGGTGGCGTCCTCGGCGACGAACGCCCGCCACAGGCCGACCGCGATCTCGGCGATCTGGTCGGCCACCACGGCCGGGAACTGGGCCGCGGCGACGATCTCGTTCGCCTTGGCCAGGTCGACGCCGACGTTGGCGTCGATCGCGATCTTGGCAACCCGCTCCGGGGTCTCGACGGCGACCTGCTCGATGTCCATACCGCCGGCCACGCTGGCGATGCAGAGGAAGGTGCGGTTCGCCCGGTCGAGCAGGTAGGAGAGGTAGTACTCCTCGGCGATCTCCGCGGTCACGGTGATCATGACCTTGTGGACCGTGTAACCCTTGATGTCCATGCCCAGGATGTCGGTGGCACGGGCCACCGCATCCTCGGGGTTGTCGGCGAGCTTGACCCCGCCGGCCTTGCCCCGGCCGCCGACCTTCACCTGGGCCTTGACGACCACTCGGCCACCGAGGCGATCGGCGATCGCGCGGGCCTCCTCCGGGGTGGTGGCGACGCCGCCGGCGAGCACGGGCAAACCGTGCCGCTCGAACAGCTCGCGCCCCTGGTATTCGTACAGGTCCACGATTGCGCGTCCCGTCCAGTCTCCGCGGCGCGCCGTCGCGCCGCCGCCAGCGTGAAATGAGTTGACGCCTGCCGTACCAAAAGAAACAGGCCTCCGGCCGCAGCCTAGCGAGATGGGCACCAGGGGCAACCGAGCGGGTGCGCGGTGTGCGGTACTGCACAACTCGCCCACACCCGGATACCGCGCCGCCCCGCGTCGCCGGCACCCGACGCAAAGCTTTCTGCGCGATCTCGCGACAACCGCGTAACCCCCACGGGAAGCCGTCGTTGAGTCAGATGTCGGAGCGCTGAGCCGCGCGATGACGGGTAAGCGGCCGATGCCCTGTCGGTCGAGGGGTGGCGGCGGGGCATCGCGCATAGAGAGGCCGGACGTGTGAGGGGTGCGTCCGGCCTCTCCCCCCGTCAGTACGCCTGACGGGGGTGCCGTCGCCTGCCCGCATCGAAGGCAGTTGTGTCAGTTCATCGACCCCGACCGACGGTTCCGTGCCCAGCATCACACCGGCAGCCGCTCATGGTCACGCAGCGCTATCGCAGCACCGGCCACCGCTCAGGCAACCGGCTGGGCCACGTTCTCCCGTACCCACTCCACGATCGCCTGGGTGGTCGCGCCGGGAGTGAAGATCTTGGCAACCCCGATCCGCTCCAGTTCGGGGATGTCGGCCTCCGGGATGATGCCGCCGCCGAAGACGACCATGTCCTGGGCATCCCGCTCGGCCAGCAGTTCGACCACCCGGCGGAACAGGGTCATGTGCGCGCCCGAGAGGACCGACAGGCCGACCGCGTCCGCGTCCTCCTGGATGGCGGTCTCGACGATCTGCTCCGGGGTCTGGTGCAGGCCCGTGTAGATGACCTCCATGCCGGCGTCCCGCAACGCGCGGGCGACCACCTTCACGCCACGGTCGTGCCCGTCCAAGCCGGGCTTGGCGACGACGACCCGCGTTCGAGAGCTCATCAGCACACCTTTCGAGGGCACCTCGGCAACCACCTTAACGAACGGTAACCCGAGGTCCGTACGACATGGAATCTGGGCGGTACGCCGGGCCGGCGAGCGGGCCCCGCCGAGCGTCCGGGCGGGACCCCGACCCCATCCGGGCAACCGGGTGGGGAGTGCCGCCGGGCCGTCACTGCGTGTCGCCACGGACCGATTCGACTGACCCGCCGTACCACTCACGATGACTGACAGTTACTAACGATAAGACCCACTAATGGTTACGAAATTGGGCGTTTCCTGACGGACAGGCGCACCGGACGACGACAAAGCCGTGGGGTGACTTGTGGGCCGACTAGGCGGCGGTTACCGTGACGACGGTTGTCATCAGGTCCACGATCGGGTGACAACACGGTCCGCCGGTGTGGTTCTCGCTTCATCCACACGGGCACGACCGGTTCAAATACCCGACAACGGAGGGTGTGCGTGCGCCAGCGCCTGTCGTCTGAGCCCGATCGCTATCGCGGGCGACGCCGCGTACCCACTCCCCCGCGCAGTCGCTATGCCGCAGTTGTCACCACCGCCTTCGTCGGTGCCGGGATCGTCGCCCTGGGCGCGGCAGCAATGCCCGACGCCAAGGCGGTCAGCCCCACCACCCTGGCCGATCTCGAGAACGCCGCGGCCACCAGTGACGACCTCGCCTCGCGTGCGGACACCGCGGAGCGGGCGTCACGTGAAGAAGACCGCTCGGGCATCGCCAGCACGATGGCGGAGGCGCCGGACGTCTGGCTGCTGCCGCTGCACGGCTACAACTTCACCTCGCCCTACGGCATGCGCTGGGGCGACCTGCACACCGGCGTCGACCTGGCCGCCGCCGAGGGCACCCCGTACCGCGCGATCCACGGCGGTACGGTCACCCGCGCCGGCTGGTACGGCGGCTACGGCCTCTGCGTGATCGTGCAGCACCCGGACGGCACCGAGGCGGTCTACGGCCAGTCCTCCAAGCTCTCGGTGAAGGTGGGCCAGGAGGTCAAGGCCGGCGACGAACTCGGCCTGGTCGGCATGACCGGCCACTCGTACGGCTCCCACCTGCACCTCGAGGTGCACGTCGACGGGGTTCCGCGCGACCCGATCCCGTACCTGCGGGACAAGGGAGTGGACCTGCAGACCGAGGTCGAGGCAATCTACGGCGGCGTGGGCGCTTCGTAGCCCGACGTAATACATCGATCACCGCCCGGACACGTGTCCGGGCGGTTTTTCGTGTGCCCGATCGGCAAAGTTCCCTACGCCACAGGAGTCGGTGTGACCGGGGACACGTTGATCTTCGGCCGATATCCGGTATCCCAGCCGCAATTCCGACAAAATCCAGCGCCGTACGGCCACCCCGAACCGCCCGCACTCGACCCGATGCCGCAGGTCAGAGGCACAACCGACCACCATTTCCGGGTCAGTTCCAGTACCCCCGGAGGTTCCACCCGTGCCCGAAATCCAGCCGCTCGACGACCGCGACCGCGAAGAGGGCGGAGACGACCGCCAGCCGGGCACCGGGGTGGCCCGACACCGGGCCGTCCGGAGCCGGGTCAGCCGCAGCGCGTACGTCGCGACCGGGCTGGCCGTACTCATCGGGTTCGGTGTCGCAGCGGTCACCGTCGGCGGTGACGGCGACCAGTCGGACAACACCGCCCTGGTGGCCGAGGACGCCGCCGCCCGCGCCAACGCCGCCCACCGGGCCGACCGGTCCCAGCGGGATCCGATCCTCGAATCACCGAGTGCCGTCCCCACCAGCGCACTGGCGCCGACCGGATCGCCGTCCCCGACGCCGACCGCCGTCCCGTCCAGCCCGGTCGCACCGACCAGCGCGGCCCCGACGGTCAAGAAGAAGGCCACCGCCAAGCCCAAGCCGACACCCGCCCGGACCACGGCGAAGCCGACGAAGGCCAGCACCGCGGCCTGGGTGAGCCCGATGCCCGGCGCGCCGGTCAGCTCCTGCTACGGCATGCGCGGCGGCGTACTGCACGCCGGGATCGACCTGGCCGACCCGGAGAACACCCCGATCCACGCGGTCGCCGCCGGCACCGTGATCACCGCCGGCGCGGCCTACGACGGGTACGGCATCTCGGTGGTCATCGACCACGGCAACGGGATCCTGACCCACTACGCCCACCAGAACCGGACCGCGGTCAAGGTCGGCGACAGGGTCACCCCCGGTCAGGTCATCGGGTACGAGGGCGCCACCGGTGACGCCACCGGTCCCCACCTGCACTTCGAGGTGCACCAGGGCGGGCTCTGGAACCAGATCGACCCGGCGGTGTTCATGCGCTCGCACGGCGTCGACCTCGGGTGCTGATCGCCCGAACCGAGACTCACCCGTGGTGGTGGTGAAGCCGTCGGGCCCGCATCCGGTCCTCCCGGATACGGGCCCGACGGCATTTCCGTCACCGCTGTAGCGCCCCGCTCAGCGCCGGAGCGACACGTCAGAGCTTCTCGACCGGGGCGTGCCGCAGCACCAGCCACATCGTCTGGTCGCCGAAGTCGATCTGAGCCCGCGCCCCGGGCCCGTGTCCCTCCACCGCGAGCACCCGGCCGAGGCCGTACCGCTGGTGGTTGACCCGGTCCCCGGCCTCGACCTTCGGGGTCTGCGGGAGTTCACTGGCGGTGGTGAGTCGACTGGCGTCGACACCGAGCCGGCTGGCGAGCTGCGCCGCCTTCGGCGTACCCCCGGTGAAGCCGCCGCCGCGACCGGCCGAGCCGGCCCCCGCGCCGCCGGACCGCCCACCCACGCCGCCGCCGGTGCCGGACCACGAGGTGTACGACCCCTCGGTGCGCTCCCAGCGCACCAGATCGGTCGGCAGCTCGGCCACGAAACGCGACGCCGGGTTGTACGACGGCTGCCCCCACGCCGATCGGGTGACCGCGCGGGACAGGTAGAGCCGTTGCCGGGCACGGGTGATGCCGACGTACGCCAGCCGGCGCTCCTCCTCCAGCTCGCGGGTGTCGCCGAGGGCACGCAGGTGCGGGAAGACGCCGTCCTCCAACCCGGTGAGGAAGACGACCGGGAACTCCAGCCCCTTGGCCGTGTGCAGGGTCATCAGGGTGACCACACCCTGGTGCACCTCGGGCTCCTCGCCGTCGGCCGCCGGACCCGCCTGGTCGGGGATCTGGTCGGCGTCGGCGACCAGGGCGACCTGCTCCAGGAAACCGGCGAGGGTGGCGCCGGTCCCGTCCTCGGACTGCGCCTCGACCCGCTCGGTGTACTCCCGCGCGACGCTCACCAGCTCCTGGAGGTTCTCCACCCGCCCGGCGTCCTGCGGGTCGAGGCTCTCCTCCAACTCGCTCAGGTAGCCGGAGCGGGTCAGCAGCGACTCCAGGACCTCCTCCGGCGAGGCCGTCTCGGCCAGCTCGCGGGCGGCGTCGAGCAGGGCGACGAAGTCGGCGATCGAGTTCGCGGCCCGGGTGGAGATTCCCGGTGCGTTGCCGGCCCGGCGCAGCGCGGCCCCGAAGGAGATCCGGTCCCGGGTGGCGAGCGCCTCGACGCACGCCTCGGCCCGGTCACCGATCCCCCGGCGGGGGGTGTTGAGCACCCGGCGCAGGCTCACCGTGTCGTCGTCGTTGACCACCGCACGCAGGTACGCCAACGCGTCGCGTACCTCCTTGCGCTCGTAGAAGCGCACCCCGCCGACCACCTTGTACGGCAGCCCGACCCGGATGAAGACCTCCTCGAACACCCGCGACTGGGCATTGGTGCGGTAGAAGACCGCCACCTCGCCCGGCCGGGTCAGCCCCTCGTCGGTGAGCCGGTCGATCTCCCGGGCCACCCAGTCGGCCTCGGCGTGCTCGGTGTCGGCGACGTAACCGACGATCTGCTCACCGGCACCGGCCTCGCTCCACAACCGCTTCGGCTTGCGCGAGGTGTTCCGGTCGATCACCGCGTTGGCCGCGTTCAGGATGGTCTGGGTGGAGCGATAGTTCTGCTCCAGCAGGATGGTCCGGGCGTCGGTGAAGTCCCGCTCGAACTCCAGGATGTTCCGGATCGTCGCTCCCCGGAAGGCGTAGATCGACTGGTCCGCGTCGCCGACCACGCAGAGCTCGCCCGGGGGCAGCCCGTCGTCGCCGATCGGCTCGCTGCCGACCAGCTCCTTGATCAGGGTGTACTGCGCGTGGTTGGTGTCCTGGTACTCGTCGACCAGCACGTGCCGGAACCGGCGCCGGTAGCTCTCCGCCACGTGCGGATGGGACTGCAACAGGTGCACGGTGGTCATGATCAGGTCGTCGAAGTCGAGCGCGTGCGCCTCCTTGAGGCGCTGCTGGTAGCGGGTATACGCCTCGGCCAGGGCGCGCTCGTTGGGACCCTTCGCCCGACCCGCGAACTCCTCCGGGTCGACCAGCTCGTTCTTCAGGTTGGACACCTGGGCCGCCAACCCGCGCGCCGGATAGCGCTTCGGGTCCAGGTCCAGCTCCCGGGCCACCATCTGCATCAACCGCCGCGAGTCGTCGGCGTCGTAGATGGAGAAGGTCGACTTCATCCCGGCGTGCTCGTGCTCGGCCCGCAGGATCCGTACGCAGGCGGAGTGGAACGTGGAGACCCACATCATCCGGGCCCGGGGACCGACCAGGGCGGCCACCCGTTCCTTCATCTCACCGGCGGCCTTGTTGGTGAAGGTGATCGCGATGATCTCACCGGGATGCACCTGCCTGGCCGCGAGCAGATAGGCGATCCGGTGGGTCAGCACCCGGGTCTTGCCCGACCCCGCGCCGGCCACGATCAGCAGCGGCGAACCGGCGTGCGTCACGGCGTCGCGCTGCGGGCCGTTCAGCCCGGTGAGCAGGGCCTGTGGATCGAGAGCCGGGCCGGACGGCGGACGCGGCGTCGAGGACTGGATCGGCGGGGTTTCGAAGAGGGCATGCATCGCAGCGCAAGTCTAGGCCGCCGGTCCGACAACACCCTCCTGCCCTGCCGTCCGGCAACCAACTCGTCACCCGGCTGGACTGGTGGGTTCCGGCCCGATCGAGAACGATGACCGGGTACCGACCCCGGACAGCGTTACCGCACTCGATGGGAAGAATTCTGATGAGTCGACCACGTCCGCGCGGCTGGGCGCTGGTGCGGCACCTGATGGTGCCCGCCCTCGCCCTCGCCGTCGTCACCACCCTGCCCTTCGCCCCCGCCGTGCAACCGACCCCGACGACCGACGAGTGGACCGCCCTGAAGCCGGTCTCGGTCTCGTACGGCACACCGACCGGTCGCCCGGCCAAGGGCAACTTCCTCAGCTACAACGACTTCCACGGCGCCATCGACCCGCCGACCGGCAGCGGCGCCGCGGTCAACGGCACCCCGGCCGGCGGTGTCGAATACCTGGCGACCTGGCTGAAGAAGCTCCGCGCCGAGGCATCCGCCGAGGGTCGCAAGAGCACCACCGTCGGTGCCGGTGACCTGATCGGCGCCACCCCGCTGGTCAGCGCCGCCTTCCACGACGAGCCGACGATCGAGCTGATGGACCTGATCGGGCTGGACATCAGCTCGGTCGGCAACCACGAGTTCGACGAGGGCGTCGAGGAACTGATCCGGATCAACCGGGGCGGCTGCCACCCGGTCGACGGCTGCCAGGACGGCGACGGCTTCGCCGGTGCCCGGTTCACCTACCTGGCCGCGAACACGGTGAGCCGGCGTACCGGGCTGCCGATCCTGCCGCCGGTCGACATCCGCCTGGTCGACGGCGTACCGGTCGGGTTCGTCGGGCTGACCCTGGAGGGCACCCCGGGCATCGTCAACCCGGCCGGGATCAGCTCGGTCCGGTTCACCGACGAGATCGAGACCGCCAACCTGTGGGGCACCCTGCTCAAGCTCGCCGGGGTCAAGGCACAGGTCCTGCTCCTGCACGAGGGCGGCTCCCAGTCCGGCGGGCCCTCCGACTGCACCAACTTCTCCGGCCCGCTCAAGTCGATCGTGGCCGGGCTGCGTCCCGAGTTCGGGCTGGTCGTCAGCGGGCACACCCACCGCGCCTACTCCTGCTCGCTGCCGAACTCCTCCGGTGCGAACAGCGTCGTCACCAGTGCCGGCACCAACGGCCAGCTGATCAGCGACATCGACTACTCGCTGGACCGGCGGACCGGCCGGTTCACCGAGATCACCGCGCGCAACGTCATCGTCGAGAACGGCGTACGCAACGCCGACGGGACCTGGCAGCAGACCACCCCCGGCAACTTCGTCCGCAACCCGGCCCTGGTGGAGCCCCGGGCGAAGGCCCTGGCCGACAAGTACCGGGCGGCGGTCGCCCCGATCGCGGACCGGGTGGTCGGACGGATCACCGCAGACATCGTCCGGGACAACCTGCCCAACCAGGAGAGCCCGCTCGGTGACGTGATCGCCGACGCCCAGCTCGCCTGGACCGCCGCCAACGGGGCCCAGCTCGCGCTGATGAACCCGGGCGGCATCCGCGCCCCGCTGACGTACGGCACGTCGGCCGGGGGCGAGGCGCCCGGCGAGATCACGTACGGCGAGGCGTTCACCGTCCAGCCGTTCAACAACCTGGTGGTCACCCAGACCTTCACCGGGGCACAGCTCAAGGACGTGCTGGAACAGCAGTTCGTCGGCTTCAGCGGGCAGACCTCGCAGCGGGTGCTCCAGGTCTCGGCGGGGCTCACGTACAGCTATGACACCACCCTGCCGGCCGGCGGCCGGGTCACCGGCCTGGCCCTCGGCGGCGTGCCGGTTGATCCGGCGGCCAGCTACCGGGTCACCACGAACGACTTCCTGGCCAACGGCGGTGACGGCTTCACCCTGCTCACCGGCGGCACCGACCGGACCACGGCGCCCGGTTTCGACGTCGACGCCCTGGTCGGCTACCTCGGCACGGGCGCTCCCGTGGCCCCCGGCCCGGCCAACCGCATCACCCGCCTCGGCTGAACATCAGGTGAGCGAGGGCCCCGACCGGTGCGAAAAAAGGTGGGAAGGGGCCCTTGTTCACCGAGATGCTTGCGCGGGGGGCCGTTCGGTGGGCATACTCGATTCGTGATCCAGCAGGCGCACTTCTACTTTTACTATGGCTCCGGGAGTCCGGCAGCCGTAGGTAGCGCCTGATCTAAAACCTACGAACGCCCCGGGCTCCTGGAGCCCGGGGCGTTTCGCTTCGGGGTCTGGAATTGCCAGGGGCCAACCCTCTCGGGAGCCCGGAAATGACCGCACACATGCTTGAGCAGCCCGCCAACTCGTCCGCGAACGCGCAGACCGGCACCGACTCGCCGGAGGCCGCGGCGCGGATCCTCGCCATGCGCGACCGGATCAACGAGATCGACAGCGCCCTGATCGCCCTATGGCAGGAACGGGCGAGCCTGTCCCAACAGGTCGGGGCGACCCGGGTCGCCTCCGGTGGCACCCGCCTGGTCCTCTCCCGCGAACGGGAGATCCTGGACAAGTTCCGTACCGCCCTGGGTGCGGACGGGACCCAGCTCGCACTCCTGGTGCTCCGCGCCGGCCGCGGGCCGCTCTGAACTCTCGCCCGCGCATCCGCAGGGCACGGGCCACCGTCGTACGTCATGGGCCGGACGAGGCCCGGGGCGCCGGTCGCATGGATGACGACCGACGCCCCGGACACTGAGGAGGCACTACCTTCACCGGTGACTCGAGCCGGGTGGGGCCCGGCCGCCGGCGTCTGAGCCGGCCTACTCGACCGCGTGCACCACGTCCCGCTCCTCGGCGAAGTGGCAAGCGCTCGGGTGGCCGGAATGCTCCCGTTGCACCAGCGGTGGATCCTCCTGGGCGCAGATCTCCTGGGCCTTCCAGCACCGGGTACGGAACCGGCAGCCGGACGGTGGGTTGGCCGGCGACGGCACGTCGCCCTCCAGCACGATCTGGTCCCGGTGACCGCGCAGCGTCGGATCCGGCACCGGCACCGCGGAGAGCAGTGCCTGGGTGTACGGGTGGGTCGGCCGCTCGTAGATCTCCTCGTTGTTGCCGATCTCGACGATCTTGCCGAGGTACATCACGGCGACCCGGTCGGCGATGTGCCGGACCACGGACAGGTCGTGCGCGATGAACACGTACGACAGGCCCAGCTCGTCCTGGAGCTTCTCCAGCAGGTTGATCACCTGGGCCTGGATCGACACGTCCAGCGCCGACACCGGCTCGTCACAGATGATGATCTCCGGGTTGAGCGCCAGCGCACGGGCGATCCCGATCCGCTGCCGCTGCCCACCGGAGAACTGGTGCGGGTACCGGTTGATGTGGTCCGGGTTGAGCCCGACCAGATCGATGAGCTGGCGCACCCGCTCCTGCCGGTCACCCCGCGGCAGGACATCGGTATGGATGTCGAACGGCTCGCCGATGATGTCGCCGACCGTCATCCGGGGGTTCAGCGACGTGTACGGATCCTGCAACACCATCTGGATGTTGCGTCGGGCCTTCCGCATCGCCGGCCCCTTGAGCCGGGTCATCTCCTCACCCCGGACGTCGATCGTGCCCGAGGTGGGTTTCTCGAGCCCGACCAGCAGTCTCGCCAGGGTCGACTTGCCGCAGCCGGACTCGCCGACGACGCCGAGGGTCTCCCCACGGCGCAGTTCCAGGTCGACCCCGTCCACCGCGCGGACCGCGCCGACCTGACTCTGGAACACGATGCCCCGGGTGATCGGGAAGTGCTTGACCAGCTGCTGGGTACGCAGCACGACCTCACTCATCGCCCAACACGTCCTTCCAGAAGTGGCAACGCGAAGTCCGGTCCCCGGCCACCTGGTACGCGGGCGGCGGCGGATCGGCCCGGCAGACGTCCTGGGCGTACCCGCACCTCGGGTTGAAGGCGCAGCCCGGCGGGATGTTCATCAGGTTCGGCGGCAGGCCCTTGATCACGTTGAGCTGCTGGCCCCGGAGGTCCAGCCGCGGGATCGATTCGAGCAGGGCCTTCGTGTACGGGTGCGCCGGGCGGGCGTAGACGTCGAACACCCCCGCCTCCTCGACCACCTTGCCGGCGTACATGATCGAGATCCGATCGGCGACGTCGGCGACCACCCCCATGTCGTGGGTGATCAGGATCAGGCCCATGTTGCGTTCCCGCCGGAGTTCGGCCAACAGGGTCATGATCTGGGCCTGGACCGTGACGTCCAGGGCGGTGGTCGGCTCGTCCGCGATCAACACCTCGGGGTCGAGCGCGAGTGCCATCGCGATCATCACGCGCTGGCGCATACCGCCGGAGAACTGGTGCGGGTAGTCGTTCACCCGCTGCTTCGCGGCCGGGATCTTCACCAGGTCGAGCAGTTCGACCGACCGCTGGCGAGCGTCCTTCTTGGACATCCCCCGGTGCACCCGGGACAACTCGTCGAGCTGGAAGCCCACCGAGAAGACCGGGTTCAGCGCGGAGAGCGCATCCTGGAAGATCATCGCGATCCGGTTCGCGCGTACCTTCCGCCGCTGCTCCTCGGGCAGCTTCAGCAGGTCGAGCCCCCGGTAGCGGACCTCGCCCTTGGTCACGTACCCGGGCGGGGTGTCCAGGATGCCCATGATCGCCTGAGCGGTCACCGACTTGCCACAGCCGGACTCACCGAGGATGGCCAGGGTCTCCCCCGCCTGCAGGGTGAAGTTGGCGCCGTTCACCGCACGCGCCACCCCGTTGGCCGTACGGAACTCCACGTGCAGATCGTTGACCCGGAGCAGCGGGGCGGTCTTGTCCAGGCCGGGCAGGACATCGATCTGTGCCTTGATATCGGTCACCGGAATCTCCTACCGCAGCTTCGGGTCGAAAGCGTCGCGGATCGCGTCGCCGAGCATGATGAACGCGAGCACGGTCATCGCCAGGAACGCCGACGGCGCGATCAGTGGGGTCGCGTTCTCCCGTACCCGCACGGTCGAACTGGAGATGTCGATGCCCCAGGAGATGGCCGGTGCCTTCAGCCCGATGCCGAGGAACGACAGGGTCGCCTCGACCGAGATGAAACCGCCGAGCGCGATGGTCAGCACCACCACGAACGGCGCGAGCGCGTTGGGCAGGATGTGCCGGAACATGATCCGGCCGTGCCCGGCACCGAGCATCCGGGCGGCGGCCACGTAGTCCTGGTTCTTCGCACTGATCACCGAGGAGCGCATGACCCGGGACGCGGTGGTCCAGCCAAGCACGCCCAGCACGATCACCACGGTCCAGATGCCGGTGCCCTGACGGTCGCCGGCGAGGCGCTTGCCGAGCACGATCGCGGCCAGCAGCAGCGGGATGCCCAGCACGATGTCGGTCACCCGGGACAGGATGGTGTCCACCCAGCCGCCGAAGTAACCCGACGAGAGGCCGACGACCAGCGCGATCGTGCCGGTCAGCAGCATGGCGAAGACGCCGACCTGGATCGACGCGCGAGCACCGTAGATGGTCCGGGCGAACAGGTCGCAACCCTGGAAGTCGTAACCGAACCAGGCCCGCCCGCTGGGCGGGGCGTACTGCCGGGACAGCGCGCAACTCGCGGGATCCGCCGGGGTGAACAGTTGCGGCACGATCGCCATCACCACGAAGAGCACCACCAGCGTGGCGGCGACCCAGAAGATGGGGTTACGGCGCAGGTCGCGCCAGGCGTCGCCGGCCAGGCTGCGCGGCTTGTCCGTCTTGGCACCACCGGCCGGTCCGACCGGGGCTGGATTCGCGGCGGGGGTCTCGGCCGCGGCGATCGATTCGAGATTACTCATAGCGGATCCTCGGGTCGAGCACGGCGTACATGATGTCGACGATCAGGTTCGCGACCAGGAAGACGATGACCAGCAGGCTGACGAAGCCGACAACCAGAGGTCCGTCCTCGGTACGGATACCGCGGAAGAGGTTGAACCCCACGCCGGGGATGTTGAACACGCCTTCGGTGATGATCGCGCCGCTCATCAGGCCACCGATGTCGATGCCGATGTAGGTGACGACCGGGATCAGCGAGTTGCGGAGCACGTGCACCCCGATCACCCGACGCGGCGGCAGGCCCTTGGCCCGGGCCGTACGGACGTAGTCGGCGCGCAGGTTCTCCGCCACCGAGGTACGGGTCAGCCGGGAGTAGGTGGCGAGCGAGAGTGATCCCAGCACCAGGCCCGGCAGGATCAGCGCCCACCAGGTCGGGTCACCACCGGCGGTCGGGGGGAACCAGCCGAGCTTGATGCCGAAGAAGTACTGGGCCAGCGGGGCCAGCACGATCACCGGCACGGAAATGAGTAGCAGGGTGAGGATCAGCGTGGCATTGTCGAACAGACCGGCGCGGCGGATGCCGGCGACCACGCCTGCGGTCACGCCGAACAGGATGGCGAACAGCACGCCGATCAGGGCGAGCCGGATCGTCACCGGCCAGGCCTGGGCGATCATGTCGCCGATCGGACGGCCGGTCAGCGAGGTGCCGAAGTCGAGTTGCAGCAGGCCTTTCATGTAGTAGCCGTACTGGACCCAGAAGCCTTCGTTCAGGTGGTAACGCTCGGTGAGGACCTGGACCTGGGCGGCAGTGACCGGGCGTTCGCCGACCAGGGACTGGATGACCCGCGCCGGGCTGCCCTGGTTGCTGAACATGAGCGCGTATACGAGCAGGGTGGCCCCGATGAACGTCAGGACCATCTGCAGCAGGCGCCGGACAATGAAACGGAACATGTCTTCGTCCTTCATGGGACAGGCGTCGATGGCTGCCTTGTGGACAGCGGACCGCAGTGGTGTGGACGCGGCGATGGCGTCACCGCACGGTCATCGGTGACGCCACGGAGGTGGTCCGCAGCGGGCACCACCCAGCCGCCGGACCACTCGCCGGATGGTCCGAGCCACCGAACTTCCCGCAGGTGACTCGGACCATCCGCCGCTCAGCGGTCAGTTCAGCTGACGGCTTCGATCTTCAGCAGGTCGACCCGGTTGAAGAGGTCGATCTCCACGTTCTTGACCTTGTTCGAGTGACCGAACGTGTTCTGCCCGAACCGCAGCGGGATCACCGGCATGTCCTTGACGAGGATGTCCTCGGCCTGCTGGTACTTCTTGATCGCCTCTTCGAGGCTCGGCGCCGCGGCGCCTTCCTTGACGAGAGCGTCGAAGGCCGGGTTGCTGTACCCGTAGTAGTTCGACGAACCGTTGGTGCTGTAGAGCGGGCCGAGGTAGTTCTCCATGGACGGGTAGTCCATGACCCAGCCCATGCGGAACATGCCGACCGGAGTCTTCGACTCCACCTTGGTCAGCAGGTCGGCGAACTTCGGCTCGGCGGTGCCGACGCACTCAACACCCAGGTTGGTCTTGAGCTGGTTGCAGGTGGCGTCCACCCACTCCTTGTGCCCACCGTCACCGTTGTACGAGATCTGGAGCTTGGCCGGGCCGCCGGCCGCGGTGTACTCGGCCTTCGCCTTGGCGGCGTCGAACACGCAGGCCTCGCCACAGGTGTTGTCCCGGTACCCGGCGACAACCGGCGAGACGAACGAGTGGGCCGACTTCTGCGAGTTCTTGAAGACCGCCTTGATGATCTCGTCCCGGTCGATCGCCTTCGAGATGGCCTTGCGGACCTCGGGCTTGGCGAACTCGGGCTGGAACGTCGGGAACGCGACGAACTGGAAGGTCGACGCCGGGGACTGCTTGAACCGGTCGCCGAGGTCCGTCTGGGCGCTCGACAGGTTCTCGGTCGGGATCGTCTTGATCACGTCGAGGTTGTCCGCCTGCAGGTCCGCGTAGGCCGAGGTGAGCTGCTGGTAGATCTTGAAGTTGACGCCGCCGACCTTCGGCTTGGTGCCGGGGAAGGCGTCGTACCGCTCGACCTCGATGCCCTGGTCGTGCTGCCACGAACCCTTGAGCTTGAACGGGCCGTTACCGACGATCGCGTCCTCGAAGCCCTCCTTGAGCACGCCCTCGGACTGCCATGCCGACGCCGGCAGCGGGTAGAACGAGGTGTAGCCCAGGACGGCCTTGAACTCGCTGAACGGGGCGGACAGCTTCACCGTGAAGGTGAGGTCGTCGACCTTCGCCAGGCCGCTCAGCTTCTTCGCCTTGGGCTCGGGGGCCTTCTGCGGGCCCTCCTCGCCGTCCGGGTCGGTCGACTGGAGGTCGGCGAAGCCTTCCACCTTGTCCCAGAAGTAGGACCCGCCGTTGCCGTTCGGGCCGTAGGCGCCGTGGTTCCAGGCGTTGATGTAGCTGTCGGCGTTGACCTTCTCACCGTTGTGGAAGGTGTAGCCGTCCTTCAGCTTGATCGTCCACAGGGTGTTGTCCGTCGACGAGATCGACTCGGCGGCGACCTCGAACGGCTTGTTGTCCTTGTCGAAGTCCACCAGCGGCGAGAAGAGCGCGGACAGGACCTGCGCCCCGCTCGTCTCCGTGGTGTTGGATGGGATCAGGTGCTGCGGCTCAGCGATCTCGATCGAGACGACCGCGTTGCTGTTCGACGACCCGGACTCTTCCGGGTCGCTGCTGCTGCAACCTGTAGCAATCAGCGCGATGGCGGTCGTAGCGACCGCCACCTTCAGGGTTTTCCCGCGCATGGGAGTGCCTCCTCAGGGCGCTCACGAGGGGGTGTGAGGTGCTTGACACTGTGACACCGAACGCCCGTTCCGTGAAGGTGCCGTTATCAAGCCGTTAGACCGAGAGCGTTCGGTGAATACTCACCAAGATCACCATTTGCCCTGCTAGATCTACCTCAACCGCCGCCGCGCGAGCACAAACAGCGCCGGCCGGAGGTGCACGCATCCACGAGCTTCGGCCACTCGCTCAGCTCCGGCGCGAACACTGTCGGATGTCAGACGCGTACCGAGGGTGTGGGTCCTGTGTCGACAGAAATTCCGCGGTCTCAAACCAACCGGCGGTCGGCGGCCCAGCGGGAAAGTTCGTAACGGTTGGACATCTGGAGCTTGCGCAGCACGTTGGAGACGTGCGTCTCGACCGTCTTGATCGAGATGAACAACTCCTTGGCGATCTCCTTGTAGGCGTACCCGCGGGCGAGCAACCGGAGCACCTCACGCTCCCGGTTGGTGAGCTGGTCCAGCTCCGGGTCGGCCACCGGCGCGTCCGGCCGGGCGGCGAAGGCGTCCAGCACGAAGCCGGCCAGCCGGGGACTGAACACCGCGTCCCCGTCGGCCACCCGGCGGATCGCCGAGGTCAACTCGTCCGGCGAGATCGTCTTGGTGACGTACCCCCGGGCACCGGCCCGGATCAGGCCGATCACGTCCTCGGCCGCGTCGGACACGCTCAGGGCGAGGAACCTGATCCCGGGATGGGTACGGCGCATCGCGTCCAGCACCGCCCGGCCCCCACCGTCGGGCATGTGTACGTCGAGCAGCACCACGTCCGGCACGGTCAGCGCGATCCGGTTGACCGCCTCGGCCACCGTGCTCGCCTCACCGACCACCTCGACGTGCACACCCAGTTCGGCCCGCACCCCGGCCCGGAACATCGCGTGGTCGTCGACCAGGAAGACCCGCAACCGCCGCTCGGCGGCACCCTCGGCCGTCCCGCTGTTCCCGGCCGTTCCGCTGTCCTCAGTCATGACCTCTCCTCGCTCTGCCCGGCCATGGTGCTACCAGGTGCTTCCCGAGCCGGCGCCGTCCCGGGTGGTCGGCATGATCAGCCGTACCTCGGTGCCGTCGCCCGGCTCGCTGCGGATCTCCGCCTTGCCACCGTGCCGGTCCATCCGCCCGATGATCGAGCCCCGTACGCCGTGCCGGTGATCTTCCACGGTAGTCGGGTCGAAGCCGGCACCACGATCGCGGACGAAGACGCTCACCTGCTCCGGCTCCACCTCGGCGTAGAGCGAGACCGTCTCGACCTTCGCGTGCCGGGCCGCGTTGACCAGGGCCTCGCGGGCCGCGGCGACCAGCGCGGCGATCCGCTCGTCGGTCTCCCGGTCGCCGACGACAACGGTTTCCACGCTGATCGCGAAGGTGTCCTCGACCTCGGCGGCCACCTGCTCCAGCGCGGCGGCGAACCGCTCCGTCGGCGACCCGGTGGGCTTGTACAGCCAGTTGCGCAGCGACCGTTCCTGACCCCTGGCCAGGCGCTGGACGGTCTTGATGTCGGCGGCGTTGCGCTGGATCAGGGCGAGGGTGTGCAGCACCTGGTCGTGCACCATCGCCGCCAGTTCGGCCCGCTCCCGCTCCCGGATCCGCCCCTCACGCTCCGTACGCAACTGGTTGAACATCCGCCAGAGCACCGGGGCGGCGACCACCCCGACACCGGCCAGCCCGACCAACGCGAAGATCACGCCGTTCGCGACCGCGTCGAAGTTGGCCTGCGGCGTGTAGACCGCCACCACGCCGACCACCCCGACCGCGACCAGCAGTCCGCCGCCGATGAAGCGCAGCACGAAGGCCCGCCGGTCGCTCTCCTCCAGTACCGCACCCAGCCAGGGCACGGGCATGGTCTCGCTCCACTGCCGGCGCCGTTCGGGGGTGGACTGGTGCCAGATCACGCCGGCACCCACCGCGATGATCGCGACCAGCCATCCCGCCGTGCCGGCGACGCCGGTGGAGCCGAACACCATGATCTGGATCACCAGTACGCCGAGCCCGATGGCCACGAACGGCAGCAGTTCCAGGATGTCCCGGCGCGGCGACACACCGGTCTCGCTGGCGCGTACCGGCACCACCGCCCAGAACGCCGCGTAGAGCAGCAGCCCCAGGCCGCTGAGCCCGAGCAGGACGACGAAGGCCACCCGTACCCGGACCACCGAGATGCCCAGGTGTTCGGCAACGCCGGTGGCCACGCCGGCCACCATGCGGTGGTCGCGGGCGCGGTAGAGGCGGGGCTCGGTGGCGGCGCTGATCGGTGACTCCCTGGTCGTGCCGGTCGGACCATCCCGGCGGTCGGGGCGATCCGGTCGTCGGCCGTGGACTCGATCGTCACACGTTTTCGGGCACCCTGACCACGGGGACGCCCCGGAACATTGCCGCCGGAGATCTCAGGGTGGCTTCAGGGTTCGCGCCTGAGGCCACTCGGACCGCCGGAAGACGAAACTCGTAACCATGACCGAAGAAGCTGCCGCGTCACGACGACCGGCCCCGACGGAGAGCGCCGACCCGCCGCAGCCTCCGCTGCCCGGTCCGGCATCTTCGCCCACCACGGCCGCCGGGGCCGACGCCCCGGCCGGGCCGGACGAACCGACCGGACCCGGTGCGGCGCCGCCGCCCGGCGGACCACCGCCGGGCGCCAACCCACCACCCCCCTGGGGGTACGGACCACCCCCCGGCCCGCCGCCACCCGGCCCGGCGGGCTTCACCTCCCGGTACGGCCTGGTCCGGCCCCGCGAGGGGCGCTACCTGGCCGGGGTGTGCGCGGCGATCGGCCGGGCCACCAACACCGACCCGATCCTGTGGCGGGTGCTCCTCGCCGTGCTGGGTTTCTTCGGCGGGATCGGGGTGCTGGTCTACGTCGCCGCCTGGCTGATCATCCCGGCCGAGGGGGACAGCGCCTCGCCGGTGGAGTCGATGCTGGGCCGGGGCCGGTCGAGCATGTCACCGGTGACCGTGATCGTCCTCGGGCTGCTGGTGGCGGTCATGTTCGGGCTGATCGTGACCGACTCCTTCCGGGCCATCATGCTCGGCGCGGCGATCCTGATCGGTGGCGCGCTGCTGCTCAACCGGAACGCCCGGGGCACCGGTGGTCCGGCGGGCGCACCGCCCGGGGTGCCGCCGCCCCCCGGACCGGCTTACGGCCCGGCGTACGGGGCGACGCCCTACGCGCCCTCCAGCGGGGCTCCGACGGCCACGCACGCCGAGGCGTACCCGGACTGGTACCGCCCGGCCGCACCGGCCCAGCCGGCCGGTCCCGCACCGGCGGCACCCGCGTACGCGGGCGGCTCCGGTCCGGCGTACGCCGGTGGTCCCGGCCCGGTGATCACGCCGCCGCCGTCCGGACCGGCGAACTGGCCGAGTGCCCCGTATGCGGCTCCCGGAGCCCCGTTGGGCGCACCGGCCGGTGGTTCGGTTCCGGGTGGCTACCGACCGCCCTTCGCACCGCACGGCCCGTACGCCGGCGGCGCCGGCCAACCACCGGGCTACCGGCCCGGTGCGGCCCCGGCCACCAAGCGCACCAAGCCGCCGAAGCCGCCCCGGGAGCGATCCCCGCTCGGCGCCGCCACCTTCTCCCTGATCTTCGTGGCGCTGGGGGTGGTGGTCATCCTCGACGTCAGCAACCGGGTTGAGGTCTCACCCGCCACCTACTTCGCCGCGGCGCTCGTCACCATCGCGCTCGGGCTCCTGGTCGGTGCCTGGTTCGGCCGCGCCCGTTGGCTGATCGCCCTCGGCCTGGTGGCGAGCGCGGCGCTCGGCATCTCCACCGTCGCCCAGTCGATCGACCCGCCGAACGGTCCGAACGGCACCGCGATCTGGACGCCGGCCAGCATCGACGATCTCGCCACCCGGTACGAGACGACCTTCGGCGACGGCACCCTCGACCTCACCCACGTCGACTTCACCGACCGGGACGTCCAGGTGACCGTCCAGGTCAACTTCGGCAAGCTCCGGGTGATGGTGCCGGCGAACGTGGACGTGACCACGAACGCGGACGTGAACGCCGGCGACGCGCGCATCTTCGGTGACCGGTGGAGCGGTGTGAACAACCCGTCCCGGCAGGTCACCGACCTTGGTGCGGACGGCCCCGGAGGCGGAAAGCTGCGCCTGTTCCTGCACGTCAACGCTGGTGATGCGGAGGTGTACCGATGAAGGCGCACCGGACCGACGGGGTCTCCCTGGTGTTCGCGCTGATCTTCCTGGGGGTCGCCGGTTGGTGGCTGGTCGCCCAGGTCCTCGACCTGAACCTGCCCGAGGTCGGCTGGATACTGGCCGGCGGGCTGATCCTGGTCGGCGTACTGGGTCTGCTCGGGGCGCTGCGCTCGGGGCGGTCCACGGCGGCGGCGACCCCGCCGGCCGCTCCGGTGACGGACGGTGGCCCGCTGCCGACGGCACCGGCCTCTGCCGCCCCCGGCACCGACCCGACCCCGGTCGGATTCACCACCTCCGACTACGGCACGGCCGACTCCACCACCCCGGAGTACCGCACGGCCGATTTCACCACCTCCGAGTACCGCACGGCCGAATCCACCACCCGCGAGTACGGCACCGCCGAATTCCCCCGGGTCGACCCGGACGCGACCGACCCCGTGCCGGGTCGACCGACCGGCGGCGTCGACCAGCCCCGGCCCGACGATCACCGGGACTGATACCGATCGCTGTGGTCCGGCGTGGGTCGTGCATAAACTGGCCGGCGGAGGTTTCCACCTCCGCCGGCCGGTCCGCGTCAGGCGACCGGTTAGGGCCCCACCGGGACGAGTCCCACTCGCCCGCCCTCACCCACCGAGGAGTTCGCTCCAGATGACCCAGTCCCCCGCCGTGCCCACCCCCGCTCCGCAGGGTCCGGTCCGCCTCGGCGAGCGGGCCGCCCGTACGCTCACCGCCGAGCTGGCCCGGCACCACGGTTCGAAGACCGCACTGCTGGTCGGGGCACAGGCGGACACCGCGGTGCTCGACGCCGCGATCAGTGCCCTGCTCCCCGGCGACGTGCTCACCCTCGTACCGGCCGAACCGGGCGACGCGGCGCAGCTACGCACCCACGTCGCCGCCCACGGTCCCTGGGTGGCCGACCGGATCCAGATCGTCGACGAACTCGCCGAGGCCCAGCCGGCGGAAATCGTGCTGGCGGCCGTCCCGCTGACCGGCACCGTCGACGAGACCCGTGCCACCCTGTCCGAACTGGGTGCACAACTCGCCAAGGGCGGGGTGCTGACGGTCGCGGTGCCGGCGATGCCCGGCCGGACCGAGGGCGCCGGCGCGGAACTGGACCGGCAGTCGGCCCTGTTCGGTGTCGGCACCGACCTGGTCCTGCTGAACCAACCACCGCTGCGGATCCACCGGCTCCGGTTCACCCCGGCGGAGGTCGCGACGGCCGCGCGGCTGGCGCCCGTGTACCGGCCGTCGAGCGTCCCGATCACCCGCACGATGCACATCGACTCGAACGGGATCGCCGCCGCCGGAATCGCACTCGGCCTGGCCGCACTCGCCAAGATCACCCGACCGAAGTCCCGGCTGTGGCTGGTGCCCGCGCTCGCCGCCGCCCCGGTGGCCGCGTTCTTCCGCGACCCGGAGCGTGACCTGCCCGACGACGAATCCGCCGTGGTCGCCGCCGCCGACGGCCGGGTGCTGTCGGTCGAGCGGCTCATCGACGAACGCTTCGGCGACGGCGAGTTCCTCCGCGTCGCGGTGTTCCTCTCCGTACTCGACGTGCACGTCAACCGGTCACCGGTGGCGGGCAAGGTGGTCGACTACTTCGTCGCCGACGGTGGTTTCGCCGCCGCGATGAAACCGGCTGCGGAGCACAACGTGGCCGCGTACACGGTGCTGGACACCGAGCGGGGCACGGTCGTGGTGGCGCAGCGTACGGGCCTGATCGCACGCCGGATCGTGCAGCGCGCCCCCGTGGGGGCACTGCTGGCCAAGGGTGAGCGGATCGGACTGATCCGGTTCGGCTCGCGTACCGACGTCTACCTGCCCGCCGAGGCGGCCGACCCGCTTGTGGGACCGGGCGACAAGGTGATCGGCGGGTCGTCGGTGATCGCACGCTGGCGCTGAGCCTGATGTGGGTCGGGGCGCCCCGGAGAGATCTCGGAGCGCCCCGACCACGGCGGTCGAGGCGCGTCGAGCATCGATCAGCCGGTGCCGGGCGCAGGGCCGTGGGTCAGATGGTGCCGGGACGGGTGGGTCAGATGGTGCCGCGCTGGCGCCACCAGAGCAGCGGGCCGCTGGCCAGGTACGCGACCACCAGGAGCGCGAAGGTGAGCCGGACGTCGACGAGCGCGCCGATCACCGGTGCCAGCCACACCCACGGCGGCAGCTTCACCAGCCGGGCGAGCTTGGCGTAGGGGAAGCTGGAGACCATCGCGAAGGCCAGCAGCCCGACCCCGGCGACCTGGACCGTGCCGGGGACCGGCAACCCGATCAGCACCACCAGCGCGAGCACCGCGGCGGCCATCGTGGTCGGCACCCCGCAGAAGAACCGCCCGTCCTTGGGCGAGACGTTGAACCGGGCCAGCCGGATCGCGGCGCAGGCCGCGACCAGGGCGCAGGCGACGGCGGCAGCCGGGGTCGAGACCGAGCCGGACAGCGAGGCGTAGACCACCACGGGGGCCGCCAGGCCGAACGAGCACATGTCGGCCAGCGAGTCCATCTGGGCGCCGAACGGGCTGGCCACCCCGAGCTTGCGGGCCAGTGCCCCGTCGAGCCCGTCGAAGACCACGCAGGCGATCAGGCAGATCGCCGCCGTGCGCTCGTCGCCCCGCATGGCCAGGAAGATGGCCAGCATCCCGAGCGTCAGGCTGGCCAGGGTGCAGCCGTTGACCAGGGCGAACTTGACCCGGCGGCCGAGCGTACGCTCGCCGGGCAGCAGCGGGATGGCCATCCCGGGCGACACGTCGTCGACCGGGCTCATCGGCCCGATCGCGGGACTGACCGGTGCGACCGACTCGATCTCGGCCTCGGTCAGCCGGTCGAAACCGTACCGGCTGCGGAACGGGGCACGGGGATCACCTGGATAGTGGTGTTCCGGCCGGAGGACGGTGGCGGTCATGCCACCCCGCTCGTCGTCCCGACGTGCGACCCGAACCAGCAGCACCTGCCTGGCGAACGCGCCACCCCGGCGCAACTGCCCGGTCCAGCGGCGCCCGGCGGGGCGCGGGTTCTCTGTCGTACGCCGACGCCAAGGGGCTCTCGGCACGTTTCCTCCATTACCCGATCGACTCGTCCGCCACCCCCGGTGGCGACCCGGCTGACTCATGCCGGGGTCCTGGGGTTGTTGGCCGGCAAGCTTTTGCGGCCTACACCATCGCACAGACGGAAGCGCCTTGGCGATAGCTGCCGGCGGAGCATTTCCCGCAAACCGCTCGATCCGCTCAGAGACCCTGTCCGGGGCACAATCCCGGCGGATGACCACCGGAACACACGCTGTCAGTGTATCGGAATCATCCACAACGGTCATTTCGGCGACGTTTTACCTGCCCAACCGCTCCAGTCCCAGCGCCGCCACGTCGGTAAGCGGGAGCCTCGCGGCCTCGGCCACCGGGAACCAGGCAGCCTCGGCCGTCGATCCCCCGGGGGCCTCGGTCACCCGCGCCTCGGTCGGCACGTCCACCTCGACCCGATAGATCACCCGTACGCTGTGCCAGTTCATCGGCCGGCCCTCCGGCCCGCTGGCGGCGGGACTGTGCAGGTGCGTGACATCGATCAGGTCGGTGACCCGGCCCAGTTGCCCCGCCTCCTCCATCAACTCGCGCAGCAGCCCGGTGGCCGGCTGCTCGCCGTGATCGGTCCCGCCACCGGGCAGGTGCCACCGCCCGGCGCCCGGATACCTCGGGGCGATCAGCGACAGCAGCACCCTCCCGGCCGGGTCGGTCACCAACCCGTACGCGGCGAAGCGCTGGCCGGCGTTGGGCGGCAACGGCGGCAGCGGCCGGCGTACGGCACCCGGGGGCGGCTCCGGCAGCGGTGTGACCGGCTGGCCGAGCAGTTCGGCGGTGAACGGCATCAGCGGCAACCGGGGCAACTCCTCGGGTGGGACCCAGGCCACCAGGTCGGTGGTGCCGTCCGGGTCGGAGCGCAGGGTGCCGCCGGTCGGGCGTACCCGGTAGATGACCCGGTCGGTGTGCACGTCCTCGTCCGGCTCGCCCAGCCGGCTAAGGTCGGACAGCACCGCGCTCACCTCGACGACCTCGACCCGCAGCCCGGTCTCCTCGGCGAACTCCCGGACCAGGGCCGTCGCCGGGTGTTCCCCGTGCCCCACACCACCACCGGGGACCTGCCAGATCCCGGCGATGTCGGCGGTTTTCGACGACCGGGTCAGCAGCACCCGCCCCTCGTCGTCCCGGCACAGCCCGTACGCCCCGATCCGCCGCCGCCGCATCGCACCCCGTCCCCCGTGTCAACGTCCGTTGATCACGAGGTTAGCTCCGCCGCCCGGCAGTCCGTCACGCCCGAACGGTGACGCAGGGTCCCCGGGTGCCGCCCCTGGCAGCGGAAGGGACCCTTCCCTGCCCGGTTGTCGGAGCGAGCGGGGTCGGGGGCGGGCGGGTGTCGGGCGGGGGGTCAGGGGCGGCGGGCGGCCTCGACGGCCTCGGCGGTCACCTCGGTGAGCCGCTCGGCGGGCAGGGCGGCCAGCTCGTCCGGGCCGAACCAGCGCGCCTCGGAGGTGGATCCGCCGACGTCGCCCACGGTCGGCGGCGCGGGCGCGTCCACCGCGACCCGGTAGAAGGCCCGTACGCCGTGCCAGTCGATCGGGTAGCCCTCCGGCCCCAGCGAGGCGGCGTCCCGGTGACTCGCCACACCGAGCAGCTCGATCAGGCGCCCGCGCTGGCCGGTCTCCTCGACCAGCTCCCGGATCAGCGCCGCACCCGGCTGCTCGCCGTAGTCGGTCCCGCCACCGGGCAGGTGCCAGCAACCGGCACCCGGGTAGCCGTCCGCGACCCGGGTCAGCAGCACCCGCCCGGCCGGGTCGGTGGCCACCGCGTACGCGGCGAAGCGCTGCGCGCGGTGCAGCCCGTCCGGGCCCGGCACCGCGTTGAACGACGGGAAGTCGGGTGCTTCCTCCGGGCAGAGGTCGATCGGACCCGGCGGCAGCTCCAGCGCCTGGGCGGTGAACGGGCGCAGCGGCAGTGACTTCGCCTCGTCCAGGCTGTACCAGCGGGCCAGGTCGGTCGGCTGGCCGATCCGGTCACAGAGGGTGCCGCCCCGGATCGAGACCCGGTAGAGGAGGCGGTCGGTGTGGATGGTGACACCCCGCTGGGGCAGGGAGCGCATGTCGGCCAGCACGTCGATCAGCCCGGACACCGAGACCGACAGCCCGGTCTCGGCGGCTGTCTCCCGTACGACCGTGTGGTTGGGATCTTCACCGTGGTCGACCGCACCGCCCGGCAACGACCACACTCCGGGCGTGCCGGACCGGGACGAGGCGCGTACCAGCAGCACCTGGTCCTCGGAATCTGTACAAACGGCGTAAGCCGCAATCCTACGAATCGGCTCCAGCGCAGGGGTCACAGGGCCAAATTCTCCCCGGATCATGTTCCGGGTCGATGAACAGAGTCAGATTCCTGACAGATGGCCACACTTTCGGGGGACAGTCAGGGTATGGATCGGGGCGGTCACCGAGGTCGGCGGCCCACCCGGCGCGGACCGTGGAGACATGACCGAGATGCCCTCGCACCAGACCCCGCCACCGCAGGACCCCACCCGGCAGACCCCGCCGTTCCAGCCCTCACCGTCCCAGGGGCCGCCGCCAGCCCCGCCGTTCCAGGGGCCGCAGTTCCAGGCGCCGTACCGGCAGTTGCGGCGGCCGGTGACCGACCGGATGCTCGCCGGTGTGGCGAGCGGTCTGGGGCGCTATTTCGCCGTCGACCCGACCCTGGTCCGGGTCGTCTTCGCCGTCGCCGTGGTGCTCACCGGCGGGGTCGCGCTGCTGGCGTACCCGGTCATGTGGTTCCTGATGCCGGCCGAGCCGGCCGGCGCGCCCGCGTGGCCGCACCCGGCCCCCGGCTGGACGCCGCCCGCAGGCTGGACCCAGCCGGCTCCAGGCACGGGCCCGGTCACCCCGTCGGCGTGACCGAGTCGCCCCGGGGCTACTCCCACTCGATGGTGCCCGGCGGCTTGCTGGTGACGTCGAGCACCACCCGGTTCACCTCGGGCACCTCGTTGGTGATCCGGGTGGAGATCCGGCCGATCAGGTCGTAGGGCAGGCGGGACCAGTCCGCGGTCATCGCATCCTCGCTGGAGACCGGGCGCAGCACCACGGGATGACCGTAGCTGCGCCCGTCGCCCTGCACCCCGACGCTGCGTACGTCGGCGAGCAGCACCACCGGGAACTGCCAGACGTCGCGGTCCAGGCCGGACGCGGTCAGCTCCTCGCGGGCGATCAGGTCGGCGGCGCGGAGCAGGTCGAGCCGCTCCCGGTCGACCGAGCCGATGATCCGGATGGCCAGCCCCGGACCGGGGAACGGGTGCCGCCAGACCATTTCCTCGGGCAGCCCGAGGGCCACCCCGAGTGCCCGTACCTCGTCCTTGAAGAGCGTCCGCAGCGGCTCCACCAGCGCGAACTTCAGGTCGTCGGGCAGACCGCCGACGTTGTGGTGAGACTTGATGTTGGCCGTACCGGTGCCGCCGCCGGACTCGACCACGTCCGGGTAGAGCGTCCCCTGGACCAGGAACTCCACGTCCCCGGCGGCGGCCACCTCACGGGCGGCGGCCTCGAAGACCCGGATGAACTCCCGGCCAATGATCTTGCGCTTCTCCTCCGGGTCGACCACACCGGCCAGCGCACCGAGGAAACGGTCGGCCGCGTCGACCACCTTGAGCTTGATCCCGGTCGCGGCCACGTAGTCCTGTTCCACCTGCTCGGCCTCACCGGCGCGCAGCAGCCCGTGGTCGACGAAGACGCAGGTGAGCTGGTCACCGACGGCCCGGTGGACCAGCGCCGCGGCGACCGCCGAGTCGACCCCGCCGGAGAGGCCGCAGATGACCTCCCGGTCGCCCACCCGGGCCCGGATCGCGGCCACCTGCTCGTCGATGATGTTGGCCGGCGTCCAGGTCGGCTCGATCCCGGCGACGTCGTAGAGGAAGCGGGTCAGCATGGTCTGGCCGTGGGCGGTGTGCCCGACCTCCGGGTGGAACTGCACCCCGGCCCGACGACCCACCAGGTCCTCGAACGCGGCCACCGGCGCACCGGCGGACGCGGCGGTCACCGCGAAACCGACCGGCGCCTCGGTCACGCAGTCACCGTGGCTCATCCAGACCGACAGGTCACCCGGCAACTCGCGGAGCAGCACACCGGCCTCGGCCGCCGGGCTCAACGCGGTGCCACCGAACTCCCGGCCACCGGTACGTGCCACCGTGCCGCCGAGCGCCTGCGCCATCGCCTGGAAGCCGTAGCAGATGCCGAAGATCGGCACCCCGGCGTCGAACAGCTTGGCGTCGACCTGCGGCGCACCGGGCGCGTAGACACTCGAAGGTCCGCCGGAGAGAATGATCGCCGCGGGATCCCGGGCCAGCATCTCGGCCACCGGCATGGAGTGCGGAACGATCTCGGAGTAGACCTTCGCCTCCCGTACCCGACGGGCGATGAGCTGGGCGTACTGGGCTCCGAAGTCAACCACCAGGACGGGGCGCGGCGTGCTCATGTGCAGGAAGCCTACCTACTGACCCGGGGTGGGAGCGAATCGCGCCGGACCGGACGCCCGCCCGGACGGCCTGCGGCGCGCGATCATGTTCGGCGGGTCCGGACACGCAACCTGAACTGCCATCTTGGCGTTTTGTCAATAGGGTGTCGGGCAGAAAAGCGGCCAGCCATCCACAGATCGACAATCGGCTGGTCACGGCCGGCCGGAAGGAGCCGACACGATGGCGGACGGCGGGCAGCACCGGGCGGCCGAGGACGAACCCGACACCGGTTCCGGGGGTACGTCGAGCCGCTGGTGGCACAGCCGGCGCCGGATCAGCTGGGCGGCCGGGATCGTGGTCGCCGTACTCCTGGTGGCCGGTGCCGCGATCATGACCGGCGCGCTGCGGGACTCCGGGCGGGCCGACCCGGCCGCCGAGCAGTCCACCCCGAGCGCCCCCGCGGTGCCGGCGACCCCGACGCCCAGCCCCACCCCGGAACCGGGCGCCGCCATCACCGGACCACTCAACCTGCTGCTCGTCGGGGTCGACACCCGGGTCAGCGAACCGGACTGGGAGCCGCACGCGGACGCCGTACTGATCATGCACGTGACGAAGGAGCTGGACCGGGCGTACCTCTTCTCGCTCCCCCGGGACCTGGTGGTCGACATCCCGCCGTTCGCCAAGGCGAAGTTCGGCGGCCAGCGGACCAAACTCACCCACGCGATGAGCTACGGCAGCCACGTCGCCGACGGCAGGTCCAAGCCGAACACGGCGCAGGGACTCGAACTGGTCGAGACGACGGTCAGCCGGTACACCGGAATCGCCGAATGGGACGCGAGTGCCGTACTCACCTTCGGCGGCTTCGACAACCTGGTCGACGCGCTCGGCGGTATCGACCTCTACATCGACCAGCGGGTCGCGTCCCAGCACCGGCAGCCGAACGGCGAGCACCGGCCGGGCAACGCCGCCAACGACGGGTACGCCGGACCGCAGATGATCTACGAGGAGGGTGTGCGGCACCTCAACGGCTGGCAGGCGCTGGACTACGCCCGCCAGCGCTACACCACCGGCGGTGACTACGCCCGCCAGCGCCACCAGCAGCAGCTCATCAAGGCGATCATCGGCCGGGTGGTCAACGAGCAGATGGCCCGCGACCCGGACCGGCTCCAGCAGGTGCTCCGGGTGCTCGGCGAGACGCTCATCTTCAGCGGACGCGAGCAGCGGGTGATCGACTTCGCCTTCGCGCTCAGCGGACTGCGGCCGGAGGCGCTCACCCTGGTCGGGCTGCCCGGCGCGTCGGTCGGCACCGGCGGGTCGTACCGGGGCGAACAGCTCACCCAGGCCGGCACCCGGTTCCTCACCGAGCTGCTCGCCGGCCGCGCCGAGGAGTACCTGGCCGCCAACCCCAAACTCGTCGTCGCCCGGTAACAGCCGTCATCCCGGCGACGGCGGGTCTGGAGACCGGATGCGGCGGGTCAGGAAATCGCCGCCGGCGGTCAGGAGGCCGGGGGCGGCGGTGGCGGGGCGGTGGTGCCGGAGAGCCAGGCGTCGAAGAGCGGGCGCAACGTACGACCGGAGACCCGCTCGGCGACCGTGAGCAGGTCGGCGGTGACCACGGTGCCGTTGCGCTTCTCCGCCGTCCAGGTCTTCAGGACCCGGAAGAACGCCTCGTCGCCGACGGTCAGCCGCAACGCGTGTACGGCCAGCGCCCCACGCTGGTACACCGGCCGACCGAACAGGGCCGACCGACCGGGATCCAGAGCCGGCTTCGTCCAGTCCGTGGCCCGGTACGCCCGGTCGAACGACTGCTGCGCGGTCATGCCGCCGTCGTGCTCCGTCCACAGCCACTCCGCGTAGGTGGCGAAGCCCTCGTTCAGCCAGAGGTCGCTCCACCGGCGTACCGAGACACTGTCACCGAACCACTGGTGGGCCAGCTCGTGGGCGACCACGGTGTCGTTCGGGCCGGAGGTGAAGAAGGCGGGACCGTAGACCGGCCGGGACTGGGTCTCCAACGCGTACCCGATCCGGCGGTCGCTGAGCGCGATCCCGCCGTACGACTCGAACGGGTACGGGCCGAACTGGGTGGCCAGGAAGTCGCTGATCTCCCCGGTCCGGTCCAGTGACCGCTCGGCCGGTCCGCCCTCGGGCAGGCCCGCCGCCACCGCCGTCACCAGCGGCTTCCCCTCGTGCGTGCCGGTCTTCACCCGGTAGTTCCCGATCACCAGCGTGGTCAGGTAACTCGCCATCGGCGTCCGCTCCGACCAGCGCCAGGTGGTCCACCCGCCATCGGTCGACCGCTCACCCGGTACGCCGTTGCTCAACGCGCTCAGCTCCTGCGGGACGGTGACCGCGATGTCGTAGCTGGCCTTGTCCTCGGGATGGTCGTTGACCGGGAACCAGGTGCTCGCCGACTCGGGCTGGCCCAACGCGATCGCACCGTCCTCGGTGGCCATGAACCCACCCTCACCGAGGTCCGGGCTGTTGATCGGTCCCGGCACGCCGTTGTACTCCACCTCGACCGTGAACCGGTCGTCCCTGGCCAGCCCCCGCTTCGGAGTGATCACCAACTCGCCGTCGTCGTGGCGGTAGTCGGACCGGGCGCCGTCCACCACCACCTTGTCGACCTTCAACCCGACCAGGTCCAGATTGAACCGGGACAGGTCCTGCGTGGCGGTCGCGGTGATGGTCGCGGTGCCGGAGAGCTTGTCGTCGGCCGGGTCGTACCGCACCTTCAGCCCGTAGTTGGCCACGTCGTAGCCGCCGTTGCCGTAGGTCGGAAAGTACGGGTCACCGACCCCGTCGGCGCCCGGCCGGAAGTTCCGCCCGTCGCGCGACGACCCGGAGCCGTCGGAACCCGTACAGCCGGCGGTCAACACCAGCACACCGGCCACCGCCGCCGCGAGCACGGCGGCCGGGCGCGCGCCGACCGCCGTACGTCCAGAGCTTTTTCCGAACCGCAGACCGTGAGTCACCGGACGAGCCTAGGGTGCGACGGCGCCGGGCGGACCGGCAACCGCTCCGCTTCACCGGTTCGGTTAGTGGCGGAACGGTCGCCGGCAGAAGTCCGTCGCTACCGTTCGAGGTCAAGCACGAGGCCGACCTTCTGGAACTCCTTCAGGTCGCGGTAACCGCACTTGGCCATCGCCCGGCGCAGGCCGCCGAAGAGGTTCTGCTGGCCGTCCGGCTCGTCGGCCGGACCGTAGAGCAGCCGCTCCATCGACCCGAGCGACTCCTCGGCCACCCCGAACGCGCCTCGCGGCAGCTCCGGGTGGCTGGCGGCCGGGTGCCACCAGGCACCGGCGGCGGGCGCCTCGTCGCAGAGCGACAGCGGCTCGCCGAGCATCACCGCGTCCGCACCGCAGCCGAGCGCCTTCGCGATGTCGCCGGAGGTGCGCAGGTCGCCGTCGGCGATCAGGTGGACGTACCGGCCACCGGTCTCGTCGAGGTAGTCCCGGCGGGCGGCGGCGGCGTCCGCGATCGCGGTCGCCATCGGCACCCGGATGCCGAGGACCGACTCGGTGGTCGACCACTCGTCGCCGCCGAGACCGACGATCACCCCGGCGGCACCGGTCCGCATCAGGTGCAGCGCGGTCTTGTAGTCGGTGCAGCCACCGACCACGACCGGGAGGTCGAGGTCGGCGATGAACTCCTTGAGGTTCAGCGGCTCGTCGGTGGTGGAGACGTGCTCCGCCGAGACGAGCGTGCCCTGGATCACCAGGATGTCCACGCCCGCGTCGAGGATCACCGGGGCGAGGGCCAGGGTGTGCTGCGGGGAGACCCGTACGGCCACCGTGCCGCCGGCCTCACGCATCTGGCGTACCCGCTCGGTGATCAGCTCCGGCCGGATCGGCTCGGCGTAGACCTCCTGGAGGCGGCGGGTCGCGTTGGAGTCCTCACCGAGCCCGCTCAGCTCCTCCAGGATCTTGGTGGGGTCCTCGTACCGGGTCCACAGACCCTCGACGTTGAGCACGCCGAGACCGCCGAGCCGGCCGAGGGCGGCCGCCGAGGTCGGGCTCATGGTGGCGTCCGAGGGGTGCCCGACGCAGGGGATCCGGAACGGGTAGGCGTCGAGCTGCCAGGCCGTGGACACGTCGTCCACGTCCCGGGTACGACGGCTCGGCACGATCGCGATGTCGTCCAGGTGGTAACCGCGTTGAGCGGTTTTACCCAGCCCGATTTCGACCACGTCACGCATGGGGCACTCCAGCGGATGAGAAGGTTGGCGGCGAGTCGGTGGCGCGGGTCAGCGGGTGTGGTAGTTCGGTGCCTCGACGGTCATCTGGATGTCGTGCGGGTGGCTCTCCTTGAGCCCCGCCGCGGTGATCCGGATGAGCTGGCCACGGCGGTGCAGCTCGGGGATGCTCTCCGCGCCGACGTACCCCATCGCGAGCCGGAGCCCGCCGATGAGCTGGTGGGCGACCGAGGAGAGCGGGCCCCGGTACGGCACCTGCCCCTCGACACCCTCCGGAACCAGCTTCTCCTCGCTGGTCACGTCCTGCTGGAAGTAGCGGTCCTTGGAGTACGACCGGGCCTGGCCACGGGACTGCATCGCGCCCAGCGACCCCATCCCCCGGTACGCCTTGTACTGCTTGCCGTTGATGATGAGCAGGTCGCCGGGGCTCTCCTCGCAGCCGGCGAGCAGGCTGCCGAGCATCACCGTGTCGGCGCCGGCCACCATCGCCTTGGCGATGTCGCCGGAGTATTGAATGCCGCCGTCGGCGATGACCGGAACCCCGGCCGGGCGGCAGGCCCGGACGGCCTCCATGATCGCCGTGATCTGCGGCACGCCGACCCCGGCCACCACCCGGGTGGTGCAGATGGCGCCCGGCCCGACCCCGACCTTGACCGCGTCGGCGCCGGCCTCGACCAGGGCCTTCGCCCCGGTGTACGTGGCCACGTTGCCGCCGATCACGTCGACCGTGGTGTCCTTCTTCAGCCGGGTGACCATGTCGAGCACGGCCCGCTGGTGGCCGTGGGCGGTGTCCACGATCAGCACGTCGACACCCGCCTCGACCAGGGTCCGGGCCCGCTTGTACGAGTCCTCGCCCACCCCGACCGCCGCGGCGACCCGCAGCCGGCCGGCGTCGTCCTTGCTCGCGTTCGGGAACTGCTCGCTCTTGGCGAAGTCCTTGACGGTGATCAGCCCGCGCAGCCGGCCGCTGGCGTCGACGATCGGGAGCTTCTCCACCTTGTGCTGGCGCAGCAGCTCCAGCGCCTCGTCCTTGGAGACTCCGACGGTCGCGGTGACCAGCGGCATCCGGGTCATGATGTCGCGGACCGGGGTGTCGCCGTCGGTGACGAAGCGCATGTCCCGGTTGGTGACGATGCCGACCAGGAGGCCGTCGGCGTCGGTGACCGGGACCCCGGAGATCCGGTACCGGCCGCAGAGCGCGTCCACGTCCCGCAGAGTGTGTTCCGGGCTACAGGTGATCGGGTTGGTCACCATGCCCGCCTCGGACCTCTTGACCAGGTCGACCTGGAGCGCCTGGTCCTCGATCGACAGGTTGCGGTGCAGTACGCCGATGCCGCCCTGCCGGGCCATGGCGATCGCCATCCGGCCCTCGGTGACGGTGTCCATCGGGCTGGACAGCAGCGGGATGGCGATGGAGACGTTGCGGGTCACCCGGGTGAGCGTGTTCACCTTGCTGGGCACGATGTCCGACTCGGCGGGCTGCAGGAGCACGTCGTCGAAGGTGAGTCCGAGCGGGACCGCACGGGCGGAACCGGAGGGCAGCTCGGGCATGAGCCCGCCGAACTGGTCGGCGTCGCCGCTGCCCGACGGAAGATCGTTGGTGGGTGAATTGTCCACGAGTTCTCCCCTGAGCTGGTTGGTCGGGCTTCGCCGGGCGACGAGGGCGCACGCATTGGCGTGCCCGTACGTGCGGCGCGATGGTTCATCGTACCCAGTGAGCTGCGCCGGCCCGGCAGGAGCGGGCGGTACGCCGGCAGCGGCCGGACGGTATGGCGGTGCCGGGCGGGCGGGTGGGCGTACGGGTTCGGGGCGGCCGTACTCGGGGGCGCTCGGCGGGCCGGGCGACGAGGGTGGGCGCGACGGGCGCGGTTGCGACTACGGTGGAGGGGTGCACGACGAGCCGATCGACCCGTTCAACGGCGACCCCGCCGATCCGTCAGCGGGCCTCGACGACCCCGTCGAGGACGCCGACCTTGATCCGCTTTCCGAGGTCGAGCGGCAGGATGTCCTGGAGGACCTGGCCGACCTGGAGATCTACCAGGCGTTGCTGGGGCCGACCGGCGTCCGTGGCCTGGTGATCGAGTGCGAGGACTGCCACGAGCCGCACTACTTCGACTGGGACCTGCTCCGGGGCAACCTGCGGCACCTGCTCAGCTCCGGCCGGCCGAGGGTGCACGAGCCGGCCTTCGATCCCGACCCCGACCACTACGTGACCTGGGAATACGCCCGGGGTTACGCCGACGGGGTGCACGACACCCTGGCCGAGGGAACCGACGACGACGAGGAAGACCCGTCGACCTGACCCGGTGACCGACCGGCCTGCACCCCTGCGGAAAGCCGGTGTTGGCGTACGGCTCAGGCGACCAGACCGGCTCGGAAGCCGGCGGCCACCGCGTGGGCCCGGTCCCGGGCGCCGAGCTTGCGGAACAGCCGGCGGGCGTGGGTCTTGACGGTGTCCTCCGAGACGAACAGCTCCCGGCCGATCTCCGCGTTGCTCTTCCCGTCCGCCATGCCGAGCAGCACCTGCAACTCCCGCTCGGTCAACGCCGCGCGCCGCAGCGGTCCGGTCGCACCGGGTCCGGCGGCGGCCGCCGCAGGTCGACCGTAACCACCGGTGTTCGCCGGGTCGCCCCGTCGGGGGCCGGTGAACCGGTTGTCCGGGGGCGTGTTCGTCCGGGAGTCGGAGCCGTCGGCCGGCGGGCCGTCGCCGTCGGCGGGGGGCCGATGCTCGCCGGGAACGTCGTCGCCGCGCTGCACCGGAACCACGGTCGGCCCGGTCTGCGGATTCGCCCCGCCGCTGTCGTCCGCCGCGTCGGCCCGTCCGCCGTGGTCCGAACCGAGCGCCGGGCCGGTCACCACTGGACCGCTCCCGCCGGGAACCGCACCGGGGCGCGCCGGCAGTCGTGAGGCCGCACCGGACAACCGTTCGGCGGTGGCCCGTCCGGCGGCACCGGCGACCTCCGCGGGCAGGGGTGCACCGGTCGACCCGCCGGCACCGGTGAGCCCGGTGCCCCGGCCGCCCCGACCGGGCGTACTGAGCAGGAGCATCGCCTTCGCCACCACGCTGACCAGGTCGTGGTCGCCACCGGGCAGCAGTCCCCGTCCGCCGGCCGCGATGACCGCCGCCGCGACGCCGGGTTCCTCCGCCCCGAGCAGCAGGATCGCCGCACCGGGGGCGCGGGCCAGCACCCGTCGGGTGAAACCGACGCTGTCCGGCCTGGTGAGCGCGGTGTCGACGAGCAGCACGTCGGCCGGGCGTTCGGCCAGGCGCAGCATCACCTCGGGATCGGAGATCGCCGTACGCACCACGGCCGCCAGCCCGAGCCGGGCCGCGGCGGACGCGACGCTCTGCGCCGCGAGCGGTGTCCGGACACAGACGAGGACAGTACGCACGGTGGTCTCCTTTCCCCCTGACGAGCAGACCACGACCGCCACTGATCATGACGAGTTTCCGGCTGATGGAAAGCAAACTTTTTGCCCGTTCCGGCTGGTTCCACGGACTTACCGCCCTGCTGGCGCCACCTGATGCGGTCTGACCGGTGGCTCACCGCGTCCGGACCGAAGCCGGCGGGGACGGAAATGATCAGGTTCGGACGATCAGACACGTGTGATGGAACGGCGGGCTGGGTATGGCGGAACCGAGGCCGGAATCGGGCGTGTCAACGCGGCCCGCCGCCCGGACACCGGCCTTGGTCGAGTGTCCATCGCGGTGCCGCGGGAGGAGGGTTGCAGATGTCGAACGTACGCAGACTGCCCGGACCCATCGTCGATCTGTGGGAATGGCAACGGTTCGGGGCCTGCCGAGGGCGCGACACCGCGCAGTTCTTCCATCCCGATGGTGAGCGTGGGGCGTCCCGCAACCGCCGGGAGACGGGGGCGAAGAAGGTCTGCGGGACCTGCCCGGTACGTGCGGAGTGCGCCGCGCACGCGCTGGCCGTACGCGAGCCGTACGGCGTCTGGGGCGGGTTCAGCGAGTCGGAGCGGCTTCGGCTGCTCGCCGTCGGCTGGGAGGACCTTGCCGACCGGCGCCGTACCCGCGTCGACATCTCCCGCCTCGAGTCGCGCCTGGGCCGCCCCTTCCACTCCACCCTCCCCGCCCAACGCGCCGCCAGCTAACCCCACCCCGGATCACCTCGTTGATCATGAAGTTAGCGACAGGAAATCGGCGTTGGGGTCAAGTGGTGAGTGCAATCGTTAAGCGGTGATGAGTTGTGCCAGGCGCTGGGCTGGGGTGGCCCAGTCCAGTGTCTGGCGGGGTC
>NZ_JBSGCD010000042.1:0-60958 GCF_053601675.1 Micromonospora sp. NPDC004704 | reverse complement strand
ATACTCGACTGCGCACCCTGCACACCGTGCGGGATCAGCTTGTCCATACCCGGCTTGTCAGCCGTGACCTGCGCGACCGTGGTCATCGCCGGAGCCGCGTGCTCGGCCGGGGACGCGAACGCGTGACCCACAGGCCCCGCAACCGCACCACCAACAAACGCCAGACTGGCAACACCCAGAGCGGTCCGACGAACAAACGAAGTCTTGGTAACAGCGGTGAAAGTCGTCTTCACGATGGTTCACCTTCCAATCGGGGGTTCCGAGCACGCGCACACAGGGGGAAACGGCGCTGCACTCGGGAAGAAATACGAGGCCACAGCACACACGAGGCAAGGGAGATCATGCCCCGGCGCTGCTCCGGTCGTACGCGATGTATAACCGCCCCGGGCCCGCCGGCATTCCGCCAACGACCCCCCGACGAGAGTTGATCAGACCCAAAAACCTCGCACACCCGACACACGGGTCGACACCAGACCACTAATACAGAGAAAGAGTGGCTATCCACGGCGACATAGCCACTCATTCACTGAACGAGGCCGGTGTCGGGTTATGGGGTCGGTGGGGAGTCGGGGGTGCGTTGGCGTTGGGCAGTGGCGAGCAGGGCGCGGGCGGGTGCGCCGAGCCGGCGGTCGGTCGGGGCCGCGATCGACGTACGGAAGACCGGTGCGTGTTGCCGGATGGGGATCAGGCGCAGGTCGGAGTCGGTGCTGATCCGCGCCGCCGGCATGATCGCCACGGCCAGGCGGTACTGCACGAAGTCGAGGACGCTGCCCAGGTCACCCACCTCGTAGCGGACGGTCCGGCGTACCTCGGCGGCGGCGAACGCCCGGTCGGTGGCGATCCGGTTCCCCCAGTCGGGCGGGGTGTCGACGAACGTCTCGTCGGCCAGGTCGACGAGTTCGACGTCGGTGCGGTCGGCGAGCGGATGTTCGGGCGGGCAGACCAGTGGCATGGTCTCGGCCTCCAGCGGGACCAGGGTCAGCCCGGCGGCCGACCCGGCGGGCAGCGCCAGGTACGCCAGGTCGAGTCGACCGCTGCGCAGGTCGGCGGCGTGCGCGGCACTCGCACCGACCCGTAGTTCGACGTCGACACCGGGATGTTCGGCGCGGAACGCCGCGAGGAGTCGGGCCACGCTGACCGTCGAGGCGCGCTGGGCCTGCATCATCCCCAGCCGTACGGTCCCGCGCAGGCCGCCACGGAGCTGGTCGACCACCTCGCGGGCGCCGGCCGCGGCGGCGAGCGTACGCCGGGCCTCCGGCAGGAGGAGCCGGCCGGCGTCGGTCAACTCGACCCGGTGGGTGGTCCGTTCGAACAGCGGTACGCCGAGTTCCCGCTCCAGGTTTCGTACGGCGGCGGAGACGGCGGACTGGACCACCCGGAGCCGCTCGGCGGCCCTGGTGAAGCTGCCCTCCTCGGCCACGGCGGTGAAGGTGGCGAGGTGCCGGAGTTCCATCCCCCGTGTTTATCACGGATCAAGATGATGGATAGAAGTTTTCTTCGTGGCTGGTGATGACTTTCCGGATCACCATCGGAGCTGACCAGGAACGGCTCCAGACAGGTGCACCCGAGACATGTCCACAACCAGCTTGAACCTCTTCGCCCGACCGACCGTCCGTGCATCGGCGCGGGCGCACGGCCGAGGCTTCTGGGCGGTCGCGCTCGCCTTCCTGGCGGTGATGGCGCTCGGCACCCTGCCGTCCCCGCTCTACCCGCTCTACCAGCAACAGGACCACTTCTCGACGTTCACCGTCACCCTGATCTACGCCGCCTACGCCGCCGGGATCGTGGTCACCGTCTTCACCGCCGGACACATCTCCGACTGGCACGGCCGGCGCCGGATGCTGGCCCCCGCGGTCGCGGTCAGCGCACTCAGCGCCATTGTCTTCCTGATCTGGCCGGAACTGCCCGGCCTCTTCGTCGCCCGGGTGCTCAGCGGCCTCTCCGTCGGGGTGGTGACCGCCACCGCCACGGCATGGCTGGCGGAACTGCACCGGGCACACCGGCCGGACGCCTCACCCCGGCGGGCGCAACTCGTCGCCTCCACCGCCAACCTCGGCGGCCTCGGCCTCGGACCACTGCTCGCCGGCCTGCTCGCCGAGTACGCCCCCCAGCCGCTGCGGCTGCCGTACGCGGTGCTGCTCGTCGTTCTGGCGGTGGCCCTGGTCGGCGTACTGCTGTCGCCGGACAGCCGGGAGTTGCCGAACCCGCGCCCGCGTTACCGGACGCAACGGATCTCGATACCGGCCGCCGCCCGGAGCCGGTTCTACGCCGCCCTGGCCGGCGCGTTCATCGCCTTCAGCGGACTCGGGTTGCTCGCCGGACTCTCCGGCACGTTCCTCGCCGGCACCCTGCACCACCCGTCCCGGGCGCTCGCCGGTGCGGCGATCTTCCTCGTCTTCGGCGCCGGCGTGGTGGTCCAGTTGACCACCCCGAACTGGTCGATCCGGCGCAGCCTGGCCACCGGGATGGTCGGCCTGCTGATCGGCATCGGGCTGCTCGTCCTCGCCGCCTGGCTACCGACACCCAGCCTGGGCGTCTTCCTGGCCGGTGGGGTGCTGACCGGTGCCGGGGCCGGGGCGATGTTCAGGGGCACCCTCGGCACCGTGGTCGCCATCGCCAGCCCGGAGAGCCGGGCGGAGGCGCTGGCCGGGCTCTTCCTTGCCGGCTACCTCGCGCTGTCCGTACCGGTGATCGGGATCGGGATCGCGTTGCAGCACGTCAGTGCGCGGGTGGCGCTGCTCGGCTTCGCCGTACTCGTTGCGGTCGGGGCCCTGGCGGTCGCCCGCCGGCTGCTGGCCGTCCCGACCCCGGCCACGACGGCCGCCCGGCCGATGGCCGCCGCCGGGCGGTGACACCGCTCAGGGCTTCCCGGAGCGGCGCAGCACCAGCAGGTCGAGCCGGTCGACCACGGGCGCGTCGGCCGGACCGGCCGACCGGGCCGCCGCCCGCAGCCGGTCGAGACCGGCCTCGTACTCCGCGTCGGTGATCAGTTGCAGCGGGGTGTGCGCCGCCCGGCGCAACCCGGCCGCCGCCACGGCCAGCGAGGCGGCGCTCACCTGCGGCACCTGTTCGAGCGCGACGAACCCGAAACCCGCCGCGCCGAAGGCCGAGCAGACCCCCGCCACGCTCGGATAGCTGTCCAGGATCCGGACCGCTTTGGGAAAGTACCGGAACAGGTTGATCTGCTCGTGCCGCCCGGCGAAGGCCGAACGGATCAGCAGGGGCGCGCCGGGGCGGAGCACCCGGCGCAACTCGACCGCGGCGGCGGTCAGGTCCGGTACGTGGTGGATGACCGTCGACATCCAGCCCCCGTCGACGTACGCGGCGGGCAGGGGTACGGAGGCGGCGTCCCCGGCCAGCGGATCGGGGTGCACACAACGGGCCCGCATCTCGGCCGACGGCTCCACCGCGATCACGTCCACCCCGTACCAGCCGGCGAAGGTACGGGCCCAGGTGCCGGTGCCGGCGCCCAGGTCCAGCAGCCGCATTCCGGGCCGGGGTCGCAGGTGCCGGGCGACCGCGGGCCGCCAGTGCGCGACCGCGTCGGGGCCCAGGTGCCGGTTCGCGGCGAACGCGTCGGCCTGCGGAGCGGCGTACTCCATCCGTGCCATCGGTTTCCCCTTCCGGGACCGGTCGTCTTCCGGTGACTGGTTCGCCGGCTACGGGTAGTTGCTGACCTCGATCAGATTGCCGTCCGGATCACGCAGGTAGATGCTGTTCATCTCCCCCATCGCCCCGGTACGCGACACCGGTCCCAACTCCACCGGCACCCCTTCACGGGCCAGGTGGGCGAGCACCTCCGTCAGCGGTGTACCGGTAACGAAGCAGAGATCGGCGCTGCCCGGTGTGGCGTGCGCGGCACGCGGGGTGAACTCCGCACCGACCTGGTGCAGGTTGATTTTGCTGGTGCCGAAGGCCAGGGCACGCCGGCCGGCACCGAAGGTCACCGGGCGCATGCCCAGGGCCCGCCGGTAGAAGTCGACCGTACGGTCGAGGTCGGCCACCGTCAGCACCAGATGGTCGAGTACGTCGACCTGGACCGCCGCGACCGGCCGCTCTCCGGCCCAGTCCCCGTTGTCGTCGAACAGGTGCTGGCAGGACTGCCAGGCGGCGGGCGACATCCGGGACCGGACCCGGCTGAACAGCCGCCACAGCGCACCGGCGTGCTCGGCCGCCAGGGCCGGGTTGTGGGCCAGTACGTCGAGTTCGTTCGCGACCGTTATCTCCACGAAGGCGCGCAGCTCCGCCTCGGTCGGCTGGTCCACCCGACCGGTGAACCGGTCCGTGAACGGCACCGGGCCGGGTTCACCGAGCCGGGGATAGACGGCGCGGCGGTCACCGGATCCGTACCGGTAGACCAGGGCCTCGGCGTCCTGGCCGATCACCTCCGCCAGGGTGGCCCGGTCGGAGGGCGCCAGCAGGGCGTTGTCGAATCCGTCGGTGCCGTAGGTGGCGTGGCAGAGTCCGGCCAGTTGGACATCGGGCGGCGCACCCAGGCGACGAGCCGGTCCGCGACCCGGCACAGGTGGTCGTAAAGGGTCCCGCCCGGATGGGCGATCTCCTCCGTGCCCCGCGTCCGCAGGAATTCCTCCGCCGAGAGTCGTGCGTCCCCGTCCACCTGCTCAGTTATAGACCGCGGTGGTCCCCGGTGGTTGTTGTCGACGGTGGATGTGGCGCATCTGACCAAGGGGCCGGACGCGTCACCCGGCCGTCACCAGGACCCGGTGGACCCGTCGGTCAGCTCACGCAGGATGTCGATGTGGCCGGCGTGCCGGGCGGTCTCGTCAATCATGTGGACGTAGATCCAGCGCAGCGACACCTGACCGAGCTGGTCGTGGGTGCCGGTGTCGTCGAGGGTGTACCCGGCGGCGGTCGCGCGGGACCGGGCACACTCCCGGGTGTAGTCCTCCAGGAGTTCCGCCATGGTGGTGTGCTCGACCGACCAGCCACCGTCGGCGTCACCGGCCGGGGTGGGCTGCCCGGCCAGGTGGTGCTGGAACCAGTTCCGTTCCACCACCGACATGTGCCGGAGCACCCCGGCGAGCGTGGTTTCGGACGGCACGTGGCGGCGCTTGGCGTCGGCGTCCGGCACCACGTGCAGCTTGGTCACGATGACCCGGCGGTAGAAGTCGAGAAATTCTTCCAGCACCCGACGCTCGTCCGCGGTGACGACGAGTTCCGGGCCGAACGGCGGGGTGAGCGGCATCGTCTCCATGCCCCACGCTAACCGCGCCGACCCGCCCCCGACCGTCCCGTGTCGGCAGGGGCCCCTTCCTCTACAGAAGACGATAAAAGGGGCCCTTCCTTCCTGCGGTCAGGCGACGGAGGCCGGTCAGGCGACGGCGGTCAGGTAGGCGGCGGTCCTGGCCGGGTCCATCAGCCAGTCGGAGAAGTCGGCGGGGTCGGAGAAGCCGTTGGCGAACCGGCGGGCCACCGCCGGGTTGGTCGCCGCACTACCGAGGATCTGCTGTACGTGCTCGGGCAGCGGCGCCAGCATCGCGTTGGTCCAGTCGGTCACCGGCGCACCGGTCCGGTCCCAGAAGTCGGCGAAGGTCCGTTCCATCCAGGCCCGGTCGAACGGCTGGTCGCCGTGCCGGACGATTGCCTCCACGTACGCGGCGGCACACTTCGCCGCGGTGTTGCTCCCCTGGCCGGTGATCGGGTCGTTGGAGATGACCACATCGGCCATGCCCAGCACCAGACCACCGGAGGGCAGCTCGGCGACCGGGTGCCGGACGGTCGGGGTGTACCGGCCGGAGAGGGTGGCGCGGGCGTCGGTGAGTTCGACGTCGGCGCAGCGGTCGTACACCCAGGGGGTGTAGCGGCGGGCCAGCTCGACGGTGAGCTTGAGCTGCTCGGCCGGGTCGAGACGCTCCTGCCACAGGTCCAGGGGACCGTCCGGGACCGCCTCCCAGAACAGGATGTCGCACGGTCCGGTGCGGGTCAGGGCCGGGATCACGAACAGTTCCCCCAACCCGGGTACGGCGTTGAAGCCGACGCTCGGCGCCGGGTACCGGGGATCCGGGGCCAGCCCGTGCACGTACGACACCGCCAGGCCGCGCTGCGGGGCGGCGTACGGCGAACGGGCGGTGTCGCGGTCGAAAACGCCGACGAGTTCACCCTTGCCGGCGGCGACCACGGTCAGGTCGTACCGGCCGATCCGGGTGAGCCCGTCCAGGTCGGCGGTGGTGACCCCCTGGTAGTGGACGATCCCGCCGCGCTCCTCGAACAGCTCCAGCCAGGCCGCCATCTTCAGCCGCTGGTCGGTGCTCTGCCCCGGTTCGTCGAGCGGGGCGACGATGCTCAGCGCCCGGGTGCCGGGAGGCGCGGAGAGCGAGACGTGCAACCCGGCGATCCGGGGTGCCCTGTCCTCCCAGAGGTTCAGCCCGTACGCGCGCTCGGTCTGCAGGGCCTGGTGGAACATCGCCTGGGTGCTCATCACCCAGCCGTCGCGGATCTCCTCCGGGGTACGCGCCGACATCACGGTCACCTGGTAGCCCTCGGCGAGCAGGCTGAGACCGAGCTGCAGGCCGGACTGTCCGGCGCCGACGATCAGGATTTTCCGCATCGTTTCTCCCGAGGGGTGGTGGTAGGGCTCTATCGGTGGGCGGAAGCGGGGGCGAGGGCGGTGAGGCGGCCGGTCGGGGTGCCGCCGCCCGTACGCCGGATGGTGTGCTCCACGACGGCGAGCAGGGCACGGGCGACAGAGCCGGCGTCCCGGGCGTCGCAGGTGATCACCGGCACGTCCGGGCCGAGCGCCAACGCCCGCCGTACGTCGGTCAACTGGTGGGTGAGCCGGCCGTCGAAGAGGTTGACGCAGACCACGAACGGCAGGGTGCTGTCCTGTTCGAAGTAGTTGACCGCCGCGAACGACGCGTCCAGCCTTCGGGTGTCGACCAGGACCATGGCACCGACCGCACCCCGGCACAGGTCGTCCCACATCGGCCAGAACCGCGCCTGGCCGGGCGTACCGAAGAGGTAGAGGACCAGGTCCTCGGCGACGGTCCGCCGGCCGAAGTCCATCGCCACGGTGGTCGTGGTCTTGTCGATGCCCGGGTCGAGCCGGTCCACCGACTCGCTCGCCGCGGTCATCCACGCCTCGGTGTTGACCGGCGGGATCTCCGAGATCGACCCGACGAGGGTGGTTTTACCCACCCCGAATCCACCGGCGATGACGATCTTCGCGGAGGTCGGCACGGGGCGCTCAGGCGAGCTGTAGGAGGCCATCGCGGAGTCTTTCCAGAAGCCGGGAGTCGAACGGGGACGAGTAGGTCTCCGGGTGGACCTGCAACCGGTTGGTGGTGGCGAGGTCGTCGATGACCACGCGGGTCACCCCCAGCGGCATCCCGGAGTACGCCGAGAGTTCGGCGACCGACGTGGTCCGGCGGGCCCGGTCGTAGAGGGACCTGGTCTCCGGCGGCAGACCGGCGGCGAACCGTGGGTCGTAGTACGACACCGAGATGAGGGTGTGCACGAGCAGACGCTGCCGGGTCCGGGTACGGCCGCCGGTCAGCACGTAGGGTCGCACCTTCCAATGTGCGGTAGCCACGGTGGCGTTCGCTCCCTCGTGAGTGCGCGGTCGGGATCGTGCGGTGTACGTGGGGGTCAGCCGGCGCCCTGGCTCGCGGTACGCCGTTGCAGGTCGCTGCGCATCTGCGGGCTGAGCAGGTGACCGACCGCCCCCACGAACTTCGTCATCTGGTACGCCACCACCCGCAGGTCACAGCCGGCGGTGGCGGCGACCGCGAGCCCGGCCGAGTCGCCCACCCGCATGAACAGCAGGTGCCCGCCGGGCAGGCGGACGGTCAGGTACTCGGAGAGCCCCAGGTCGAGCAGGGCGGCACTGCGGTCGGCCATGCTGAGCAGCCCGGAGGTCAGGGCGGCCAACTGGTCGCCGAGGTCCCGGGGCACCGCCTCCGAGGCGACGAGTTGCAGCCCGTCCAGGCTGACCAGCAGGGCGTGCGTCACCCCGGACGTCTCGGCCGCGAACCGGCCGATCAGCCACGCGAAGTCCTGTGGGGAGTGGACTGCCGGCGGGCGGGAGAGGTCGTTACGCGGGCTGGTCATCACGGTGTCCTTCGGAACGGTTGCCGGGGTGCGGTTCTCGGCCGTCGCGGAATCCGGCGGCAGGTTCTCGGCCGTCGCGGAATCCGGCGGCGAAGTCGATCGTCTCGTCCGGCCAGGCGAGCTGGTCGGACCCGACCGTCGGGCCGCCCGGTCCGAGGGGGCGGGGCGGCGGCATGTCCCCGCGCAGGCTGGCCGGTTCCCGCCGGGGCAGGTTGTTGCGGGCCGGACCGGCCGCCGGCACACCGGCGCCGTTGCGCTGAACCACCGGGCCACGACCGTTGCGCTGGCCGGACGGGTCACTCCCGTTACGGGGACCGGACAGGTCACTGCCGTTGCGCTGACCCAAAGAATCGCTGCCGTTGCGCTGACCCAAAGAATCGCTGCCGTTGCGCTGACCCAAAGGGTCACTGCCGTTGCGCGGGACCTGACCGAGCGGCGCAGGCGGCGGGACCTGACCGAGCGGCGCAGGCGGCGGGACCTGACCGAGCGGCGCAGGCGGCGGGACCTGACCGGGCGGCGGGGGCGGCGGGACCTGACCGGGAGACGGAAGCGGGCGGGGTGGGGGCTCCGGGGCGGACGGGATCTCGCAGAGCAGTCCGGCAGGGAGCAGCACGGTAGCGGTCGTACCGCCGCCGGGTCGGGCGGTCAGCCGTACGCCGATCCGGTGCGCAGCGGCGAGTCGTTGCACCACCAGCAGGCCCAGCCTGCTGGCGGTGGCCTCGGCCACGGTCACCGGTACGGAACTGGCCAGCATGTTGTTGACGTCCACGAGCTGCGCGGGGGCGAAGCCCAGTCCGGTGTCCTCGACCCGGAGCAGGACGCTGCCCACCTCGGTCAGGTGGGCCGAGACGGTCACCGGTGCGGCCGGTGGGGAGAACCGGGTCGCGTTGTCGAGCACCTCGGTCAGCACCCGGATCACGTCGTCCGCCGCGAAGTCGACCACGGCGAGATGGGCGATCACGCCGAGGCGTACCCGGGGGTAGTGCTCGATCGCCGAGGTCCCCGCCCGTACCACGTCCAGCAGCGAGGTGATCTGACGTCCGGCGTCGTCGACCGTACGACCGGCCAGGACCAGCAGGTTCTCCGCCTGCCGCCGGATCCGGGTGTTGGCGTGGTCGATCCGGTAGAACTGGGCCAGCCGGCCCGGATCCTGTTCGTCCGCCTCGACCGCCGCGAGCTGCCCACCGGTCTGGTAGGCGGCGGAAAGGATCCGCAGCGCGAACTGTTCACAGAGCGCCGGCCAGGCCCGCGCGGCGCCGGTGTCCGGACCGGGTGGGACGGGGACGGGCGGGGGCGTGGTGACGTCGTACGTCGCGGTCGGTCCGGGCGTGAACCTGTCGTCCACGGACGGGTCCAACCAGCGGGCAACCCGACGTCGTAGTCCACCCGGCCGGTTCATCGGCAAGCCTTTGAGCAGCACATATCCTGTTCTTCCGGATCAGTGACGAACTCACCACGGGCACACCATTTATTTATGGTTCGAGGGTTTTGCGTCATAGCTCGCTGTAGCTAATCAGCCCCGTTCGGGAACGGCAATAGGGGTTGGCGCTCCACACGCGGTGCATACCCCTAGGGACCGGGCATCGACGAACAGCCATACGACGCGCCGAGTTTGTCCGGTCTGCCGGTCTTCGGGGCGCGGAGCGGCGACACTACCGGGATGGGAGCTTTCCGCATCGACGGCGCTACGGCGCTGGTCACCGGTGGGTCGTCCGGGATCGGCGCGGCGGCGGCCCGGCAACTCGCCGACGCTGGCGCCACGGTCTTCCTCGCCGGCCGGGACGCCACCCGGCTCACCGAACTCGCCGACCGGATCGGCGGTACGGCGATCATCGGGGACCTCACCGAGCCGGCCGGGGCGGCCGACCTGGCCGAGCGGGTGCTGACCGAGGCGGGACGCGTCGACGTGCTGGTCAACAACGCCGGTCAGGGGTGGGCCGGGCCGCTGACCGGGATGACCGAGCCGGAGATCGCCCGGATGGTCGCACTCAACCTGACCGCGCCGATCCTGCTCACCCGCGCCGTACTGCCCGGCATGCTGGCCCGGGGGCGGGGACACCTCGGTTTCGTCGGGTCGATCGCCGGCCGGCTCGGCGTACGCGAGGAGGCCGTCTACTCGGGGACCAAGGCCGGGCTGAGCGTCTTCGCCGACAGCCTGCGCCACGAGACGGCCGGACACGGGATCGTGGTCACCGAACTTGTGCCGGCCGTCGTGGACACCGCCTTCTTCGTACGCCGGGGTCGCCCCTACGACCGCCGGTCCCCCCGGCCGGTGCCGGCCGCACGAGCCTCGGCCGCCCTGCTCACCGCCATGTTCGCCGGCCGCCCCGAGGCCTACCTCCCCAACTGGCTACGCCTACCGGTGGCCATCCGCTCCACCCTCCCCCACACCTACCGCACCCTCTCCCGCCGCTGGGGCTAACCCCCCGCGTGCCGCCACCGCCGTGGATCTAGGGCAAATACGTGTGGATGGAGATCAAGTGACCACCATCTGCCCTAGATCGACGGCGATACGGCGCGGGGGTTAGCTCGTCGAGCGGAGGGCTCGGATGGACTGGGTGAGGGAGTTCATGGTGGCGAGGACGGCGGTGGGTTCGTAGCCGCAGTGGGCCATGCAGTTGGCGCAGCGGGAGTCTTTGCCGCGTCCGTAGCTTTCCCAGTCGGTGGTTTCGATCAGCTCCTTGTACGTTTTGGTGTAGCCGTCGTTCATCAGGTAGCAGGGGCGCTGCCAGCCGAAGAGCGAGTACGACGGGATCGCCCAGGCGGTGCACGGGAAGTCGACCTTCCCCTCCAGGAAGTCCAGGAACAGCGGCGAGTGGTTCAGCCGCCACTTGCGCCGCCGCCCGTCCCCGAACGCCTTGCTGAACATCGACCGGGTCTCCTGCACCCCGAGGAAGTGCTCCTGGTCCGGCGCCTTGTCGTACGCGTACGCCGGGGAGAGCATCATCTGGTCGACGGCGAGATCGTCGTTGAGGTAGTCGAGCACCTCGATCACCGTCTGCGGGGTGTCGGTGGAGAAGAACGTGGTGTTGCTGGTGACCCGGAAGCCGCGTCGCTTGGCCTCCTTGATCGCCGCCACCGCCTCGTCGAAGACGCCCTCCTTGCAGACCGAGGCGTCGTGCCGCTCCTTCAGCCCGTCGATGTGCACCGCGAACGAGAAGTACCGCGACGGCCGGAACTTGTCCAACTTCTTCGTTAGCAGGGCCGCGTTGGTGCAGAGGATGACGTACTTGCGGCGCTTGATCAGCTCGTTGACGATCACTTCGATCTGCGGGTGCATGAGCGGCTCGCCACCGGCGATCGAGACCATCGGCGCACCGGACTCCATCACCGCGCCGACCGCCTGCTCCACCGGCATCCGGCGTTTCAACACGTCGGCCGGATGCTGGATCTTCCCGCAACCGGCGCAGGCGAGGTTGCAGGCGAAGAGTGGCTCCAACTCCACCAACAGCGGGAAGTACTGCTTACGACGCAGCTTCTGCCCGACCAGGTAGCGGCCGACCCGGATGCTCTGACGCAACGGCATACTCATCGCGGACGTTTCTCCTTCGGCAGGGTGAAGTGCACATCTTCGGTACTGGTCGTGCGTTCCCGTACGGCCTGCGCGCCCAGCCCGACCAGCGCCGCCACGGTCTGGTCGACCAGGTGCGGCGGGGCGGACGCCCCGGCGGTGACGCCGACGGTGCGGACACCGGCGAGCCAACGCAGGTCCACCGCGCCGACGTCGTCGACCAGGTGGGCGGGGGTACCGGCCCGGCTGGCCACCTCGACCAGCCGGAGCGAGTTCGACGAGTTCGCCGAGCCGACCACCAGGACCAGGTCCGCCTCGGCGGCGATCGCCCGGAGCGCGACCTGGCGGTTGGTGGTGGCGTAGCAGATGTCGTCCGAGGATGGCCCGGTCAGTGCCGGGAAGCGGCGGCGCAACACGTCCAGCACCCCGCTGACCTCGTCCACCGCCAGGGTGGTCTGCACCAGGTAGGAGACCTGGCCGGGGTCGGGGACCTCGACCCGTTCCGCCTCCCGGGGGCTCTGCACCAGGGTGATCGCGCCGGGCACCTCGCCGAGGGTGCCCTCGGTCTCCTCGTGCCCGGCGTGACCGATCAGCAGCACCGTACGGCCCTGTCCGGTGAACCGGCGGGCCTCGCTGTGCACCTTCGTCACCAGTGGACAGGTCGCGTCGATCACCGGCAGCCCACGGGCGGCGGCGGTCTCGCGTACCTCGGTCGAGACGCCGTGTGCGGAGAAGACCGTGACCGCGCCGTCCGGCACCTCGGTCAACTCGTCCACGAAGACCGCACCCCGTCGGCTGAGGTCGTCGATGACGTGCGTGTTGTGCACGATCTGCTTGCGGACGTACACCGGTGCGCCGTGCCGGTCCAGGGCCTGCTCGACCACGGCGATGGCCCGTTCCACCCCGGCGCAGAACGACCGGGGCGCGGCCAGCACCACCTCCCGTACGGAGGTCGCCGCCGCCCACTCGGTCAGGACCGGCCCGACCAGGGTCAGGGTCCGCAGCGCGGTCGCGATCCGACCCAGGGTCGCGGCCCGGAACAGGGGCTCCGGCGCCACGTCGGCGATCACCCGTACGCAGGCGGTGGGCCTCCCCGGTGGGCCCGCCAGCAGCGCGGACGACTCGGTGTCCACGGCCAGCGCCCCGGTGGCCGCCAGCCGGGCCCGATCGGCGCCGTCGACCAGCCGGTCACTGCTCACCACCGGTCCCAGGTGCACGGTGAGCCCCTGCCGGCGCAGCGCGGCGGCGATCATCGGCGCGGACGGACAGGGCAGCGCCTCGTCCCCGGTCCGGCTGTCCCGGCGTACCTCGGTGGCGACGACCACGTCACCCGGGCGCAGTGCCGGGTCGAGGCCACCGGCGATGCCGGCGACCGCGAGGGCCGAGGTTTCGCCGTAACCGGCGGCGGCGCGGGTGGCCCGGAGCAACCCCCGACCGGTACGCCGCAGCGGCACGCCCGACGGCAGGGCACGACGCAACGCGTGCGCCTCCATCCGCATCGGGGCGAAGAGCACCCAGTCGCCGGCCCGGTCGGTTCGTTCGCCGAGCCCGATCACCCGCGCTCCCGTACCGGATCCGAGGCGGCGGTGACCGAGTCGTCCGCGCCGGTGGTCAGGGTGACCGCCCCGGTGGCCGGGGTGTCCGCGCCGGTGAGGTTGGCGAGGATGCGGCCGAGGGCGCTGATCGGGAAGACCAGCCGGTACAGGTGGTAGTTGATGTAGAAGTCACCGGGGAAGCCGGTCCCGGTGTACTGCGGCTCGTCCCAGCCACCGTCGGCACGCTGGGTCGCCAGCAGCCAGTCGACGCCCCGCCGGGCCGGTTCGCTGTCGCCGGCCCCGGTGGCGTGCAGGGCCAGCAGCGCCCAGGCGGTCTGTGACGCGGTCGAGTCGCCCCGACCCCGCCAGGACCGGTCCCGGTACGACCGCATGTCCTCACCCCAGCCGCCGTCCGGGTTCTGTGCCCGGTGCAGCCAGCCGACCGCCCGTACGATCACCGGATCGTCGACCGGCAGGCCCGCCGCGACCAGTGCGGGCACCACCGCGCCGGTGCCGTAGACGTGGTTGGCGCCCCAGCGCCCGAACCAGGAGCCGTCGCGTTCCTGGGCCCGCAGCAGCCACCCGACTCCGCGCCGGACCGCCGCCGTGTCGGACGGTCCACGGGCGCAGAGCGCCTCCACCACGTGCGCGGTGACGTCGGCGGTCGGCGGGTCGATCACCTCACCGAAGTCGCAGAACGGCAGCTCGCGGGCGATCGTACGGGTGTTGTCGGCGTCGAACGCGCCCCAGCCGCCGTCCCGGCACTGCATCCCGCGCAGCCACTGCTCGCCCCGTTCCAGGGCCTCCGCCGTACGCGGGTCGCCGTCGCTTCGCCGCAGCGCCAACAGGACCTCGGCGGTGTCGTCGGTGTCCGGGTAGCCGTCGTTGTCGAACTCGAACGCCCACCCGCTCGGCGGCAGGTCCGGCCGGCGTACCGCCCAGTCGCCGCCGACCCGGATCTCCTCGTCGAGCAGCCAGCGGTTGGCCCGGACCAGGGCCGGATGGTCGCCGGGCAGGCCGGCGTCGGCGAGCGCGGTCACCGCGAGCGCGGTGTCCCAGACCGGTGACTGGCACGCCTCCAGCCGGCGCAGCTCACCCTCCGGGGACGCCTCCCGCACGGTGAACCGGTCCAGCCCGGCCAGGCCCGTACGCAGGACCGGGTGGTCGAGCGGGTAACCGAGCAGGTGCAGCGCGATCAGGGAGTAGACCCACGGGGGCTGGATGCCGCCCCAGGAGCCGTCCGCCTCCTGCCGGGCCACGATCCACTCCGCGGCCCGGCGCAGGGCGTTGCGGCGTACGGCACGGACCGGGCGGCGCTCGTACCCGCGCAGCACCCCGTCGAGGCGCTGGAACCAGCCGGTACGCGTACGCAGCGAGGTGACCGGTGCCGTACGGACACCCGTACGCAGCTCGTCCAGGGCGAAGCCGAGCGAACGTACCGGGCGCAGGGCCCGGACGATCGACAGGGGCACGATGGTCTGCCGGGCCCAGCAGGCGAAGTCGTAGACGTTCAGCGGCACCCAGGACGGCAGCAGCACCACCTCCGGCGGGACCGCCGGGATCTTGTCCCAGGACCACTCGCCGAACAGGGCCAGCCAGATCCGGGTGAAGACCCGGCTGCGTTCGATGCCCCCGTGGGCGAGCACGAACTCGCGGGCCAGGCGCAGGTGGTGGTCGTCGGCCCGGTCGCCGGCCAGCCGCAGCGCCGCGTACGCCTCGATGGTGGTGGAGAGGTCGCCGGGTCCACCGTGGAAGTTGGCCCAGCTTCCCTCGGGTTGCTGCTGGCTGCGGATCCACCGGGCGGTGGCCTCGGTCTCCTCCTCGGTACGGATGCCGAGGAACTGCCGCATCAGCAGGTCCTCGGCCTCCATGGTCACGTTGGTGGCGAGTTCCCCCTGCCACCAGCCGCCCGGTTCCTGGCCGGCGAGCAGGTGCTCCCGGGCCCGGCCGAGCGCTTCACCCAGCCGCTGCGTACGGTCACCGCCGGCCGGTACGCCCGGCGCGGTGTTCCCCGGCGCACCGATGCCGGGGGTTTCGCCCGGCGCACCGATGCCGGGCACCACCGCCGAGTCGACCGCTTCGGCCACGGCCAGGTCGACGGCCTGCTCGACGCCGAGTTCGACGGCCCCGTCGACGCCGGACCCGGGGCGGGCGGTGGCCATCAGTGGTCCCGACCGGTCATGAACCGGGCGATCTCCACCAGTTCCCGGTGTACGTCGGCCACCGTGTTCGCGTCCGGTCCGCCGGCCGCGCCGAGTTCGGTCAGCCGGTCCAGTTCGGCCAGGGCCTCGGTGAGCAGCCGGTCCGCCTCCTTCTCGGTCCAGTCCCGGGCGCCGGTCTCCTCGATCAGGGTGGCGGCCAGGGTCAGGTCGGTGGCGGACAGCTCGCCCGGTGTCGCGTACAGCTCGCGGAGCTGGTCGCTGGCGGTACCGCCGGCGGTGAGGGCGCGTACCACCGGGACCGACTTCTTCCGCGCCACCAGGTCGGACAGGACCGGCTTGCCGGTCACCGCCGGTTCGCCCCAGATCCCGAGCAGGTCGTCGACGAGTTGGAAGGCGAGACCGAGCCGGTCACCGTAGAGGGCCAGGCCCAGGGTGAGGGCGGGTGGGCCGCCGCAGAGGACCGCGCCCAGGGTCGCGGAGCAGGACAGCAGCGCCGCGGTCTTGTCCCGGGCCATGGTCAGGCACTCGTCCAGGGTCACCGTGTCCCGGTGTTCGAACGCCACGTCGGCGGCCTGGCCGGCGATCAGCCGGCGTACCGCCGCGTTCAGGTAGCGCAGCCCCCAGGTGCCGCCGTGTCCCGGCATCGCCGACAGCACGTCCCCGGCGAGGCTGAGCAGCGCGTCACCGGCCAGGATTGCCGGGCCGATGCCGAACGCGGCCCAGGCGGTCGGCCGGTGTCGCCGTTCCGCGTCCCCGTCGATCACGTCGTCGTGCAGCAGGGAGAAGTTGTGCACCAGCTCCACCGCCACCGCGCCGGGCAGCGCGTCCTCGGCGGTCTTGCCGGCGGCCCGCGCGGAGAGCAGCACCAGGGCCGGTCGCAGCCCCTTGCCACCTCCCCGGGTGGTCGGCTGCCCCTCGGCGTCCCAGTAGCCGAGTTGGTAGCCGGCGGTGAGCCGGGTGCGTTCGTCGATCCGGTCGAGCGCCGCCCGGATCTCGGGTTGCACGAGCGTGTCCACCTCGGCCAGGAAGCCAGGCAAGGTCATGGTCATCTCAGCGCCTCCGTCGTACTCGTCTTCGACCCGAGATGGGCGAGCACAACGTCGGCGGCCTGCCGGCCGCTGCGTACCGCGCCCTCCATCGTGTCCGGCCATCCGGTGTCGGTCCACGCCCCCGCCAGCACCACCCCGGGCAGCCGGGTACCCGCTGCCGGCCGGTCCCGGCGGGTGCCGGGTCCCTGCCGGAAGGTCGCCCGGGGCTCGCGGGTCACGAACACGTCCCGTACCGGGGTCCGCCGCGCCGCCGGGAAGAGGTCCGCCAGCGCGGCGACCTGGCTGCGGCCCAGTTCCGCCGACGGCGTCCGCAGTACGGTCTCCGCCGCCGAGATGGAGGTGACCAGGTACTGGCCCCGGACACCGGGCGGGGTGCGGTCGAAGACCCACTGGACCGGGTTGTCCAACGCCGCGGCGAACTCCAGGTCGGTGACCCGCTCCCGGTAGCGCACGTGCACGTTGACGATCGGTGCGGCGCCCAGCCCGGCCCAGCGCTCCCGGTCCGGGGCCGCCCGGGGCGGCACCAGCCGGGCCGCCTGCGGGTGCGGGACGGCCAGCACCACCGCGTCGGCGGTGAGGCGTACCCCGTCGGCGGTGACCCGGAACCCGCCCCGGTCGGGGGCGATCTCGCGGACCTTGACCCCGGTCCGGACGGTGCCGCCGACCCGGCGCAGCAGCGCACGGGCCGGTTCACCGTGCAGTTCGGACAGCGGCACCGTCGGGCGGCCGATGTCACCGGCGTCGGCCCGGTCGAGCAGCCCGGTCCGGAACACCCGCGCGGCGAGCGCGAGCGACGCCAGGTGCGGCGGCGCGTTCAGCGCCGCGACGCAGATCAACTCCCACAACCGGCGTACGGTCGGCGCGTCCTGGCCGTGCCGGGTCAGCCAGTCGCCAAAGCTGACGTTGTCGTTGGACGGGTCGTCCGGGTCGACGGTACGCAGCGCGGCGGCGCCCCGGATCGCGGCGATCCGCTGCCCCATCCGCAACGGGCGGTAGTTGATCAGAGCCGGCAGCAGGTGCGCCGGTGCCGGCAGTCGCCGGGTACGGGTGAGCAGGTGCGGCGGTACGCCGACCCGCAGGATCGGCACCGCGAACACGTCCTGCACGTGCGCGTCGCCGGCCGTACCGAGGCGGTCGAGCAGGTGCCGGTATTCGTGGTAGCAGCGGAGGAAGACGTGCTGGCCGGTGTCCACCACGAGGTCGCCCCGGCGGAACGAGTAGGTGGCGCCGCCCAGCTCCGGCCGGGCCTCGAGCAGGGTGACCCGCGCCCCGGCGTCGATCAGGCGCAGTGCGGCGGCGATGCCGGCCAGGCCGCCACCGACGACGCAGACCTGTTCGCCGTTCACGCGCTGCTCCGGGTCATCGCCCGCGCCGCCACGTACGCCTTCTGCCAGCCGGGCAGGGAGACCCTGCGCCGGGTGACCGCCAGCGGGTCGGCGACGATCCGGGCCAGCAGCCGGTGGTAGATGCCGGCCATCGCCGCGACGCAGGCGGCGCTGCGCCGGTCGAGCAGCGGCAGCAGCCGCAGCCCGGTCCGGTAGAAGCGTTCGGCCCGCTGCGCCTGCCAGCGGACGAGTTCGGCGAGCCGGTCCGGCGGGTCGGCGAGACCTCCGTCGACGCCGGGGGTCAGCGTGCACCCGAACCGGTCCAGGTCCTCGCGCGGCAGGTAGACCCGGCCGTTGCCCCGGTCCTCGACGATGTCCCGGAGGATGTTGGTGAGTTGCAGGGCGATGCCGAGGGTGTCGGCCAGCTCGCTGGCGACGGTGCGGGGCACGGTCGGGCGGACGTCGAAGACACCGAGCGAGAGCCGGCCGACCGAGCCGGCCACCTGACGGCAGTAGCCGACCAGGTCGTCGAACGTGTCGTACACCGTGCCCTGGACGTCGGCCAGGCAGCCGTCGACGATCTCGTCCAGCGCCGGCAGCGGGATCGGCAGCCGGTCACCGGAGTCGGCGAGCGCGAGCAGGACCGGGTCGCCGCCGGCCTCGGGCAACTGGTGCAGCGCCGCCCGTACCTGGTCGAGTCGGGCGACCTTGGCCGCCGGTGGCAGGTCGCCGTCGCCGATGTCGTCGATCCGGCGGGCCACCGCGTAGACCGCGCAGAGCGCGCCGCGCCGCTCGGGCCGGAGCAGGCGGATGCCGTACGAGAAGTTCCGGGCCTCGGTCCGGGTGATCCGCTCGCACTCCCGGTAGGCCAGGTCCAGTGGGGAGCCGGCGATCCGGCCGGGGCCGGTCATCCGGGCCTCGCGATCAGGGTCTTGAGCCACTGCCCGGCGGTGCCGGCCCGGGTCGGCCGGGGTACCCGGCTCAGCGGGTCGTGGTCGGAGCGGGCCAGTGCGGCCAGTGCAGCCCGTCCGCCGGCGAGGTAGCCGGCGACCGCCAACCGGGCCCAGCCGTGCAACTCGCCGACCAGCGGTGCGCCGTCGTCCAGGGCGGCGGTGGCGCGTGCCGCCTGCAGCCGGATCACCGCCCGGAGCCCGTCACCGGCGTACGGCGCGGCCAGGTCGGCCGGCGCCACGCCGTACCGGTCCAGGTCGGTCCGGGGCAGGTAGATCCGGTCCCGGCGGTAGTCCTCCGCGACGTCCTGGAGGTGTTCGACCACCTGGAGGGCGGTGCAGATGCGGTCGGACAGGGCGATCCGCCGGGGCGACTGGGCCCCGAAGACGTGCAGCACCAGCTCGCCGACCGGGTCGGCCGACAGGTGGCAGTAGTCGACCAGTTCGTCGTACGTGTCGTAGCGGTGCACCACCTGATCGCGCTGGTTGGCGGCGATGAGCCGGCGCAGTGGTTCGATCGGCAGCCCCCGGTCGGCCACCGTCGGGGCGAGTGCGACCAGCACCGGGTGGGTGGGCGGGTGGCCGGCGTACATGGCCTGGAGTTCGTCCTCGAACCGGTGCAGTGCCGCCGACCGGGCGGCCGGTGTGTCGTACCACCCGTCCGGTGTGTCGTACGGCCCGGTGCGCAGGGATCCGGGTGCCGGGTCGCGGGCGGGCGGGCTGTTCGGGTCCTGCGGCGGGACGCTGATCGGGTCGCGGGCAGGTGGGCTGCCCGGGTCGCGGGCGGGCGGACTGTTCGGGTCCTGCGGCGGCGGGCTGCCGGGGTCGCGGGGTGGGTCGCTGATCGGGTCGCGGGCGGGTTCCCGGCCCTGTGCCGGTACGGGCTCGTCGCCGAGGTCGTCCACGTAGCGGGCGTACCCGTACAGGGCCAGCAGGTGCCGGCGGATGGTTCCGGGCAGGATCCGCAGGGCAACCGGGAAGTTCTCACCGGACAGCGCGGTGTCCGGGAGCCGCCGCAGCGCGGACGGATCCCCGGGCGGCCGGGCGGCTGGATCCCCGGGCGGCTGGCTGGAGACGTTGCCGGTCAATTCGAGCACATGCAGCCTCTCGCGCAGAGTCCACCTGTCGACGCGAGCCGGCCGGGACCGCCGCACCAGATGTCAGTAACCCATCACTCGCGCTAAGTAGTCGTGACTGAGCGTACCCAACTTCACCCGGTTGGACGGTGAGGCCGGCGAAGTCTGTTTCAGGTTCCGATCGCGCCGGGCTACTTGGACCGGGTGGTGCTGGCCAGCGAAATCCCGACGATCATGAGGATCACGGCGATGATTTCGATGAACAGTCGGGGACCGTCGGTGGAGAGCGTCTCGTGGAACGCGGTTACTCCGATGACAACTCCACCGAACGGGTCGAGCAACGTGATAGCGGTCAGTGGCGCGGCGATCGGCCCGCTCTGGTACGCGTTCTGGTTCAGGATCAGCGCGCCCGCGCCGACCACGATCAACGCGTACAGGTGCCAGTCGGCCAGCAACATCCACGGTTTACTGGTCAGGTCCTCGCTGATCGTCTTGAGCAGCGCCGCGGCGACCGCGTACAGGAGCCCGGTGGCGATGCCGAGCAGGGTGCCCCGGTGCGCTTCCCGGGCGCGCCACGCGCCGAGCAGGCAGATCGCGATCAGCCCACCGGCCCCGACACCCACGCCCAGCCAGGCCATGGTCGACGGCTGCTCGACCCCGGCGCGCGGGTTCGCGGTGACCAGGAAGGTGGCCAGGCCGACGATCGCCACTCCCGCAAGGATGAGGTCCTTGTGGTGCGGCTTGCGTTTCTCCAGCGCCGCCTCCAGCGGGATCGCCATGAACAGGCCGGTCATCAGCAGCGGCTCGACCAGCGCCAGCGGGCCGAACCGGAGGGCAACCGCCTGCACGCCGGTGCCGATCGCGTCCGGGATGCCACCGAAAAGCCAGAGTGGCCGGTGCAGCAGCCGGATCAGCAGCCGGGGGTCGCCGGCCCTGGTCGGTTTCTCCTGCTTGGCCGCGTGCTGTTCGAGCGCCGAACTGAAGGCGAAGAACAGTGCCGAGACGAGGCCGAGCACGATCGCGAGAAGGGGCATGGGATCAGCCCGCTCGGCGTCGGCCCGACATCACCGGCGTCGTCCCGGTGGCGTCGGCTGCTGGGCGTGGTGGTGTGCGTACCAGTTGAGTGCGGCGACCGCGAGGCAGACCAGCACCCCGGCCCGACGGGCCCGGCGACCGCGCCCGCCGCGGGTACGCGACGACGGCCGGGGCAACGGGTTCGAGAGCGCTTCCACTCCCCGAGCGAGGTCGGCCACTACCCGGGCCGGGTCGGATTCGAACAGTTCCAGGCCGGCGTCGCGCTGCTCACGGCCGCGTACGCCGTCGGTCAGCTCCACCAGGGCAGGTCCCAGGTCCTCGGCCCGACGGACCCAGCTCACCATGCCGGCCTGCGCCATCGTGACGGCGTTGGCCCGACCGTGACCGGGGATCGGCCGGTAGGTGACGACCGGCAGTCCGCTGGCCATCGCCTCCAGCGCGGTCAGCCCACCGGCGTTCTCCACCAGTACGTCGGCGGCCTGCAGCAGCGCGGGCATGTCGTCGACCCAGCCGAAGACGTGGGCCACCCGCTGGCGGCGCAGCCGGCGGTAGAGCGCCTCGTTGTGTCCGCAGACGACCACCGGGGTGGCGACTCCGGTCCGGGCGATCTCGGCGGCGGTGGTGGCCACCTCACCCACCCCCCAGGAGCCGGCGACCAGCAGGGCGAGCCGTCCCTGTGCCGGCAGACCGAAGTGTTCCCGGGCGTGTCGCCGGGCCTGTGCCGTACCGGGACCGAAGCCGGCCGAGACGAGCCGGCCGACCACCCGTACCTCGGTCGCACCAAGCGCGCGGGCCTGACCCCGGCTGGTCGGGTGCGCGGCGCAGTAGACGTCCACGCCGGGCGAGACCCAGAGCGGGTTGACCGCGAAGTCGGTCAGGTACGTGATCACCGGTACGCCGAGCTGGCCCTTGCGGCGCAGCGGCCCGAGCAGTTGGGTGGCGATCGGGTAGGTCGAGACCACCGCCCTGGTGTCCGGTCCGACGAGCTGCCGCACCTGTGCCCGGACCGGGCGGAGCAGGGCCCGGGTGATCGGGCCGGCGCCGGTGAAGTTGCAGCCGATCGCGAACAGCGACCCGTAGATCCACGGGAACCTGCTCAGCATCCCGTGGTACGTGCCCCGCAGGAGCTTGCCGAGCCCGTACGGGAAGATGTCCGCCAGATCCCGACAGTCGACCTCGAATCCCCGACTCCGCAGCCGGTGCGCCAGCTCGCGGCTCGCGCCCTCGTGCCCGGCGCCCGCGCTGGCCGAGATGATCACCACCCGTGCCGGCCGCTCCGGCAGAGCGTGCCGACGCTCGGACGGAACCCCCGCCGACGCGTACGGGTCCCACGTCGCCGGCCTCGGCGCGCCGCCGTTCGGCCTCGCCGCCGGGCGCGCCCCGCGCCAACCGCGAATCAATCGCATCCGGCCATCTACCCAAACCGGGCGCGAAGAATCCTCGCCAATCCGCATTCGGCCGGATATCTGCCCCGATCCCCCGTCGCCGGCCCGTCGGCGCGACCGGCGATCATGAAGGGATGCCACATCTCGGACTGGTTACCCTCGTCGTCCGCGACTATGACGAGGCCATCTCCTTCTACGTCGACCGGGTCGGCTTCCGGCTGGTCGAGGACACCCCGCGCGGTGACGGCACCCGGTGGGTGGTGGTCGCCCCACCCGGCTCGACCGAGACCGCGCTGCTCCTGGCCCGCGCGGCGGGGCCGGAGCAGGCCGCCCGGGTCGGTGACCAGACCGGTGGGCGGGTGGCCCTGTTCCTGAACACGGACAACTTCGAGCGTGACCACGGGCGGATGGCGGCGGCCGGCGTACGGTTCGCCGAACCGCCCCGGCACGAGCCGTACGGTTCGGTGGCCGTCTTCGAGGACCTGTACGGCAACCGGTGGGACCTGATCCAGCCCCGGACCCAGCCGGCCTGATCCGGCCCTTCGGGGGTCAGCGCTCGGCCTCCCCGACCAGGTCGACGCTCGGCCGACGGGGCCGACGGGTCTCGCCGTCGAGTTCCGCCGCCTCTTCCGGGGTGGGTGCCGAACCGCCGAGGTGCGCCGGCTGCCACCAGGTGTCCTCCGGCCCGGCCGGCTGGTCCGGGTACTCCCGCTGGGCCCGGTCGATCAGGGTGGTGAGCTGCCGGCGCAGTTCCGCCATAAGCGCGCCGGAGGTGCCGAAGTCGGCGGGCGCCAGCGGCTCGCCGATCAGGATGGTGATCGGGGTGTGCCGCCGGGTCAGGGTCTTCGGTCGACCCTTGGTCCAGAGCCGCTGGGTGCCCCAGAGCGCGACCGGCAGCACCGGCACCCCGGCGGTGTCGGCCATCCGGGCCACCCCGCTCTTGGTGCCCTTGAGCGTGAACGACCGGCTGATCGTCGCCTCGGGGAAGACGCCGACCACCTCACCCGCGCGCAGCGCGCTGACCGCGGTCGCGTACGACCCGGCGCCGTTGTTCCGGTCGACCGGGATGTGCCGCATGCCGCGCATCAGCGGGCCGGCGTACCGGTTGGTGAAGACCTCCTGCTTGGCCATGAAACGGACCAGCCGGCGGGACGGCTGGGCGCCCAGGCCGCAGAAGATGAAGTCGAGGTAGCTGACGTGGTTGCTGGCCATCACGGCGCCACCGGAGCGGGGCACGTGCTGCCCGCCCTCCACTCGCAGCCGCAGGTCGAGCGCGCGGAAGAGCGTCTTGGCGGTCGCGATCACGGGCGGGTACACGAGTTCTGGCATCGTCAAACGTTACCCGGAACACACCACGACGTAACTCACGCCCCATCCGTGTCGTCCGGAGGTTCGCCGGCCGGGTCGGCGAGGAAGGCCCTGACCAGGGCGGCGACCCGCTTCGGCTGGTTGGCGACCAGGGCGTGCGTCGCCCCGGCCAACTCGACCACCCGCAGTTTCGGATTGGCACCGGCAGCCTCGGCGACCCCCGCGGAGGTGCCCCGCCGGTACGCGTCGTACAGCTCACCGAACGGCTCCTGTGCGGGCATGTTGGCCGTGGCGAGCACCAGCAACAGCGGGCAGGTCGCCGCCCGCAGCGCCGGGACCAGGTCGAACGACGCCATGGCCAGGCGCATCTGCTCGACCGTCTCCGGACCGGGACGGGCACCCGACCGGGCCATCCCGGCGTTCATCTCGGCGAAGACGGCGTGCAGCCGGGCCAGTTCGCCCGCCGCATGCTCGGGCGCGAGCCCGACCAGCTGTTCCGGACGGATCGGCGGCGGTACGCCGTCCAGGCTCACCGCGGCCGGACACTCCGGATGCCGCCGCACCCACTCGGTGGCGATCATCCCGCCGAGCGACCAGCCGACCATCGCGGGCGGGTCCAGACCCAGGTCGGCCACGACCGCGTCGAGGTCGGCGAGGACCGCGTCCATGGTCCACGGCCCGTCGCCGGACCCGCCGTGTCCGCGCAGGTCCACCGCCACCACCCGGTACGCCGACCGCAGTCCCTCGGCCAGCTCGTCCATCGCGGACAGGGTGCCTCCCGCCCCGTGCAGCAGCAGAACCGGCGAGCCCGTCCCACCGAAGTCGCGTACCGCGAGCGGCACATCCGCGCCCGCCACCGTCAGATCACGCACGATCGGCCTCCCCTTCGGGTCGCGCAGGCCCGGCCTGCCGGTCGGATCGAGCAGGTTCGGTCTGCCCGTAGGAGCGCGCGGGCTCGGTCTGCCCGTAGGAGCGCACGGGCTCGGTTTGCCCGTCGAGTTGGAGCAGCCGGTCCCGGACCGACGAGGGCACCACCCCGCCGTCCGGGTGACGGGTCAGCCGACCCCGGTTCACCAGGTCGTGCACGCCCTGGCGGGTGATGCCGAGCATCGCGCCGGCCACCGCGTACGAGATGGCGGTGGCGGTGGGGTGACCGACCCGGCGGCTCACCGCCCGCCCCAGCGGGGTGCGCCACCAGTCCAGCGGCGGGTCGAACGGTCCGTCGTCCGGGTAGAGGGTCGACACCACCCGCATGATCACGCCGACGGCCTCCCGGTCGTCCCCGGCGACGATCCGGTCCGCCCAGGTCACCGCCCGGATCCGGACCACGGTACGGAGTGCCTCCACGCTCTCGTCCCCGTCGAGCAGGATCTCCAGCGGGTCGAGCAGCCGGATGTCGAGCAGCCGTACCAGCTGCTCCGCGAGCTGTTTCCGATCAGTCGGCACCACGAACACCTCCCTCCTTGACAACACCCGTCAAGCACTTGACACCCACTGTCAAGCACTTGCCAACCCCTGTCAACCCCTCACCCCTCCCCCGAAACCCGGGCCCCTCTTGTAGAGAAAGAGGGCCTATCCCGCCCCGGATTAGCCCTCTTTCTCTACAAGAGCGCCGATCTTGGGGCGGGAGAGGGAGGGAGGGCTAGGTTGTGGGGCTAGGTAGGTAGGGGTGCTACCTTGTGCGGCGTGGATCAGGAGCGACGTGGGCAGTGGTTGCGCGGGGTGCTCGACCTCTGCGTACTGGCACTGCTCGCCAGACGCGAGTCGTATGGCTACGAGCTGGCCCAGTCGCTGAACGCGGCCGGGGTCGGGCCGATCCAGGGCGGCACGCTCTACCCGGTCCTGCTGCGGTTGCAGCGCACCGGGCTGGTCAGCGCCCAGTGGCGGGAGGGTACGACCGGCCCGGCCCGCAAGTACTACCGGATCACGGTCGCGGGCGGCGAGACGCTGCGCCAGACCACCGCCGACTGGGCCACGTTCAGCGGCGGGGTGGGCGCGATTCTGCGGGAGGTGAGCACGCGGTGAGCCACGAGCAAGCGGTGAACCACGAGGGATGGCTGGCCGCGCTGGCTGGCGAGTTGCGCCGGCACGGCGTCGACCGGGACCTGGCCGGGCACGTGGTCGCCGAGGCGGCCACCCACCTGCGCGACAGCGGTGAGGCCCCGCTGCGGGTGTTCGGGCCACCGGCGACGTACGCGGCGGCGGTGGCGGACAGCGTCGGCGCGGCCGAACCTCGGGTCTACCGGGGCGCACCCGGTCAGGTGCGGCTGGAGGCGCGCGGCATCACCAAGCGCTACCGCCGGCACCGGGTGCTGACCGACGTGGACCTGACCGTACGGGCGGGCGAGATCGCGGCGGTGGTCGGCTCGAACGGCTCCGGCAAGAGCACCTTCCTGCGCATCTGCGCCGGCCTGGCCAGCCCCGACCGGGGACAGGTACAACTGCACGGGACCGTCGGCTACTGCCCCCAGTCGGGCGGGACCAGCGATTTCCTCGTACCCGAGGAGCATTTTGTGCTGGTGGGCGCGGGCCGTGGGCTGCGCCGCGAGACCGCGCGGTCGGCGGGCCGGCGGCAGGCCGCCGGGCTGGACTGGGATCCGACCGGGCCGACCCAGGCCCGGCACCTCTCCGGCGGCACCCGGCAGAAGCTCAACCTGGTCCTGGCCGGCCTCGGTGACCCGGACGTGCTGCTGCTGGACGAGCCCTACCAGGGCTTCGACCGGGGGACCTACCTCGACTTCTGGCACCAGCTCTGGGAATGGCGGGCGGCCGGCAAGGCGATCGTGGTGGTCACCCACCTGCTCAACCAGCTCGACCGGGTCGACACCGTGCTCGACCTGAGCCCGGTCCGGCAGCCGGTCGGGTGAGCGGTCCGAGTCGGATGAGCGGGCCGAATCGGATCGGCGGCGGGATGAGCGGGCGGAATCGGCCGAGCGGTGGGGGACGAAAATGATCAAGTTGTTGACGGTCGCCGAAATGGCGCTGCGGGAGATGGTGCGCCGGCGGTCGGTCCTGGTGATCCTGCTGGTGCTGCCGCTGCTGTTCTACCTGAGCCGGCGCGGCGACCACCTGGGCCAGTCGATCCGGTTCGTCTGCCTCGGGCTGGGCTGGGCGTTGAGCACCGCCGCCCTCTTCGCCGGCAGCGCGGCCCGTGAGATCGAACCCCGGCTGCGGCTCTCCGGCTACCGGGCGTACCACCTGCACCTGGGCCGGCTGCTCGCGCTCTGGGTCGTCGGCCTGCTGCTCTCGGTGCCGTACTTCCTGCTCATCCGGTTCGACCAGCACGACGTCCGGTACGGGGCGATCGCCCTGATCATGCTGCTCACGGTGGCCACCGCGGCGCCGTTCGGGCTGGTGCTGAGCGCGGTCCTGCCGCGCGAACTGGAGGGCACCCTGGTCCTGCTGATCGTCTTCGGGTTGCAGATGATGCTCGACCCGGCCGGCACCGCCGCCCGGTTCCTGCCGTTCTGGGCCAGCCGGGAGATCGGCACGTACGCGGTCGACCACACCGACGGCGGGTACCTGACCCGTGGCCTGGTGCACGGGGTCGTCTTCGCGGTGGCGCTCACCGCCCTGGTCGCGCTCGCCTCCGGGATCCGGCTCCGACAGCGGTCGCACCTGAGGTTGCGCCCCATCCGCTGAGCCGCCACGACCGATACAGTTGCGGGCGTGATCCCGCTCGACGCCACCGCCGCCGCCTACCGGTGCTGGATCACGCCCGCGCTGCCGCTGTACGGCAACGACCACGACCGCGCCGACTTCGCTCCCTGACAGGTTCGCCGAACCGACCACCGTCCGGCCCCTTCCCCCGCTCCGGGAGCGACCCGTCATGCCCGAAAACTCCGCCAGCACGCCGTATCCCGAGTCCACCAACACGCCATTCCCCGACTCCGCGAACGCGCCAGGCCCTGAACCGGCGTCATCCGCCGACACGTCCGCGCTGGCCGTGCTCCGGGCGCCGCAGACCGCACGGGTACTGGCGGCCAGCCTGCTCGGCCGGATCCCGCTCGGTGCCGCGCCCCTCGCCCTGCTGATCTTCGCCCGCGAGACGATGACGCTGACCGTGGCCGGGCTGCTGGTCGGCGCGTACACCGCCGGCATGGCGGTCGGGCAGCCGATGCTCGCCCGGGTCGCCGACCGGTGGCGCCAACCGCCGGTGCTGTGGCTGGCCATGGTCGTCTCCACGGTCGGTTTCGCGCTCACCGCCGCGCATGTCAACCTCCCGGTCACCGTGTTCGCCGCCGCGCTGGCCGGGGCGGGCGCACCGCCGTTCGAGTCATGCCTGCGGGTGCTCTGGCGCGACCTGCTCCCGGCCCACCAGGTGCAGACCGCGTACACGCTGGACATCGCGGTCCAGGAGGCGATCTTCATCCTCGGCCCGGTGGTCACCCTCGCCGCGGTCGGCCTGGTCGGCCCGTCCGGTGGCCTGGCCGCCGCCGCACTGTTCCAGGCCGCCGGCACCGCCTGGTTCGCCACCACCGGTGCGGTCCGCCGGTGGCGGGGCGAGCCGGCCGTACGCCACTGGGCCGGTCCGCTGCGCGCCGCCCGGCTGCGGTTGATCCTCGGCACGCTGGTGCTGGTCGGTGCCGGGGTGGGCAGCGTGACGGTGGCCGCCACCGCGTACGCCGAGGCGTCCGGTGCCCGCTCCTGGGCCGGCTGGCTGCTCGCCGCCCAGGCCACCGGGGCGCTGGCCGGCGGCCTGCTCTACGTACGCTTCACCGGCCTGCGCCGGCACGCCACCCTGCCCCGGGCGACAGCGGTCTTCGCAGCCGGATACGTGCCCCTGCTCCTCACCCCGGCCCCGCCCGCGATGCTGGTCCTGATGGCGGTCAGCGGGCTCGCGCTCCCGCCGCTGCTCACCGTCGCGTTCGTGGCGATCGACCGGGTCGCCCCCGTGGGCACGGTCGCCGAGGCGTTCGCCTGGGCGGCCACCGCCTTCTCCGTGGGCAGCGCCGGTGGCGCGGCGGTCAACGGCGCCCTGCTCGACACGAGCGGGCGGGTCACCGTGGGATTCGTGCTCGCTCCCGTCGCCGCCGCCCTGGCCAGCGGCCTGCTCCTGCTCCGTGGGCGCCGGGCCGGGGGTACGGAGTTCACCTCCTCCGGGTGATGTGCCCGCCCCGCGTACGGGGTGATGCTTCTTCGTACGAGGAGGAGTACGCGTATGGGCGAGGTGACAACGAGCTTCTTCCACGGTCTCGGCGAGCGCGCACCCGACCTGCTGCCCAAGCGGGCCCACGGCACGCTCCGCTTCGACCTGCGACACGGTACGGAGATCGAGCACTGGTTTGTCGCCATGCACCACGGCAACATCTCGGTCTCCCCGGACCTGCGGGACGCCGACTGTGTGGTGCACGTCGAGAGCGAACTGTTCGACCGCTTCACCACCGGCCAGGCCAACGTCATCTCCGCGATGATCCGTACCGAGTGTGTGCTCGACGGTGACATCCCGCTGCTGATGATGTTCCGCCGGTTCTTTCCCGCCGCACCGGGCGCGGTCGACCCGCGCCGGATGGTCCGGGAGCGGGACACCCGGTGACCGAGCCGGTCAGCATCCTCGACGGCGCCACCTTCGTGGTGAGCAGCCGCAACGGCGACATCGACCCCTCGCCCAGCTTCCCGACGGGTCTGTTCGCGCTCGACACCCGGTTCATCGCGCGCTGGGAGCTGACCATCAACGGCGAGCACCTGCACTCGCTCTCCGTCGACGACCTGCGGTACTTCCAGACCAGCTTCTTCCTCGCTCCGGGCGAGCCGACGCACTACATCGACGCCAAGGCGTCGGTGATCCGGAAACGTACGGTCGGCGGTGGTTTCGAGGAGCGGTTGACCGTACTGAACCACCAGGAGGAGGCGGTCGACTTCACCGTGCGGATGGAGATCGGCAGCGACTTCGCGGACCTGTTCGAGATCAAGAACCTGCTGCCGAAGCGCGGTGTGATCACCACTCGGGTGCAGGACGGCACGCTGCGGCTGAGCTACCGGCGGGACGCCTTCTACCGCGAGACGGTCATCTCGGCGAGCCACGAGGCCGAGATCGACGAGCAGGGCATGACGTTCCGGATCCGGATCGAGCCGCACGGGAAGTGGACCACCGTACTGCGGGTGGTCACCCTCTTCCCGAGCGCGGACGAGTCGGCGGCGGCGGAACTCCCGACGTCCGAACGGGGACGGGGACGCCCCGACGTGCAGCGCCGCCTGGACGAGTGGATGGCCCGGGCGCCGCATCTGGCCTGCGACTGCGAGCCGCTGAACGACTCGTACGAACGCAGCATCACCGACCTGGCCGCGTTGCGCTACACGGGTCTCCTGCGCAAGGAGAAGCTGCCCGCCGCCGGCCTGCCCTGGTTCATGACCCTGTTCGGCCGGGACAGCATGATCACCTGCCTGCAGACGCTGCCGTTCATCCCGGAGATCGCCCCGTCCACCCTGCGTACCCTGGCCGACCTCCAGGGCACCAGGCTGGACAACCTCCGCGACGAGGAGCCCGGAAAGATTCTGCACGAGATCCGGTACGGCGAGTCGGCCGCGTTCGAGGAGCAGCCGCACTCGCCGTACTACGGTGCGGCCGACTCGACCCCGCTGTTCGTGATCCTGCTCGACGAGTACGAACGCTGGAGCGGCGACACCGCACTCGTACGCGAACTGGCCGACGAGGCGCGACTGGCACTGTCCTGGATCGACAGCTACGGCGACCTGGTGGGCAACGGCTACATCTGGTACGAGCGCCGCAACACCCGCAACGGGCTGGAGAACCAGTGCTGGAAGGACTCCTGGGACGCCATCTGCTTCCGGGACGGCACCCTGCCGAGCTTCCCCCGGGCGACCTGCGAGATCCAGGGGTACGCCTACGACGCGAAGATCCGGGGCGCCCGGATGGCCCGGAAGTTCTGGGACGACCCCGTGCTCGCCGACCGGTTGGAGCGGGAGGCAGCCGACCTGAAGATGCGCTTCAACCGCGACTTCTGGGTGGAGGACGGGGAGTACTACGCGCTCGCGCTCGACGGTGACGGCCGGCAGGTCGACGGGCTCGCCTCGAACATGGGCCACCTGCTCTGGAGCGGGATCGTCGACGAGGACAAGGCACCGATGGTGGCCCGGCACCTGCTCGGTCCGGCGATGTTCTCCGGCTGGGGTGTCCGTACGCTCGCCGAGGGCAACGGCCGGTACAACCCGCTCGGCTACCACGTCGGCACGGTCTGGCCGTTCGACAACTCGATCATCGCCGCCGGCCTGGCGAAGTACGGGTTCACCGAGGAGTCGGCCCGGATCGCGGAGAGCATCATCGACGCGGCCAAGTACTTCCAGGGCCGGCTGCCCGAGGCGTTCGCCGGCTACGACCGGGACCTCACCACCTATCCGGTGCAGTACCCGACCGCGTGCAGCCCGCAGGCCTGGTCTGCCGGGGCGCCACTGCTGCTGCTCCGTACGATGCTCGGGCTCGAACCCCAGGAGGACGGGCTGACCGTACGGCCCGCGGTGCCGGCCAGCCTGGGTCGGATCGAACTGCTCGGCATACCCGGCCGATGGGGGCGGATCGACGCGTTCGGGCGCGGTCGGTTGCGTACCGCGGCCCAGCCGGCGACCGACGACAACGGTCGTGACGGCGCGACGTAACTGCCGGAAATACGACTGTCTTACGAGTGGGGACGCGACAGCGGTTACCGTCACGGCAACCTGCCAGTTTCCGTTTGACCCACGTCAGACACGTCAATGGGATCGGGATGAGGGCCATGGAGGACGCGCGCGACACGATTCGCCGCCCACGGGGCAGTGCCCTCCTGACCCCCAGGGACGTACGAAGAAAGAGATTCAACCCGACCGGGCTCGGCCGGCGCGGTTACGCGCCGGGTGAGGTACGCGAGTTCCTCGACCTGGTCGAGGTGGACCTGGCGGTGCTGTACCAGGAACTGGCGAGCGCACGAGAGGAGGCCGCGATGATGAAGACCGCGCTGCGGGACTGGCAGCGCCAGCACAGCGTTTGCTACGTACGGGGCACGCAGGAAACGAACGAGTCGTATCGCCGCCCCCGGGAACGCCACGGTGACTGACGGACCCGCGATCCACGTAGCCGCCCGCCCCGACTGGTCGTGTCGCGCCTGCGGACAGGAATGGCCGTGCATCGTCCGCAAGCGACAGTTGAAATACCTCTACCAGGGCAATCCGATCGGGCTCGAGAACCAGTTGCACCTGTTGCTGCGGCAGGCCCGGGAGGAGTTGCCGGCGCTGACCGACGAGGAACTCGCCGAGCGGTTCGTGCGCTGGAGCGAGCGCCCGCTGAGCGCCGGCCGGAACCCCGACCGTAGCTGGAGTTGACGGCCGGCTGCGCGGATCCGGGCGGGGTCAGCCGTTGCTGTCCGGCAACGCCTGCATCAGTGGCTCGTTCGACCGGTCGCTTTCCAGGTCGACCACCTCCTGCTCGTGGTGGATGTCGACCCGGCCGCGACCGAAGGCGTCGATCTTGCCCCACCGGCCGGGAATGTCGAGCAGTTCCAACCGGCCCATCCCGCGCGGCAGGGCCGGGTCGACCACCAGGTGCTCATCGTGCGGTTCGAGTCCCAGCATGACCCGGAGCAGCAGCATCGGCGTACCCGTCGACCACGCCTGCGGGCTGCACGCGGTCGGGTACTGCACCGGGTACTTGGTCAGCACCCGGTCGTAGCCGGCGAACGCCTCGGGCAGCCGGCCCCGGAAGTACTGCGACGCGTCGATGATCGCCTCGGCGATCCTTCCGGCCTCCTCGTCGAACCCGTACCGGCGCAGTCCCCAGGCGATGAACGAGTTGTCGAACGGCCAGACCGTACCGACGTGGTATCCGACCGGGTTGTACCGTCCCTCCCCCTCCGCCAGGGTGCGTACGCCCCAGCCGGAGAAGAGCCGGGGCCCCAGCAGGTGCGCGGCCACCTTCGGTGCCTTGTCCTCGTCGACGATCCCGCTCCAGAGCAGGTGGCCGATGTTCGACGACAACGCGTCGACCTGACCGCCCTCGGCGTCCAACGCCAACGCGTAGTACTCGCCGTCCTCCACCCAGTAGTCCCGGTTGAACCGGGTCTTCAGGTCCGCCGCCTCCCGCTCCAGCCGGTCGGCGAAGACCGGGTCGTGCCAGACCCGGCGGGCCAACCGGGCCCCGCGCATCTTCGCGTCGTACGCGTAACCCTGTAGCTCACAGGTTGCCCGGGGGAACGACGGCAGCCTCCCGTCGCGGTACGAGATGGCGTCGAACGAATCCTTCCAGCACTGGTTCTCCAGCCCGTTGCGGGTGTTGCGGCGCTCGTACCAGAGGTAACCGTCGCCCCTGAGGTCGCCGTACGAGTCGAGCCAGCGCAGGGCGGCACGCGCCTCCTGCTCCAGGTTACGAACGAGTTCCACGTCCCCGGTCCAGCGCTCGTACTCGTCCAGCAGGATCACGAACAGCGGCGTCGAGTCGGCGGCACCGTAGTACGGCGAGTGCGGTTGGTCCTGGAACGCCGCCGACTCCCCGTACCGCAGCTCGTGCAGGATCTTGCCCGGCTCCTCGTCCCGGAAGTCGTCCAGTTTGGTGCCCTGCTTCACGGCGAGGATCTGCAACGTCGGCCCGGCGAGTTCCGGGGTGAACGGGAGCGACTGCAGGCAGGTGAAGATGCTGTCCCGGCCGAACAGGGTCATGAACCAGGGCAGGCCGGCGGTCGGCACCTTCGTCTCGAAGGCGAGCGGGGTGTACCGCAGCGCGGCGAGGTCGGCCAGGCTGCGCTCGTACGTGTCACCCAGCGGCTCGCAGTCGCAGGCGAGCTTCGGCGCCCGTCCGATCCACTCGGCGAGGTCGCTCTGCATCTCCGTCTTGATCCGGCTGGTGTGGTTGATCAGTCCGAGTCGCAGGTCGCGCCCACCGGCGCCCTCCACCATGGTCTCGACGTGCAGGTTGGTGGTCCACTCCGCGTGCGCCTCGATCCGTACCCGGAAGGTCAGCCCGTGCTCGTCGATCTCGGCCGGGGTGGTCGACGTGATGAAGGTTTCGCGCCGGAAGGTGTCCCGGCGGTAGCTGAGCCGCAGCCGCCCCTCCTCGACGTACGCCTGCGCCGCACCGACCTTCTCCTTCACGTCCTTGATCTCGAACAGGTCGGCGAAGTCGCACCCGACCTCCATCCGGATGGTCAGCTCGACCGGTTCGCCCTGGTGGTTCAGGACGGTGAGCTGCTCGTCGAAGCTGCCGCCGATGGTCCGCTGGCGGACCACCGACACCTTCGCGTCGACGTAGTGCGTCGGCTCCCCCGGTACGAGGAAGAACCGGGTCTCGTAGTACTGGAGGTCGTCGATGGACAGGGGGTTGAGCCGTTCCCCGTCGATGGTCAGCTCCCACCGGGACAGGAACCGGGTGTCGAACGAGAACAGGCCGGTGGGGAACGTCGGCGACGGGTCGATGTCGCCCCGGCTGTCGCTGACCAGGAAGGTGTTGCCGTCGAGGATGCTCACCAGGTCCGTCACTTCTGCCGCCTCTCCTGGACCAGCTCACGGGGGTCGCGTGCGCCCGGAGGACCGGGTAGGAGGCGTTGGAAGTAGTGGAACAGCAGCAGGTTGCCCTCGACCGTGATCTCGTTGCGCAGCAGGGCCGCGATCGGATTCGCCTCGCCCATGGTCACCCGGTCGAAGAACTGGAGTTGGGTGCTGACCACGCAGTCCGCCGGACGTTCCCCACGACTCGCGCTGATGTTCCCCTCGCTCATCACCAGCACCCAGTGGTCGGTCCCGTCCCGGTGCCCGAGGTCGAACCGGACCGTGCCCCGGACCCTCGTCAGCATCGGCTCCGGCCCGCGATGGCCGAGGCCGTCGAAGAAGTCGGCGGTCGGATCTGCCATCGGTCCCCCTCTTCCGTGCTGCCCGAGTAGCCCACGTCCCCGCAGCGTCGCGCACACCCCGGTGGCCGGGCATCCTCCCCAAAGGATGAGGTTGCCCCCCTCACCCCACCCCCGTCACACCCGCACCCCGCCCCACCCGGGCCACATTCCCTCGTCGATCTTGCAGTTGTGGCGCCCAGATTCAGGACACTCATCCGGATTTGTGCGCCACCACAACTGCAAGATCGTCGCGTGGTAGCCGGGAGACGCGACCGCGCCGAGCCCGGTACGGGGATCAGCGCGGTCACGGCCTGTCGTTCTTGGTGCGGGTGGTTCCGTGCCGCCCTAGTTGTTCGGGTCGTCGGCGCTGATGTCGGCGAGAACGGACTGCGGCTCCCGCTCCACGGCCAGGTCTCCGAGCGAGACCAACCCGATCAGGCGGCCCTCCTCGATCACCGGCAGCCGCCGTACGCCGTACGTCCGCATCAGGTCGGCGGCTGCCACGGCGTCGTCGTACTGGGTCACCGTGACGACGTCGTGGCTCAGGATCTGGCTGAGCGTCGCACTGCCGACATCCAGCCCATCTGCCACCCCGCGTACCGTAATGTCACGGTCGGTGACGATGCCGATCACCGCGTCCCCGCTGGTCACGATCACATCGCCAATGGCGCTGTCCCGCATCTCCTGGGCCGCGGCGGTGAGCGTGTCGGTGCCGTCCATGGTCACCAACCGGGTCGTCATGAACTCTCCGACGGTCGTCATGGTGCTCCTCTCTCTGTCGGCGGTTGCCGTCTACCCGCGACCGCCGCCGGGTAACAGAGGGAACCCGACCGGTTGGCGCGCTCAGTGGTCGAGCAGGACAACCCGGCGCTCGGTCGCGGAGGTGTACGCCGCCTCGATCACCCGCAGCCCCTCCACCGCGCTCGCGGGGTCGACCGGGAACCCGCCCCGGCCCAGGAGGGCATCCCGAACCTCGGCGTAGAACTCCTCATACCGCCCGATCTCGGTCGGTACGGTCTCGACCTCGTCGTTCACGCCCAGGACTCCGGCGTTCTCCGCCGGCTCGACGCCCCAGCCGGGGTCACCGGGGCGGGTGCCGGCGAGCACCTGCGGCTCCTGCACGTCGAGCCCGTACTTGGTGAAGGTGCCCTGGTCGCCCAGGACCCGGAAGCGCGGGTTGCGGGTGCCGGCCAGCGCCGACGCCCAGAGGTGCGTACGAACCCCGTTGACGTGCCGCAGCGCGACGAAGGTGTCGTCGTCGACCTGCACCCCAGGGCGGCGGCGGTCGAGTTCGGCGTAGACCTCGGCGACCGGGCCGAACAGTTGCAGCGCCTGGTCGACGATGTGCGCGCCGAGGTCGTACAGCAGCCCGCCGGCCTCGGCCGGGTCGCCGAACTCGCGCCAGTTCTCCTTCGGCGTCGGCACCCAGCGGTCGTACCGCGACTCGAAGCGGTAGACGTTGCCGAGCCGCCCCGACGCCAGCACCCCCCGTACGGTCAGGAAGTCCGAGTCCAGCCGCCGGTTCTGGAACACCGTCAGCCCGACGCCGGCCCGTGTCGCCGCGTCGAGAACCTGTCGGGCGTCCGCCGAGGTCGGCGCGAACGGCTTGTCGACCACCACCGGGAGCCCCGCCTCGATGGCCCGCAGGGCGAGCGGCACGTGGGTCCGGTTCGGTGTGCTCACCACCACCAGGTCCAGCGACCCGGCGACCGCGAACAGGTCGTCGGCGGTGGGTACCACCTGCGCCTGTGGATAGTCCGCCCTGGCCCGAGCGGCCCGCTCGGGGTCACCCGTGACGATCACCGCCACCGACAGGCCGGGCGTCGCCGCCACCAGCGGGGCGTGGAAACGTTGGCCACCGATGCCGTAACCGAGAATGCCAACTCGCAGGTCAGCGCTTGTGTCCGTACTCATGATCGGTATTAAACAGCGCCCGCCTGAAAGGGAGGGAAGGGCCCCTTGTTATCGCTTTTTGGGTGGGAAGGGGCCTTCCCAGCCACCGTTTGACAGGCTCGATCGGATCATCCATGGTCGATCTCTGACGGTGAGCAACAGGAGGATGACGGCGTGCCCGAGATCCGGACCAGCGAGCAGCGTTACGAGCACCGGCCAACCGACCCAGCCCGCACGACGCAACCGGAACCGGAACAGCACCAGTACGTGATCGTCGGTGGCGGCCCGGCCGGGATCCAGCTCAGCTACTACCTGCAACAGGTGGGCGCGGACTACGTCACGCTCGAACGCGAGCCGGCGCCCGCGCACTTCTTCCGGCACTACCCCCGACACCGCCGGTTGATCTCCCTCAACAAGGTGCACACCCGCAGCAACGACCCCGAGATCCGACTCCGCTGGGACTGGAACTCCCTGCTCAACGACAAGCCCGAGCTGCACTTCCCGCACTACAGCAGCGACTACTTCCCGCACGCCGACGACCTGGTCCGCTACCTCGACGACTTCCAGCGCGAACACCGCCTCGCGATCCGGTTCGACGAACCCGTCGAACGGATCGAGCGGGTCGAGGGCGACACCGGCTTCCTGGTCCGTACGAGCCGGGGGGTGATCCGGGCCGGCTGTGTCATCGTGGCCACCGGGTGGGCCACGCCCTACGTACCGCAGATCGACGGGATCGAGCACGCGATCGGGTACGAGGACGTCGACACCGATCCGGCCGCCTTCGCCGACCAGCGGGTGCTCATCCTCGGCAAGGGCAACTCGGCGTTCGAGACGGCGTCGGCGATCCTCGGCCACGCGGCGATGGTGCACCTGGCCAGCCCCCGACCGCTCCAGCTCGCCTGGAACACCAAACACCCCGGCAACGTACGGACCCACTACGGCGCGCTGCTCGACAGCTACCAGTTCAAGACCCTGCACTCGGTGCTCGACTGCACGGTGGACGTGATCCGCCCGGCGGGTGACGCGTACGAGGTCGAGATCAGTTACACCCACGCCGACGGCGAGCGGGAGCTGCTGGAGTACGACTCGGTGATCCGCTGCACCGGGTTCGTGATGGACACCTCGGTGTTCGCCCCGAACTGCCGCCCCGAGCTGGCTCCGAACGGGCGGATGCCGGCGACCGGCCCGGACTGGCAGTCGACCAATGTGCCGGGGCTCTACTTCGCCGGGACCATCGCCCAGGCCAGGGACTTCAAGCGCGCGTCGTCGGCCTTCATCGACGGCTTCCGCTACAACCTCCGTACGCTCACCCGCCTGCTCCGGGAGTCGTACGAGAAGGTGCCGCTGCCCTACGACGTGCTGCCGGCCGAGCCCAAGGAACTGACCTCGCTCACGCTGGAGCGGCTGAACTGGAGTTCCGCCCTGTGGACCCAGTTCGAGTACCTCTGCGACGTGCTGGTACGCGACGAGCGGACCGGCGAGTTCCGGCACTACCAGGACCTGCCCGAGGACTACGCGGTGCAGCGGTTCGGCGACTCGTCGCACTTCTACACGGTCACCCTGCGGTGGGGCCGGGACGACTACTCGGACGTGTTCGCGATCGAGCGGCACCCGTCACCGGACCGGGCCGCGGAGAGTGCCTTCATCCACCCCGTCGTACGGCGGTACCGCAACGGCTCGATCGTCGAGGAACGGCACCTGCTGGAGGACCTGCTCGCCCACTGGACCCGCCCGGACCGGCACGTGGCTCCGCTGCACGCGTTCTTCCAGGCCCACCTGAGTGCCGAGGTCGCCGTACCGGAGGCGCAACTGCGCTGATCCCACTCACCGTTCGATCATCACCTCGGCCAGCGGCTTGCGGGTCAGCTCCGGCACCCGCGCGCCGTCGGCCGGGTAACCCACCGGCAGCACCAGGTACGGGCGCTCGTGCGCCGGGCGTTCGCAGACCTCGTTGAGGAAACGCATCGGGCTGGGGGTGTGCGTCAGCGTCGCCAGCCCGGCCAGGTGCAGCGCGCTGATCAGCATCCCCACCGCGATCCCGACCGACTCCTTCACGTAGTACGGCTTGGGGTCCTCCCCGCCCCGGTGCACCTCGAACACCACGATCACCACCGGGGCGACCTCGAGGAACGGCTTGCGCCAGTCGGTGCCGATCGGGGCGATGGCGCTCAGCCACTCCTCGGTGGCCCGATGGTCGTAGAAGTCCCGCTCCTCCGCCTCGGCGCGATCCCGCAGCAGCCGCTTGCGGGCCGGGTCGGTGAGCACCACGAACCGCCACGGCTGCAGGTTGGCGCCGCTCGGTGCGCTCGCCGCGGCCGACACCGCCGCCTCGATCACCTCCGGTGGGACCGGTTCGTCGGAGAAGTCGCGGACCGAGCGGCGGGCGACCATCTGCTCCGCGTACGCCCGTGCGGTCCGGACCATCTCGACCGGCGGTCGCCGTGCCGTCTGGACCAGTTTCGTTTCAGCCTGCTGGGTGCTCATCCACGCCTCCCCGGGGTGTATGGCCGTACCTCACAAGGGTCACCCGGACCGGCTCCGCTGCCCACCGCGAGCGTGCTCAGTCGGCGTTGACCAGCTCCGGGACGGTCTGCGCGACGAGTTCGTCGACCACGTCGGTGAGCCGGTCGCGCCGCGCCGCCGCCCGGCGCTGCCGTACCGCACCGTCGGCGGCGGAGCCGAGGAGCCGGTCCAGCCAGGGGGTGACCAGCGGCAGGTCGCCGTGTTCGGCCAGCACCGGTCGGACGTACCGGAACAGCCGGTCGACCAGGTCGACCGCCGGTCGCAGCTCGCCGGTGAGCGGGTCGACCCCGTGTCCGGCGAGCCCGTCGCGGGCGGCCCGCCAGTAGGCCACCCGGAGCAGTTCGGGCGGGACCACCGGTCCGGGTTCGCCCCGGTCGACCTCCGTGCCGACGCGTACGACCAGCGCCCGGACCAGGGCGGCGAACAGCGCGGACTCCTCGGCGGTGATCGGCACGTCGGCGACCCGGATCTCCAGGGTGGGCAGGTGTGCCGACAGCCGGATGTCCCAGAACAGGGTGCCGAGGTCGACCAGGGCACCGGCGTCGAGCAGGGTGTCCACCACCCGGTCGTAGTGCTCGGCCGAGGTGAAGTACGGCGGCGGCCCGGCGACCGGCCACCGGTGCCAGGCGATGGTGCGCCAGCTCGCGTACCCGGTGTCCCGCCCCGCCCAGTACGGCGAGTTCGCGGTCAACCCGATCAGCACCGGCAGGTACGGCCGCAGGTGGTTGCTGACCAGCGCCGCCCGGTCCCGGTCGGGCATCTCGACGTGCACGTGCACCGAGCAGATGGCCACCTCGTCGTGCAGGCCCCGGAAGGTCGCCGTACCCCTGGCCGGGCGCTCGCCGGAGACGATCGGCGGCGGTACGACGTCGCCGAGCACGGCGCTGCCGCTCGCCACCACCCGCAGTCCCTCGGCCCCGGCGGCGACCCCGAGTACGGCCCGCCCCTCGACCAGTTGCCGGTGCAGTTCGGTCACGTCGTGGCAGGGTGTCGTCTTGGTCTCGACCTGCAACGTGGTGATCTCGCCACCGATCCGTTCGCCGAGTTCCGCCTTTGCCCGCCGCAGCACCGCCTCTGCCTGCGGAACCGCCTCCCGGGTCTCCGGATCGACCACGAGGAACTCCTCCTCGACCCCGAACCGGGGACCGACGGCTTGCTCCACTGGAAGTTCGGCTGTGCCGGTCATACCCGCGCCCACCTTCGCCGGGTGCGCTCGGCGAGCCGGTCGCCGAGGCGTCGGCCCGGTCCGCCGGACCCGGAGCGGCGGACAGCAGTTGGTGCTCCGATCCTAGGCAGACGGACGGGTTCCGGCACGATCCGGCGGGCGGGTGTCGCCGGACGAAACCGCCGGTACGCGCCTCTGTGTCCCCGGCCGGGGCGCTCAGCCGGGCTGCCCCGCCGGCACGTCGTGTCCCGCCGGGACGTCCCGCGCAACCGGCGAACCGTGCCGGGCCGGCGGGTCGAGCAGGCTCGGCGCGTCGAGTGGTGACGGCGATCCGGCTCCGGCCGGCGCGTCGAGCGGTGCCGGTGATCCGGGTCCGGCCGGGGTGTCCAGCGCGGCGGGCGGGAGGTGCGGCGGCAGCGGGCCGGCAAGCAGCCGCTCGACCAGTGCGGTCAGCAGCGCCACCCGCTCCGGCACCCGCCGCAGGTCCATGTACTCGCCCCGGCCGTGCGGATATCCGCCGACCGCGCCGAGTCCGTCCAGGGTGGGCACGCCGAGCGCGGCGGTGAAGTTCCCGTCCGAGGCGCCGGGGGCGGAGACACCCACCGGTGGTTCCAGGCCGATCGCGACGGCCGCGGACCGGGTGAGCGCGAGCAGCGGCAGCGCCACCGCCTGGGTCATCGGGTACCGGTTGAGGCCCCCGCCCAGGGTCAGCCCGGCCTCGGCCAGCCGTGGCACCAGGCGGTGCATCATCCGGTCCACCCGGTGCAGTTCGGCCCGGCTCCAGGACCGTACGTCGACGCAGAAGGTCGCCGACTCGGGCACCGTGTTCGTGGTGGTGCCGGCGCTGGCCACGGTCGGCGTCACCGTCGTACCGTCCGGTACGGAGGCCAGCGCCTGTACGGCCAGCACCTGGTGGGCCAGCTCGATGGTGGCGTTGATGCCCCGGAACGGCTCCACCCCGGCGTGCGCGGCCCGACCCCGGACCTCGACCCGGTAGACCGACCCTCCCTTTCGGGCCACCTTGAGCGCTCCGTCCTCCGTGGACGGTTCGCAGACCAGCACCACGCCTGAGCGCCGGGCCTGCTCCTCGATCAGCGCACGCGAGGTGGTCGAGCCGGTCTCCTCGTCGCAGGTGAGCAGCACGCCCACGTCGGAGGGGTCGGTCACCAGGGACAGCGCCGCGAAGAGCTGGACGATGCCGCCCTTCATGTCGCACACCCCCGGACCGGTGGCGATCCCGTCCCGCACCCGGTACGGCCACTCCCGGATGGTGCCCTCGGGCCAGACGGTGTCGAAGTGTCCGAGCAGCAACACCTTCTGCCGCTCGGCGGGCCAGAGCAGGTGGGGTAGACCGTCGCGGAGCACCCGCTGGGCGGGACGGCCGAGGATCGTCTCGCCCCAGCCGGCGAGCAGATCGGCGCAGGCGTTCAGCTGGGGCAGCGCTCCGGGCGGTGATTCGTACGAGACAAGTTCACCGATCCGATCGGTCCACATCGGAGTGAGTGACCGGGCGGCGGATCGGATCGCATCGAGATGCACCATTGCCTGATGGTAGGAGCGGAATCGCGCCCGAATCGCCGATCAACGACAAGAGAGCATTCCTACGACCATGATGGGCGGCAAGAGAGCATTCCGGCAATATCCCCCGGCGGTTGACGGTCCGGACGTCAGCTCCGGGGCGGGATGCCGTAGACCCGCCTGACGGTCAACCGGAGCACCAGCCGCCGATCGGCCACCATGGCCCGCCGGTAGTCGTCCCAGTCCGGGTGTTCACCGCTGACGGCGCGGTAGAGGTCGACCAGTTCCTCCACCGTGGCGTCGTACGGGTCGGTGGCCGGTGGCGCCAGCTCGGCACCGCACTCGGCGACCACGTACGCCCAGCCGTCGGGCGAGGTGGCGTGCAGACTGGCCCTCGGGTCCCGCCGGAGGTTGGCCGTCTTGGCCCGGCCGTCGGTGACCGAGACCCGGATCAGGTCCTGCTCCCGGTCGAGGTGGTAGACGACGTTGGAGAGCTGGGGTTGGCCATCGCGCTTGATGGTCGCCAGCACCCCGTACGGTCGGCTGCCCAGCAGGTCGAGCAGTGCCTCGTCGAAACGGTCGTCAGCCATGTCTTCCTCCCCTGTTCCGGGCCGGTCGCCGGGCGACACTGACCGGCGACCCGTCGGCGTACGCCACTCAGGCCGGCGTTCCGGCCAGCAGTTCGGCGATCTGAACCGCGTTGAGGGCGGCTCCCTTGCGCAGGTTGTCGTTGGAGCAGAAGAGGGCCAGGCCGTGCTCGACGGTCTCGTCCGCCCGGATCCGACCCACGTAGGTCGGGTCCTGACCGGCCGCCTTCAACGGGGTCGGCACCTGCTCCAGCGCCACACCCGGCGCCGTGGCGAGAAGTTCCACCGCACGCTGCGGGCTGATCGGCCGGGCGAACCGGGCGTTGATCTGCAACGAGTGGCCGGTGAACACGGGCACCCGTACGCAGGTCCCGGAGACCAGCAGCCCGGGGATGTCGAGAATCTTGCGGCTCTCGTTGCGCAGCTTCTGCTCCTCGTCGGTCTCGTCCGACCCGTCGTCGACGATCGAGCCGGCGAGCGGGAGCACGTTGAACGCGATCGGCTGGCTGAACTGGCGGGGGGTCGGGAAGTCGACCGCCGACCCGTCGAAGGTCAGTCCGCTGGCCTGCTCGGCGACCTTGCGTACCTGCTCGTCCAGCTCTGCGACGCCGGACAGGCCGGCACCGGAGACCGCCTGGTACGTGGCGACGACCAGGCTGACCAGCCCGGCCTCCTCGTGCAGCGGGCGCAGGATCGGCATCGCCGCCATCGTGGTGCAGTTCGGGTTGGCGATGATGCCCTTCGGGCGTACGGCCGCGGCCCGGGGGTTGACCTCCGCCACCACCAGCGGCACCTCGGGGTCCATCCGCCAGGCCGAGGAGTTGTCGATCACCACCGCGCCGGCCTCCGCGACCCGTGGGGCGAGTTCGCGCGATGTCCCCTTACCGGCGGAGAAGAGCACGATGTCCAGTCCCCGGTAGTCCGCGGTCGACGCGTCCTCGATGGTCACGTCGGTGTCGCCCCAGGGCAGCACCTGACCGGCGGAGCGCGCCGAGGCGAAGTACCGTACCTGTTCCGCCGGGAACCGCCGGTCCGCCAGCACCTGCCGCATGACGCCGCCGACCTGGCCGGTGGCGCCCACAATGCCAATCCTCATGTCTGTGAGGCTACCCAGAAGATCGGCCGGCACGGCACTCAGTTCCCACCGCCGGCCCGATCGGCCCCACCACCACCGCCCGCACCACCGGCCCCGGTGGTGTCGTCGACGAGCGCCGGTCCGGGCTCGCCGGCCCCGGCCACCGCCCCCACCGGCGGCGGGTCACCGGACGGCGGGTCACCGGACGGCGGTGCGGCCGAGTTCACGTGCCCGGCCGACGTCACGGGCCCGGCCGGGGACACGGGCACCACCGGCCCGGCCGGGGACACGGGTGCACCGAGGGGGTCGGCGGCACGGCCGAAGGGGGTCCGGGACAGGCCGGTGAGGCGCCGCCGGGCCCAGACCACCGGACGTACCCGTTCCAGCGGGAGGAAGGCGGTCATCGCCGCCTGGTGCGGCATGAACGAGATGGTGATCGCCGACCAGGTCACCGCGTGGAAGACGTAGAAGAAACCGATCATGCCGTACCGGGCCCGACCGCGCAGTACGAACACCAGCGGGCTGGTCAGCTCGAACGCCATGATCCCGAACTGCCCGATCGTGAGCAGTACGGGCACGTCGAGCAGCCAGTCGCTGGCGAAGGTGCCGCGCCGGATCACCGCACGGGCCAGGGTGGCGCCGGTGAGCCAGTCGAGCCCACCGAAGCGCAGCTTCGCCCAGGCGGCCAGGAAGTAGGTCGCGATGACCGCGAGCTGGGTCGCCCGCAGCGCCCAACCGGCCTTGGCACTGAGCGTCAGGTCGCCGTGCCGGGCCCGGCCGACGGTCGGCAGGACGGCCAGGGCGACCAGGATGCCGAACCGGTCGTGGTCGACCTTGCCGTAGCTGAACGCGATGACCAGCCACTCGAAGTAGAGGGCCAGCACCGTCCAGCCGAGCAGCCGGGGCGCCCGCCCGGTGGCGGCGGCGAGCGTGGCCGCCAGCAGCACCCAGAACAGCGTGGTCACCAGGGCCGCGTTCGGGGTCGGCAGCGGCAGCATCCGGCCGACCAGCAGTGGCGCGTACAGCTCGCCGGAGACCGCGGTCCGGCCCCGCAACCAGCCGGTGAAGAAGACGATGTCCGCGGCCACCAGGAGGTAGGCCACCGTACGGAACGCCGCCACCCGGCCCAGCGGCACCGGCGTGGTGAGCCAGTCGCCGACCCGCCTCACCGGGTCACCCGCCAGTTGACGACGGTCTCGTCGGTGTCGACCCCGGTCGGTCGGCCGCCGGTCATGGCGTGCCGGCGGATCACGATCGAGACGGTGTCCAGCGCCGGCCGATCCGGGTTGCGCCGGTGGTACGCGTCCACGACCAGGTTCAGCCGCGTCGGGTCGGCGGCGAACCGGCTCAGCTGCCCCTCGATCTCCGCCCGGCGGATACCGGTCTCCCGCTCGGTCAGCACGAACTCGTCCCCGGCCGCGTCCCGGGCCAGGACCAGTGCCTCGGCCACCGGGGCGTCGAGCCGGTCGGTGGTGGCGTACATCCGGAACGGACCGAACGGGAAGTTGTCGTCCGAGCCGACCAGCGTCCCTGCCAACAGCAGGCCCGCGCCGACCAGGGTCACCACCACCCGGACCAGGCGACCGCGGGCGGTCAGCGTTTCCATTCGCCGCACAATACTGGCCGTCGCCCGGAAAATTCCTCCCCCGGCCTGCTCGTCCCATCCCGGACATCCCGCCCCGCCGTCGGTCGCGATCAGACCGGACGGCTAGCCTGGGTCGCCATGGAGAGGAAGCAACCGCCCGGGTCGCCGGCCGGGTCCGCCCCCGAGCGCACCGCCGCTGAGCTGCGTCTGCGGCGGGCCGGCGCGATGGCGGTCTGGATCGTCGCTTTCGTGGCCGGCTGGCTGCTGATCGGGTTGCCCACCGACCCGCTCTACGCCTTCTTCTGGCTCTGGGCGGCGACCGTCGCCTGGCGCATCCACCTGCCGTGGCGGCAGCACCTGGTCTTCGCCCGGGACTGGCTGCCGGTGGTGATCCTGCTCGCGATCTACAACGTCTCCCGGGGCTTCGCCGACGACTACTTCGACCCGCACGTCACCGAGCTGATCCACGCCGACGAGTGGATGTTCGGGTGGGCGACCGGGGGAGTGGTCCCGACGATCTGGTTGCAGGAGCACCTCTTCCACCCCGACGTCCGCTGGTACGACGTCCTCGCGAGCTTCGTCTACTTCTCCCACTTCGTCGCCGCGCTGGCCGCCGCGGTCGTGCTCTGGTTGAAGTCCCGCCCGCGCTGGGCCGCCTTCATGCGCCGCTGGTTCGCGCTCAGCCTGGCCGGTTTGATCACGTACTTCGTCTATCCGGCGGCTCCGCCGTGGTGGGCCTCGGTGGAGGGCTTCCTCCCGGTCGACGTGGCCCGGATCTCGAACCGGGGTTGGCAGGAGTTCGGCCTGCACGGTGCCGGCAACACGCTCAACGTGCTCCAGCTCGCCTCGAACCCGGTGGCCGCGATGCCGTCGCTGCACACCGCGTTCGCGCTTTTTGTCGTGCTCTTCTTCCTGCCGTCGGTGAAACGCCGATGGTGGCCGCTGCTGCTGGCGTATCCCCTGGCGATGACCTTCACCCTGGTCTACACCGGCGAGCACTACGTGATCGACGTGCTGGTCGGCTGGGCCTACGTGGTGGGTGTGTTCCTGCTGGTCGGCGCGGGCGAACGCTGGTGGGCCGCACGCCGGGCACGGCTGGCCGGCCCCGGCCCCGACCCGGGCGGCCCCCATCCGCCGATCGGCCCGAGCACCGGTCCCGCCGGTCCGTCCGGCCCACCGACCGCTCCCGGCGGTCCGGACGAGCCACCCGCCGGCCCCGTCGACCCGACCGGACCGGACCGGTCGGCCGGGGCGACCGACACCGGTGCGACCGACCCGGCCGGGACACCCCGACCGAGGCAGGCACCCGAGCAGGGTGGCGCACGGGTCGGCACGGGCAACAGGACGACGGAAGCCGGCCAGCGTTCCCGCTGACCGGCTCCGCCACACCACCTCGGGCTACTGCCCGGCGTCGACCACCTCGCCGAGGCCGGTCGCCGCGATCTCGTCCCGGATCATCGCCGCGTCGCCCTCCACCACCAGGGTCAGGCCGTCCGGGTGCAGGTGGGTCGCGGCCGCCGCGGACACCTCCGCCTCGGTCGAGGCCAACAACCGGGTACGCAACGTCGCGTGGTAGTCGTCCGGCAGCCCGTACAGGACCAGGGTGCCGAGGGCGCCGACGATCGCCCGAGGCGACTGGAGTTCCACCGAGAGCTGACCGGCCCGCCAGGACCGGGCGACCGCCAACTCCGGCTCGGTCACGCCCTCGATCGCGGTACGGGTGATCTCGCCGATCGCGTCCACCAGGGCGGGCGCGGTCACCGCCGTCTGTACGTTTCCGGCGACGACGAACCGACCGAACCGCCGGGACAGGCCGAAGTCGGCGCGGATGCCGTAGGTGTAGCCGCGTACCTCCCGCAGGAGGTGGTTCAGCCGGGAGGTGAACGCCCCGCCGAGCACGGTGCCGACCAGGGTCATCGGCACGTAGTCGGGGTGTGCGCGGTGGGGTCCGGGGTGCCCGATGCGCAGCGTCGACTGCACCGAACCGGGCCGGTCCACCACGATGATCCGCCGCTGGTCGCGTACGGCGACGTCGAGCGGGGGCTCGACCGGGGCCGGGGCACCGGAGGCACCGGCGAAGGCCGCCTCGCCGAGCGCGTCGAGATCGAGTTTGTCCAGGTCACCGGCGACGAGCAGGGTGCCGGGCCGGAGCAGCCGGTCGGCGTGGAACGCGGTCACGTCGTCGACGCCGATCGCGGCCACCGAGTCCGGGTCGCCGTCCATCGGCCGCCCGTGCCGCTGGTCGGCCCCGAACAGGTCGGCCCGCAGTGCCGCGTCGGCCCGGGGGCCGGGGTTGGCCCAGTACATCCGCAGGGCGGTGACCTCGTCGTCGCGTACCCGGGTGATGTCGGCGGGGTCGAGCCTGGGCGTCCGGACGGCCTCGGCCATCAGTTGCACCGCGGCCAGCAGCCGGCGCGCCGGCACCTGGACCCCGACCTGGAACGCGTCCCAGTCGCTGCCGATGCTCAGCTCGGTACCGAGCCCCTCCAGGGCCAGCGCGTACGCGGACGAGTCCCGCTGGGCGGTCCCCTCTTCGAGGGCCTTGGCCAGCACTCCGCCGAGCCCCTCGCGGCCGAGCGGCTCCCGTCCGGCGCCCGCGTCGAGCAGCAGCGTGGCGGCGGCCAGGTTGTGGCCGGGCAGGTGGGCGGCGACCACGTCACCGCCGGCCACCGTCCGCCGCACCACCTGCGGGAACCGGTACGGGCGCGGCTCGCCCGTCTCCGGACGGTCAGCGATGAGCGTCATGCCTTCTCCTCCGGCAGGTAGGTCAGGGTCACCCGGTCGGCCGGACGCAGCACCTCGGCGGCCACCTCGGCCAGTTGGTCGGCACCGACCCCGAGCCAGCCCGGCAGCCGGTCGGCCGCACGGGCCGGGTCACCGAACTGGAGCGCGTACCGGCCGAGGGTGTCGGCCCGGCCGTCGACCGTCGACAGCGAACGCCACCAGGCGGTGGTCAGCAGGGCGCGGGCCCGGTCCAGTTCGGCCCCGGTCACCCCGCCGTCGGCGAGTTCGTCCACCACCTCGGTCAGCCCGGCGGTCAGCTCGTCGGCGGAGACTCCGGGGCGGGCGGTGGCGGTGATGATCAGCGGGGCGGGAGCGTGCGCCAGGTCGACCCCGTACGAGCCGATGTTGTCCGGCTGGGCGAGCCGGGCCCCGTCGGCGAGCCGCTGGTAGAGCCGGCTGCCCCGGCCGTGGCCGAGCAGGTAGCCGAGGACCGTCACCGCGTCGTACTCCGGGGTGCCGAACGGGTACGTGCGGTGGGCCAGGAAGACCCGCGGCGCCGGTACGTCGGCGTACACCGTCTCCCGTGCCGGTACGCCGGTCGACGGCACCACCAGCCCGTCCGGTGCGGACGGGATGTCGGCCCGTGGCTTCAGCCCGCCGAAGAACCGCTCGGCCAGTGCGAAGACCTCGCCGGCCGAGGTGTCGCCGACGACGGTGAGGACCGCGTTGTTCGGCGCGTAGTAGGTGGTGTGGAAGTTCTGGAAGGTGGTCAGGTCGGCGGCGTTCAGGTCGTCCATCGACCCGATCGTCGAGTGGTGGTACGGGTGCCCCGGCGGGTAGAGCAGCGGCAGCAGGCGCAGCCACGCGTCGCCGTACGGCACGTTCTCGTACCGCTGGCGCCGCTCGTTCTTCACCACCTCGCGCTGGTTGTCCAGCGTCTCCTGGGTCAGTGCCGGCACCAGGCCGCCCATCCGGTCGGCCTCCAGCCAGAGCACCAGGGCCAGGTGCTCGGCCGGCACCGTGTTGAAGTAGTTGGTCCGGTCCGGGTTGGTGGTCGCGTTGAGCGACCCGCCGGAGCCCTGGATGAGCTTCATGTGCTCGGTCTTGGCCACGTTGACCGAGCCCTCGAACATCAGGTGTTCGAAGAGGTGGGCGAAGCCGGTCTGGCCCTCGGGTTCGTGTCGCGACCCGACGTCGTACCAGAGGTTGACCGCCACCACGGGGGCGGTGCGGTCCTCGCTGACAACCACACGCAGGCCGTTGTCCAGCCGGGTGGTCTCGATCGGCCAGGGGTAACCGGTCTCGGGCATGGGCACGACGCTATCCGATCCGGACGCCGCCACGGCACAGGTGGTCGACCGAACTGCCGGATCATCGGCGCGCGGTGCGGTGACGCGCTGCCGGTCGGGGCGATCGCGATCCCCTTCGGGGGATCCTGGCCGCGTCGGCCACCACCGGTCGGCCCGGCCGATCTACTGGTCAGGGATGCCTGCTGCCCGTCGTACCCGAAGGTCCGGTCGTACCCGAAGGTGGTGTCGAATGTCCCCGCGACAAGTCCGCACGCGTACGCCCCGGCAGGTCCGGCTGATCAGGATCGGGACGATGCTGGTCGCCGGTGTGGCCGCCGGAGTGCTGGTCGCCGCGTTGGCGTTCCCCGGTCTGGCGTTCACCGGGCTGGCGGCAAAGGCCGGGGTGGAGGCGTTCGAGACCCTTCCGGTCGAGTTGCGGGTGAGCGAGGCGCCGCAGGCCACCCGGGTGTTCGCCGCCGACGGCCGTACCCCGCTGGCCGTCTTCTTCGACGAGAACCGCCAGGACGTGGCGCTCGACGACATCGCCCCGGCGATGCGCAGCGCGATCATCGCGGCCGAGGACCACGGGTTCTACCGGCACCGGGGCTTCGACGTGCGGGGCTTCCTGCGGGCCCTGGTCGCCAACAGTGTCGGCGGCCGGCAGGGCGCGTCGACACTGACCATGCAACTGGTACGGATGACCGCCACCTACTCGGCGTCGGATCCGCGGTCGGTCGTCGCGGCCAGCGAGGACACCAAGGCGCGCAAGCTGCGGGAGATGCGCCTGGCGTCGCTCCTGGAGGTACACCTGAGCAAGGACGAGATCCTCCGGCGCTACCTGAACCTGGCCCCGTTCGGCAACGGCACCTACGGCGTCTCGGCCGCCGCCCGGTTCTACTTCGGCAAGCGGCCCCGCGAGTTGACCGTGCCGGAGGCCGCGATGCTGGCCGGGCTGGTCAAGTCGCCGAACTTCTACAACGCCCTGGACACCGCAGGGCGGGGTGCGGCCGAGACGCTGAACCGGCGCAACTGGGTGATCGGGCAGATGGTCGAGACCTCGGCGATCAACGAGGCGGACGCGACCGCCGCGCGGGCGGTCCCGCTGGTGGTGCAGGGGCGGGTGGCGGCGAACGGGTGCTCGGTCACCGGCAAGCAGGACTGGGGTTTCTTCTGCGACTACTTCTACCGGTGGTGGCTGGAGCAGGAGACGTTCGGGAGCACCGAGTACGACCGGGAGCGGCGGTTGAAGGGCGGCGGGTACCGGATCGTCAGCACCCTGGACGCGCCCACCCAGGCGGCGGCGCACCGCAACGTCGAGCGGGAGCTGCCTACCGGGGCATCCCAGGCGCTGATGCTGGCCGCGGTCGAGCCCGGCACCGGGCGGGTACGGGCCCTGGCCGCCAACCGTGACTTCGCCCTCGACGACCCGGCGAAGCCGGTCAACGGTCCCGCCACCGATCCGGCGAAAGCGGCGGCCGGGGTCAGGGGCACCTACCCGCGTACGACCAATCCGCTGCTCACCGGGGGCGCCGACGTCACCGGGTACCAGGCCGGGTCCACCTTCAAGATCTTCACCGTGGTGGCCGCCCTGGAACGGGGCATCCCGCTGTCGTACGCAATCGACGCGGCGCAGCGGTACGAGTCGTCGTACGCCGTCGAGCCGAACAGTCCGGCGGCCTGTCCGGGTACGCAGCGGTACTGCCCGACGAACTACGACGAGAGCATCGCCGGCCGGCACGACATGTGGACCGCGTTCGGCTCCTCGGTCAACACCTACTTCGTGCCACTGATCGAACGGGTCGGTGCGGCGAACACGGTGGACGTGGCCCGGCGGCTCGGGATCGGGTTCCGGGCGCGCAGCGACGCGGCGCTGGCGGACGACCCGAAGTCGGCCGACCGGTGGGGCGCCTTCACCCTGGGCGTGTCTGCGACCACCCCGCTGGACCTGGCGAACGCGTACGCGACCCTGGCGGCCGGGGGCCGGTACTGCGTACCCACTCCGGTGCAGGAGATCCGGGACCGGACCGGTGGTCAGCTCGACGCGGTGGCGCCGCGCTGCCGGCGCGCGGTCAAGCCCGAGGTCGCGTACGCGGCGATCGACGCCGCCCGGTGCCCGGTCGGTGACACGTCGACCGCGAACCGGTGCCGGGAGGCGACCGCGGGCGACGCCCGCCGGCTCGTCGGGCACCCGATGGCCGGCAAGACCGGCACCACGGACGACCGGCGTACGGCCTCGGTGGTGGAGACGACCACCTCGCTCACCGTCGCCGGCATCCTCGCCGATCCGGACTTGCCGGGAGGCACCACCGGGATGCCGCGGGAGGTGGTGAGCCCGGCGGTTTCGCAGACCCTGGCCGACGCGATGGAGGGCAGGCCGGAACGCGAGTTCCCGAAGGCGACGGCGACCCTGATGGGACTGCCCGAGCAGCCCCTGCCGAAGCTGAAGTGCCTTCCGGCGCAACAGGCGACCGAGCGGCTGCGGGCGGCCGGCTTCCGGGTGGCGGTGTATCCGAAGCGGGTCGACTCGGACTGCCCGGAGGGTGTGGTCGCCGAGACCGATCCCGGCACCCGTGCGGTCACCGGTGCCGTGGTGACCCTGCGGCTGAGCAACGGGCGGTTCGCGCCGACCACGGGTGTGCCCGTACCCGACTGACCGATCCTCCGTCCCTCGCCGACCACGCCTGGGGAGGCCGCCCACGATGCCGCCCACGACACCGTCGTGGGCGGCACGGGTGGATGAACCGGCCGATAAGGGATGGGGTACGGCAGAAAATACGCCGCCCACGGCTGGTGCCATGGGCGGCGCGGGTGTCGGTGTGCAGGTCGCCTCTCGGCGAGTGGCACGACGCGGCTCCAGCCGAACGGTATTCCGCGAGGGCAGTTAGGTGAGGCCCGGGGACACTGGTCACACCGACAGTCATCACAACGAGCCGACCCCGTCCGGGATTCCACCCACCGCTGTGGCTCATGTCACTGCCCTGTCGGCGGCGCCGGGCGTCCGCCGTCGGGCGCGTTTGACCCACCTCGGGCGGGGTAGCTGGGCTTGCGTGACCGACGATCCGCTCCGCCCCGCGCTCGACGACCTGCTCGACGACCTCTACGACGGCCAGGAACGCCTCACCCAGGGCGAGATCCACCGTCGCGCGGTAGCCGCCGACCTCCCGGCCGAGCTGCTGACCCGGATCACCGCCATGCCCGAGGGCGAGTACGCCAACGACGAAGCCGCCGACCTCCTAGGCGCCACCCCCACCTGACCCCTCCACGATCCCACCTGACCCTCCCGCGATCCCACCTGACCCTCCCGCGATCTAGGGCAAATACGTGTGATCAGAGATCAGTCCACCTGTATTTGCCCTAGATCGCGGGGGGTGGGTCGGGCGGCGGGGTGGGGTGGGGGGTGGGGTTGGCGGTTTGTTGGGCGGTGGCGTACGCGAGTTGGAGGAAGTCGGAGGCGGCCACGGCGGTGAGGGCGGTGGCGACCAGGCGGGTGAGGCGAGGGGCGAGAACCAGCCCGCCGGTCAGTCCGGTGGCCACCCAGACCGCCAGGCAGAACGGACAGCTCAGCAGCTCACCGAGGGCGTGCCGGGTGCTGCTGCCCTGGTCGCGTACCTGCTCCATCACCTCGCCGCTGCCGATCGGGTGGTCGTAGCTGGTGAACGGGGCGCGCAGCGGGCTGGTGATGGCGTCCTTGGTCAGCAGCCGGCTGAGCTTGTGGGTGGCGATGGCGAGCAGGACGACGTCCTTGGTCGACGGGGCGTCCGGCACCGGGGTACGGGTGGCCCGTACCACCCCGGTCAGCCCGGCGGTGACCCCCGCGTACGCACCGAGCGCCACCAGGTAACCGCCGAGCGGGCGGTGCTCGTGCGGCGCGTACGCCCGGCGCAACCGCGCCACCCTGTCCCGAACGGTCATTACCGGCTCCCTCGATCCTTCGCGGTGCAAGCTTCGGCGCGGTGCAGCTTCGGGTGCCGGTCAGCCGGCGGTCAGGTTGTCGGCCACCTCGCGGGCCAGGTTGGTCAGCGACTCGTCGGCCAGCCGGTCGAGTCCCTGGTCCGGCGGGTCGGCCTCCAGTTCCAGCCGTACGCTGGCCCCGCCGGCATCGGTGGGTCGGACCTGGAGCCGGGCCGACCAGGCCGGCGAGCCGCTGGTCCGCCAGTGGGCCCCGAGCGCCTCGGTGACCCCGGTGGGTGTGCCGCCGTCGCGGCGCAGCGGTGCCGGCAGCCAGGCGTCCGCCCGGTCCGGGTCGGTCGCGGTGTTGAAGACCACCTCGGGTGGCGCGGACATTCCCCGCTCCGCGTGGGCCGCCACGTCAGTCGCCGTTCCGGAGCCGGGCCGGGTCGACCTCGCGGCCGGGATGCCGGCTGAGGTACTCGGTCTCCAGCTCGGCGGTACGGCGCAGATGGTTCGCGAGTGCCGTGTCGGCGGCGTGCCGGAGCGTGTCCAGCCGGGTCCGGTGCAGGCTGTGCAGCTCCCGGATCAGGTCCTCGTCACCGAGTTCGGCCGGATCGATGCCGAGGTCGACGGTGTCGACGGCAAAGTCGGCGGGCACGGTCCCCCGGCTGGCGGCGTGGTCGCCGTCCCACTCCCCGACCCGTTGCTCGGGACTGTCGTCCGGGGATCCGGGGACCCCGAACTGGGCACCACGTGCTGAATCAGTCATTATCGCCCCCGGTTGCTCGACTGGGTTGGCGACTGGACGGTTGCCCATCCCGGTGACACCCCAAACCACACGCGGATGAGCGCGAACTACGACGCCTCGTCGGAGAAGCCGCTCGGCCGCCGGTACGCTCTAGAGCCATGAGACGGTTGTGGACACCGGCGTGGATAGGCCGCCACGTGCTCACCATCGCGCTCGTGGCCGGGTTCATGGCGCTCGGCTGGTGGCAGATCAGCCGGGCGGCGGCAGGCAACACGCTGAGCTGGGCATACGCGGTCGAGTGGCCGATCTTCGCCGGCTTCGTGATCTTCCTGTGGATCCGTGAGGCCCGGCACACCCTGCGCGGCGGGGACCCGGCCGCGCCGACCCCGCCGGCACCCCCGAAGGCCGGCACCCCCGGCGTACGGCGACCGGTCCGGTCTGCCCGTACCGCCCGGGTGCTGGTGCCGGCACAGGAGAGCGATCCCGAACTGAGCGAGTACAACCACTACCTGTCGTGGTTGAACGCGAATCCGGGCGCCCGGCCCGGCGACTACCCCGGCCCCGGCCGGTAGGAAGGAACGGAACGAAGTGGGCGCAGCCCTGACCCGATACCGTGTGATCGCCTACGTCGTAGGTGTCGTACTGATCCTGCTGGTCATCGTGGGGATGCCGTTGAAGTACGGCTGGGACGAGCCGGTGGTGGTCGAGACGATCGGTCCCGCGCACGGTTTCCTGTACATGATCTACCTGGTGGCCGCGTTCGACGTGACCCGCCGGGCGAAGTGGCCGCTCGGCCAGATGCTCCTGGTGATGCTCGCCGGCACCGTCCCGTTCGTGTCGTTCTACGCCGAACGGGTGGTGCGCCGCCGGATCGCCGCCCAGGTACGGGAGGAGCAGCCGCAGCCGCAGACCGTCGCCGGCTGACCCCCGGGTCGATCACGACCGCGGGCGCCCCTCCCGTACGGCGGTGTGGAACCGCCCGCCGTCCCGGCCGACCGGTCCGTGATCATGGACCGGTGGGCCGGTGTCGACGTCGGGGCGTGACGTTCCACGTCGATCCAATGTCGCACGGTGGAACCGGCCGCAGAAGGCGGCGATCCTGAGTGAAGCGTGAGCGCGTACGTGAATCCACCCGGTCGACGGGTCACGGACCCGCCCCGACCGATGCCCGGTACGCCGCCGGGGTGGCTGTGTGGTTGGTCAGCGGTGGTTGAACTCGTTCGCGCGGACGGTGTCGACGAACGCCTGCCAGGCGGTCGCGGGGAAGACGACGTAGCGGTCCGGGTCGGTGGAGTTGCGGACCGCCATTCCGGCCGTGACCTCGGATACCTCTACGCATTTCTGCGATTCGCATCGAGTGCTCTTCCGCCACGTACCCGTGACGGGACCCGGCTGCGACATGCGTCCTCCTTGCGACCCGTTACCTTGCACGGCGGGTGCCGCGCCGAGGAGACGATACCGGTCGACCAGCAAGGCGGATAGCCCGGATTTGCGTACATTATGGTGTTTCACCTGTTCGCTATACCGACGGCTACCGGCCGGTTGCGGGCCGCTGCAAAGCTCTGGTATTCGTTTGCGCGCCCGGTGTAGCCTGCTCGATAGCCCGCCCATCTGGTAGGTAGCGGATAGCCAGGTGGCATCCTGACGACACCGGCACGGCGACCCCTCGCCCAGCCGCCGGTCTGCCGTTGACGGAGAGAGTCTGATGACCACGGCATTTGGCCCGACGGTGGGCAGGCGCAGGCTCCGCTCGGCGATCCGCCGGGCCCGTGAAGCCTCCGGGCTCACCCAGGAGCAGGTGGCCGTCGCGATGGACTGGTCGCTCTCCAAGCTGATCCGGATCGAGTCCGGGTACGTCTCCATCTCCACCAACGACGTCAAGGCCCTGCTGCACCACTACCAGGTGACCGACCCGGCGCAGGTGGCGAAACTGGTGGACCTGGCCCGGGTGGCCCGGCAGCGCACCTGGTGGTCGCAGTACCGGGACAGCGTGCCGCCGGCCTACTACGCCTACATCGGACTCGAGGCGGAGGCGTCCCGGCTCTGCTTCTACCAGTCGGTCGGCATGCCCGGACTGCTCCAGACCGAGGCGTTCGCCCAGGCCGTGGTGCAGTCCGTGATCCCGAACTTCAACGACGTGGCGGAGGCCCAGGCGTCGGTGGCCCTACGGCTGCGCCGGCAGCGCGAGGTCCTCGACCGACCCGACCCGCCCATCATCGACGTGGTGCTCGACGAGGCGACCCTGCACCGGCAGACCGGTGGCCGCGAGGTGATCCGCGAACAGTTGCTCAACCTGGTACGCCTCGCCCGGGTGGAACACATCACGATCCAGGTGTTGCCGTTCACCTCCACCATCTACACCCCGCTCGGCCAGTTCGTGATCGTCTGCTTCGCCGGCTCGGAGGAGACCGACGCGGTCTACCTGGAGAGCACCGGGCTGGAGGACGTACTCGACCATCCGGAGTCGGTCACCTCGCACCTGATGACGTTCGAGGGACTGCAACGGGCGGCGATGAGCCCGGCGGAGTCCCTCGAACGGATCGCGGCCATCGCCCGCGGCCTCTCCTGACCGGCACCGCGAGGTAGCGAACGGCAGTCGCCGGGTCCACACCGGTCAGCGGGCCGGCGGTTCCCAGGGCTGCGACGAGGTGACCACCGGCTCGGCGACGCCACCGAAGCGGGCCACCTCCTGGGCCCGGCGCAGGGCCCGGGTGAGCTGGCCGAACTGGCGCTCCTGGTCGCTGCTGAACAACAGGATCATCTCCCCCCGGTACCGCCCCCACAGTTCGTGGGTCGGCGGGCGCAGCCGGTGGCCGAGGAAGGCGAGCACCACCGGGAGGAACGCGGCGGCGCCGAGGGCCAGGTAGGTGGCGGCGGTCAGCCGGTAGAACTCGCCCGTGTAGCCGAAGGCGATGCCGATCACGACCAGCACACCACCGGTCACCACCACGGCCCGTACGGTGAGCGGGTCGTGCGGCCCCCGGGCGGTCTTGAGCTGGGTCAGTTCGGTGACCGGAAACCGGCGCCCCGCCACGGTGAACGATTCACTCGTGACCTGTACGCCGGGCTGCCGGTAGAACTCGATCGGCGCCGGCCGGTCAGGCTGTTTTCCGGTGACGGATTGTGTACCTGTTCGGCGCGCGGAGTCGCGAGTAGGATGCATGACAGCCTCCAACGGCTCGTGAGGCGGGCTGGTGTGGGGGATCTGTAAAGATCGGCACTTGGTGGCAGCCAGGTGCCGATCATCGTTTTGCAACGATGCCGTTGCCGGAATTCGATTCCGGCCCTGCAATCATTGTGCGAAGGACGTGCCAGCAGTGGGAAGGGCTATTTCAGCCACCTGGCAGATTTCCAGGCGGCAGCTAGCTCCCTGGACAGATTTATGTCCTTCTTTGTGATGCTTTAGCCCACACCCACGCGCTACCCCATTTGCCAACACCGGCCAAAGGGGCACTCGGCGAGTCCGGGTACGGGACCCACCCGGTATATCACCAAGCGACTCCGACTCGCCACGCCGGGTGATCACGACATTCCACTTATCCGTTGCCCATGCCGCAGAACGCTCGGCCCCCACTGTCGCCGGCCCCGGACCTGCGACTAGGTTGGTTTTCGCTGGTCCGGTGGTCAGTCATCCCCCTGGGTGATGCCGGCCCGGCACCGCCGAACCACACCGGCCGGACCCGACCATGCAGTGACACTCCGCAGTCGCGGTCCGCAGTCGCTCCACAGTGGACATTGCCGTTTCCCGGTGGTGCCCGCAGCGGTCACCACCGCTGTCCGTGGCGCGGCACACCGGCTCGACCCGGTCCGACAGGACCGGTGGATCGGGAGATCCGATCGGCGGTGAGATAGGAAGGGGCTCCGCACTCTTGCCATCCGCGCGGATCCTGTTGCGCTCGCTCGTCCTGGCGGGTCTGTCGGTCGGGCTGATCGCACCGACAACGATCGCCCAGGCGGAACCATCCGCCGCCGAGCTCACGCAGCAGATCAACAAAGCTTCGACCGAGCTGGAAAAGATCGTCGAGTCGTACAACAAACTCAACGAGCAGATCAAGAGCACCAAGGCCGCGACCGCCGATCTGAGCACGAAACTCGCACCGCTGGAGCAGCAGGCCACACAGAGCCGCGCCGACGTGGCGGCACTTGCCACGAAGGCGTACAAGGCGGGCGGTCTGCGTACGGCGGACGCGTTGCTCGGCGACAACGCCGCGGACAGCCTGGTCGACCGGCTCGGCACCCTCGACTACCTGGCCCGCGACCGGGACCAGCAGCTCGCCGGCCTGACCGCCACCCAGAAGCAGTACGTCGACCAGAAGGCCAAGCTCGACGGCGTCCTGGCCAAGCAGACCGCACAGGCCAAGGAACTCGACGCCGGCAAGAAGAAGATCGAGGCCGACATCAAGAAGCTCTCCGACCTGCGCCGCAAGGTGTACGGCTCGGCGACCTCGACCGGCACCAAGTACACCGGCAAGATCCCGGCGGTCTCCGGCAAGGCCGGGGTGGCGGTGACGTACGCGTACAACGCGATCGGCAAGCCGTACGTCTGGGCGGCCGAAGGGCCGAACGGCTACGACTGCTCCGGGCTCACCCTGGCCGCGTGGAAGGCGGCCGGCAAGTCCCTGCCCCACAACGCGGAGATGCAGTGGGGCCAGGTGGCGCATATCAGCCGAAGCTCACTGCAAGCCGGTGACCTGGTCTTCTACAGCGGCCTGGGGCACGTCGCGCTCTACGTCGGCGGCAACCAGGTGATCCACGCGCCGAGCTTCGGCGACAGCGTGAAACTCGCCAGCGTGGACATGATGAAACCCTACGGTTACGGCCGGGTCCGCTAACCTGCCCGGGTGACCACGCCCGAGAGTCCCGACACGCTGGCGGGTACGGCGATCGAACGCCTGACGCCGTACCTGCCGGCGATCGGCACCACCGGGGCGGTGGAGCCGGGTGGGGTCACCGCCGCCCGGTCGCTCCACGACCTTCTCGCCGCCCGGCTGCGCGCCATGGGCGAAGCGGAGGCGCTGGCCGAGTTCGTCCGGCAACCCCGCAACAACTCCCTCGTACGCCGGCTGCTCACGACCGCCCTGCACGACGACCCGGCGTACGCGGCCGAGCTGGCCGGCGCCGTCGCGGCGGTCCCGCCCGACGGGCCGGGAACCACCCCCGTCGCCGCCACCCGCACGGATTCCCAGGATCGCCCCGCGCCCGTCGGCGGGCGACGGTTGTCCCGGCGTACGCTGCTCGTCGCCCTGGCGGTGCTGACCGTCGCGGTGGTGGTGGTCTGCCTGGTGGCCCGGAACATCCTCGGTGACCTCGACGACAGCGGCGGTCTCACCACCCAGTCCTCCTGCGCCGACTTCCGCCAGGCGCCGAGGGAGGACCGGAGCCGGGCCCTGCGGGCGATCGCCCTGGCCCGAGGACTGCCCGAGCTGGACACCCCGCCGGCCCTGACCGCCGTCACTCAGGCCTGTGCCGCCGAACCGGACAGCCGGCTCGGCGACGTGGTGGCGCGACTCGGCAATTAAGGCCACACCACGCGAAAACGGCGATGGCCGGTGTCCCCGGAACTCCGGGAACACCGGCCACCTTCGCCGTTGTGTTTAGTCCTGGCAGGCGATCAGGCGGCCTGGAGGCCCTCCGCACGGGCCAGCTCACGCAGCCGGCCCAGCGCCTGGATCTCGAGCTGGCGGATCCGCTCCCGGGAGAGCGAGAAACGCGACGCGACCTCGGTGAGCGAGTGCTCGCGCCCGTCCTCCAGGCCGTAGCGGGCCCGCATGATGCCGGCCGAACGGTCGTCGAGGTGGTTGAGCAGGCCCTCGATCCGCTGCCGCTCCAGTGCGGTCAGCACGATCTCCTCGGGCGACGGCGCGTCGCTGTCGGCGACCAGGTCACCGAGATTGGTGTCGCCGTCGTCGCCGACCGGGGTGTCCAACGACACCGTGTCCTGCGACCAGCGAACCAGCTCGTGGACCCGTTCCACGGTCACGCCCAGGGACGCCGCGATCTGCTCGGGCTCCGGGTCGGAACCGAGCTCGCGGGTGAGCTGGCGTGCCACGTTGCGCATCCGGTTGACGTCCTCGACCAGGTGCACCGGCAGCCGTACGGTCCGCTCCTGCTGGGCGATCGCCCGGCTGATCGCCTGACGGATCCACCAGGTGGCGTACGTCGAGAACTTGTAGCCCCGCTCGTAGTCGAACTTCTCCACCGCCCGAACCAGGCCGGTGTTGCCCTCCTGGATCAGGTCGAGCATCGGCATCCCGGAACGTACGTAACGACGGGCGATCGAAACCACCAGTCGCAGGTTCGCCCGGATGAACAGATCCTTCGCCCGATCCCCCTCGACCACCAGGCGCTCCAGCTCCTCGCGACCGACGCCCACCGGAACCCGGCCCTCTTCGAGCAGGTGCTCCGCATAGAGGCCCGCCTCGATCGACTTCGAGAGGTCGACCTCCTTGGCGGCGTCGAGCAGCGGTGTGCGGGAGATCTCGTGCAGGTAGACGCCAACCAGGTCACGCTCCTCGGCGACCTCGTCGGTACGCATAACGATGCTCTTCTCCACGTCGCTCACGGTCCCCTCGTCTACCCCGGTTGCCCGGTTACCTGCCATCCCCACGTTCATCAGCCCTCCCCCGTAACCCCTGCTGTGCCCTGTGGCGCTGACACCTACACAACAGTTGAGACGCGTTGGGGATTCCATCCCGTGGGTCGAAAGTGTCACGAATGCCTGAGTAGTTGCTGTGAGCACGATCGACGTTTGCTGTCAGGAGGCCTCTTCAGCTGCCGCGAAGCCCGTTTCCGTACTGGTTATCGGATCGGTTGCGCAGTCTTCGGCCGGATAAATAGCAACACCACGACACAACGACGTGCAGCGATCCGCATCACCACCGACCTGCGATCCTCGTCACTCCGACAACACGCACCAGGACCCTGAACGGTTCACCACGGCTGAGGATTACCCCCGTACCTGGTGAACAATCCGGCCGGCCCGCAAAGTCCCCTTGATCAACTCGCCCCGGAGTCGGGTTTGGCGGTACCCCTGCCCGCGGCGACCGACAGGGGCTCGGCGGTGAGTTCGAGGGCTCGCCTGGTCCGGGCCCGGTTGCGGGTCGCGACCCCGACGAAGAGGCAGTCGATCACGGTGAGCTGGGCCAGTCGGCTGGCCATCGCACCGGTCCGGTACGTCGTCTCGCGAGCCGCCGTGGCCAGGACGAAATCGGCGACCGAACCGATCGGGGCACGGGGATGGTTGGTCAGCGCCACCGTGGTCGCGCCCCGCGCCCGCGCCCGCGCCAGCACCCCGATCGCCTCGGCGGTACGGCCCGTGTGCGAGATGGCGACCGCCACGTCACCCTTGCCGAGCAGTGCGGCCGAGGTCAGAGCCGTGTGCCCGTCCGGGAAACAGAAGGCGACCCGGCCGATCCGGTGCAGTTTCCGCTGGAAGTCGGCGGCGACCAGACCGCTCGCCCCGGCGCCGTAGATCTCGATCCGGGCGGCGGTGTGGATCGCCGCGACGACCCGCTCGCAGACGGCCGGGTCGAGTTGCTCGGCGGTCTCCGCCACCGCCCGCGCATCGTGGAAGCCGATGGTCGCGATGATCTGGGCCAGGTCGGCACCGGGCGGGATGTCGCCGCCGGCCACCCGGGCGTCCGGCGGATCGATCCGGCTCGCCGCCTCGGCGGCGGGGGGCGCGCGGGGCGCGGGGTGTCGGGGCTCGAGCCCCCCCCCCCGCCACCCCGCACCCCGTCTCGCTCGCCG
>NZ_JBSGCD010000041.1:0-61006 GCF_053601675.1 Micromonospora sp. NPDC004704 | reverse complement strand
CAAACCGCCGCCATCGGCCTCATCAAAGCCATCGACAAATTCGACCCCACCCGCGGCGTCGACTTCGCCGGCTACGCCATCCCCACCATCATCGGCGAACTCAAACGCCACTTCCGCGACCGCACCTGGGACATCCGCGTCCCCCGCCGCCTGCAGGAACTACGCCTCAGCATCAGCGAGGCGAACAGCACCCTGCTGCAGACCCTCGGCCGCTCCCCGACAGTCGCCGACATCGCCGCCCACCTCAAGGTCACCGAGGAAGAGGTCCTCGAAGGCCTCGAAGGCGCCCGCGCGTACAACGCCGTCTCCCTCTCGACCCCCACCGGCGACGGCGAACGCGCCACCGAACTCGGCGACATGCTCGGCGGCGACGACCCCGACTTCGAACAAGCCGAACTCCGCATCGCCCTCGGCCCGGCGTTGGCCACCCTCGACGAGCGGGAACAGAAAATCCTCACCCTCCGCTTCTACGGCAACCTCACCCAATCCCAGATCGCCGACCAGATCGGCGTCTCCCAGATGCACGTCTCCCGCCTACTCACCCGCGCACTCACCAAACTCCGCGGACAGCTCAGCGAGACCTACTGAGCCTCGAGGGAGGGTCCGGTACAGCGAGACGCCGGATGTCAGGGGCCGGGCCATATTGGCCCGGCCCCTGACGCGTCGGTTCGCCACGTGATCGAACCCCGCGCCGTACGGCCGGTGTCCGGTATCGCCGTCATCGGTCCCGGTCGGCCGCGGTACGTCGTTTGCGCTCCCGGGCGGCGCGTAGGTTCGCGACGTTGCCGCACGTGCTGACGTCGTGCCACACACCGCTGCGGTTACGCGACGCGTCGTAGAACGCCGTACGGCAGGTCTCGTTGCGACACAGCTTGATCCGGGACCAGGTGTCGGACTGCTGGGCGAGCAGCGTCTCCGACCAGAGGGCTGACGCCAGCCACTCGGTGCCCCGCCCGCTCGGTACGGGTCGCACCATCCCGTCCTCGCCCGGCACGAGGGTCACCGCGACACCGGGCGTCGCCCCGGACGGGAGTTCGCCACCCTCGATCAGCCGCTCGAACGTCGTACGCAGCCCACGCAGGGCAGCGGCGTCCTCGTCCGACAGGTCACCGTCCGGAACGGCGACTCCCCGGACCGACGCCCAGTGGCGGACGCTCCGGTCCCACCACTCCTGCGCGTGCCCGCGCCCGGACAACAGATCCGGCGCGCCGTCCAGGGCACGCGTATTGACCAGATCCTGGATCAGCGCGGCACCGGTGTCGGCCGCGCGCAACCCGTACCGGTCGGTCGCCATCCATGACATAACCCAACACTAGTTGGTTCTGTCGTGGAGTGCTAACGTTCCTTCCTGACAGAGCCAAACGGATTTTGGTTCTGTCAGGTCCGGGCGCCGGTCTCGCGCACCCGACCCACCCCTCCACCAGCGAAGGAACAGCGATGAAGATCCAGGACTCCGTGGTGTTTGTCACCGGCGGTAGCCGCGGCCTCGGCAAGGCACTGGTCGACGAGGTGCTCGCACGCGGCGCGGCCAAGGTGTACGCCACCGCCCGCGACCCGAAGACGATCACCAACCCGAACGTCGTCCCGCTCCGGCTCGAACTGAGCGATCCGGCCTCGGTGGCCGCCGCCACGGCGCAGGCGTCGGACGTCGATCTTCTGATCAACAACGCCGGCGTCACCCTCGGCGCGGACTACCTCAACGGCGACCTGGCGGAGATCCGCCGGGAGATCGAAATCAACTTCTACGGGCCGTTGCAGGTGATCCGGGCCCTCGCCCCCCGGCTCATCGCGAACGGCGGCCATCTGCTCAACATCCACTCGGCGCTGTCCTGGTACGCGGCCTTCGGCGCGTACGGGGCATCCAAGGCGGCGTTGTGGTCGATGACCAACGGCCTGCGGCAGGACCTGCACCCGCACGGTGTCGGCGTCACCGGGCTGCACGCCGGCTGGATCGACACCGACATGGCGGCCCGGTGGGCGGCACCGGACGCTCCCCGCTCCGCCCCGGCGGACGTGGCCCGGCAGGCGATCGACGGCGTCGAGGCGGGCCGGCACGAGGTGCTCGCCGACGACTGGTCCCGGACGGTGAAGAGCGGCCTGGCGGCGGACATCACCACGCTCTACCCGCACCTGGCCGACAACCGCTGATCCGGACGGCAGGAGAGTCGACCGGCAACATCTGATCCGGACGGCAGGCGGGCCGGGCGGCGGGTGGGGCGGGCGCCGACAGCGGGTGCTCAGCGCACCTCGCGGCCGTTCGGGTAGTCGAGGTCCAACCGCCGTACGACGTAGTCCCCCAGCGAGGTCGCGCGCGGGATGTCCGGATCATCGGTCGGACCGGCGGGCGGGTAGCTCGTCACCCGCAGTTGTTCGACGAAGGCGGACAGCGGCGCACCTGCCCGCAGACCCGTGGTGAGCGCGATGGACAAGGCGTCAGCCATGCCCCCGAGGGTGGAGCCCTGCTTGTCCACCGACAGGTGGACGTCGCTCAACCGGCCGTCGGCGAGCGCGGCCGTGACCAGGTGCCCCTCGGTGCCGTCCACGACAAAGCCGACGGTCGCTCCGGACCGTCGGCGCGGAACCGGCACCCTGGCGTCGACCTGCACATCTGTCATGGAATCCCCCTCGACGGCCCGCGCGGGCTGGCACCCGCCCCGATCCGCCAAACCGTAGGTGGCCCGGGGGCCGACCACCAGCACGACACGGCACCCATTCGTACACGTGAACGAATGGGTGCCGTGCCTCGGGTCCACACCGGCGGTGCCGGGTACGGGCGGTCACGCCCGCACCCGGCACCGGTCGGTCAGAGCTCCCTGACCCTGACGTTGCGGAAGTCGATCAGGTCGTTGGTGCCGTGGTTCTGCAACCCGACGTAACCGCTGAGGAACTGCCGCAGATCGGTCGACGGGTCGCCCTGGCGGGACGACTGCTTGCCGGGCGTGTTGTCGAACTCGCTGATCACCACACCGTTGCGGATCATCGTGTAGTGCTGGCCGACCACGCGGATCTCGTAGTCGTTCCACTGGTTCTTCGGGGTCACCCCGGCCTTGTCCAGGGTGTTCGGCGAGAAGTTGTAGACCGAGCCGGTCTTCTGCGGCTCACCGGTCTCGCCGTCGTAGATCTGGATCTCGTGACCGCAGTAGATCGCCACCCAGGCCTGCGAACTGCGGGCCGACCCGACCGTGCCGCAGCTACCCGGCGGGCGCTGGTCCAGCGGGGTCCTCGGGTCCGGGAACCGGACGAAGACTCCGGTGTTGGCGCGGACGTTCTCCGGGGAGACGTCCCGGAACTGGACCTTGATCGAGTAGTCCGCGAACTGCTGGTCGGCGTACCACAGCATGCCGAGGCCACCGGAGCTGCGGATGGAGCCGTCGGGACGCAGCGAGAACGACCCGCTGGGTGCCTGACGCCAGCCGGCGAGCGACTTCGCCGAACCGTCGAAGATCGGCTCGTACCCGTTGGTGACACCGATCGGGGACTGTGCCCCGGCCCGGCGTAGCTTCGTCACCTCACGGTTGTCGATGACGTGCGCCGCACTCAGTTCGGCGAGGACGGCATCGAGGTGGCTGACGAACGCACCCTTGTTCGGCCAGGTGGTCTCGTCGTCGATCAGATCGTTGATCGTGCAGCCACCGCCGGCCTGACGGTTGGCCACACCGGTGTCCGTGTCGAGCATCCAGACCGTCGGCCGGGCGTCGGCCGCGGCACAACCGGCGTTGACGTCGATCTTCCCGGTGACAACCTCGCCGTCGGCGTACGTCACCTTGACCGTCGCCTGGAAGGTGCCGTACCGCTTGTAGGTGTGCGTCGGGTGGGCCTGGGTCGACACCTTGCTGCCGTCGCCGAAGTCCCACTCCCAGGCCACGCCGCCGACCTTCGCGGCCGAGAACGCGACCGTACGGGGCTGGCTCGGCGTGACCGACCGCGCCTCGGCCAGGCTCGGGTTCGGGGTGGCCTGACCACCCTGGTAGGTGATCCGGATCAGCTTCTGGTTCTGGTGCAGGCTGAAGAAACCACCGGCGTAGTCGAGCAGGTACAGCGCGCCGTCGGGGCCGAACTTCGCGTCCATCCAGGACTGGAGCTGGGTGGTGCCGTTACCGCCCTGGATGATGCTGCGCAGGTCCTCGGCGAACGCCGGGGCGCCCGCCTGTTCGACCTTGGTCGGGTCGACGGTGACGGCGATCCGGTTGTTGGAGTTGGACTGGTCACCGATGAACCACTTGTTGTCCCAGTACGCCGGCCACGCGACGCCACTGTTGACGTCGACCTTCGACCGCTGGTAGGTCGGGCCGTCCATGATGGCCTGACCGCCACCGCTCAGGTACGGCTGGGTGTAGGTCGTCTGGCTGGTGACGTACGTCGGCAGGCCGCTGCCGTCGGTGCGCTTCGGGAAGACCGGGCCACCGCCCTGGGGCGAGTACCAGATCATGTTGTCCCGGGCCGGCGGGATGTTGACCAGACCGGTGTTGCGCGGCGACTCGTTCTTGAGGTTGTCGCAGTCGTACCAGCCGGTCAGGACCGTGGCGTCGGTGGTGCTGCGGTCCCGGTACGGCTGCCGGTTACCCATGCAGTACGGCCAACCCTGGTTGCCCGCCGAGGTGATGATCGTGGCGGTCTCGTACTTCGCCGGACCCAGCTCCGGGCTCGGCGCACCCGCGTCCGGGCCGACCCACGCGGCGGTGAGCCAGTCGTTCACCGGGTCCCAGGCGATCCGGGCGATGTTGCGTACGCCCATCACGTAGATCTCCGGACGGGTCTTGCCGCCGCCCTGCTCCTCGCCGGTGAAGAGGTTGCCCTCGGGGATCGAATAGGTCCCGTCCGCCTCCGGGTGGATACGGATGATCTTGCCGTTGAGGTCGTTCGTGTTACCCGAGGTACGGCGGGCGTCCTGGAACGAGGTGCCCGCGTACTCCTGGGTCCAGTTGTTGCCGGAGTAACCGTCCGAACCGCCGGAGGAGTTGCTGTCACCGCTACCGATGTAGAGGTTGCCGGACTCGTCGAAGGTCATACCGCCACCGGCGTGGCAGCAGCTGTGGATCTGGGTGTCCCAGTGCAGCAGGTCCTTGCGGGTGCCCTGGTCGATCGACTGCTGGGCGTGGTTGTACGTGAACCGGGAAACCGTACGCTGACCGATCCGCTTTTCCCGGTCGATCGACTCGTGCGGCATCCAGTAGACGTAGAACCAGCCGTTCTCCGCGAAGTTGGGGTCGAGCGTGATGCCGACCAGGCCCTCCTCGTTCTTCACCAGTTCGCTGCCGCTGCCCCGGTTGCCCATCACCTTGAGCGTGGTCAGCAGCTTGACCTGCTTGTTCTTCGGGTCCCACTGGTGGATGGTGCCGCAGCCCAGGCCCACGTTCGGGTTGGCCCAGTCGGTGACCGGCCCGGTCGCGCAGGCGGCCTTGCCGATGTAGAAGACCTTGCCGTCGGGGGCGATGGTCAGGCCGTGCGGCTCGCCGATCTGGTCGAGCTGACCGGACTGGTTGGTCGCGGTCAGCCGCTCGATCTTGTAGTTCGAGGCGATGGTGGCCTGGCAGTCACCGCGTACCAGGCCGGTCGTCCACTGGAGGGCGCCGAGCAGGTGGCTGCGGAACTGCGCGTCGGTGGTGTAGCTGGCCTCGGTACGGCCCATGCCGGTGTAGAACGACCGGCCACCGTCGTAGTCGCGGCACCAGGAGATCGGATGGAACGCGCCGTTGCCGGCGAGCCCCGGGTTGTACGACTTCTCCTGCACCTGGGCGATCGTGTGGACCCGGCCGACCGGGCTCGGGTTCCAGTTCATCCACTGGTCCGAGCGGGTCCAGTTGAGCGGCAGACCCTTGTTCGCCGGGTGCTGCCGGTCGACGACGTCCACCACCGCCTGCTGCACCGTGTTCTCCGGCGCCGGCCCGGCGTTCGGGCCGATCAGCCAGATCTCGGCGAGCTGGATCAGCGGCTCACCGCTGTTCGCGGTGATGTTCAGCCGGTAGTGCTGGTACGGCGTGGTGTTGGTGAACGTGTACTGCTTGGTCTGGAACCGCCCGGAGAACGTCTCCCCGCTGCGGGTGTCCAGGTTCGTCCAGGAGTTGCCGTCGGTCGACCCCTGGAGGGTCCAGTCCTTCGGGTCGCGTCCCTGGAAGTCGTTCGCCGACGTCAGGGCGTACTGGGCGACCGCCTTCGGTTCGGCGAGCTTCGCGGTGACCCACGCCGCCGGCGTACGGACCAGCCACTTGGTGCCGGTCAGCCCGTCGATCAGGTTCGCCTCGACCTCGCTCGGCGGGTTGCTGCCGCTGGCGGTGACACTCTGGATCTTCTCCGCGTTCGGCAGGCTCGCCGCCGGGCGGGTGCCGATCAGGCCGGTGAACCACTCCGAGGTGGGCTGCGCGCGAGCGGCGTCGTGGATGCCGACGAAGCCGCCGCCACCCTTGACGTACGCCTGGAACGCCGCCTCCTGCGCGTCGTTCAAGGTCACCCCGTTGGCCGACAGGAACACCACGCTGCGGTAGCGGTCCAGGTTATCCGGGGTGAACACCGACGGGTCGTCGGAATCGTGGACGAAGAAGCCGTTCTCGCTGCCCAGCTTGCGGATGGTGTTCACGGCCTTGACGACCGGGTCGTCCTGGGACGCGGCCGGCCCGTGGAACACCAGCACGTTGACCACCTGGCTACCCCAGGCGGGGGCGACAGCCGACCCGCCCACGCCCGGGTCGGGGGCCGCCGACACCGGTGTGGTCAGCAGGCCGAGCGTGAGCAGGGCACCCGACGCCAGGGCGACCGCGCGACGGAACGGTCCGGCGCCGGGACGCCGCGACCGCAGTACGCGGGCAGGTACGGGTGGCAGGGGGTCGGCGGGGTCGGAACGGAGTCGTCCGACCGATCGGGACAGCTGGAAATGGCGTTGGGCCATTTCTCCTCCTCCAGAGGTACGGAAAGTCCTTCGGGTGGTGGGAAAGCCGGTCGTGGTTGGGAACCGGTGCGACGGAGCCGCCGGTCAGCGGTGGTTGGCGTGGGCGGCCGGTGCGGCGGCACCCTGCGCCGCAGCGGCACCTTGCGCCGGCGCTGCGGGGGCACCCTGCGCCGGTGCGGTCGGCATCGAATTACCGTGCGGCGGCATCGCCCCGTTCTCGTCGAGGACGTGCAACGTCGTCGCCATGCCCAGGTCGGAGTGGAACTGCATGTGGCAGTGCAGCATCCAGTGACCCGGACCGACCGAGTCGCCGGCGACGAACTGCACCCCGAAGGTGTCGCCGGGCCCGAGGGTCTTGTTGTCGATGACCGGTATCGAGTCGACGAGGGCCTTGTTCTCCCCCGCGACCATGCCGGTCCGGGTGTCCGCCCAGGAGTGCCCGTGCACATGGAACGTGTGCATGTCGTTGCCGAGTCCGATCACGATGAACTCGACCCGCTCCCCGAGCTTGGCGACCAGGCAGGTCGGACCGGGCACCGGGTTCACCGGATCACAGGTGTCCGCGTCCGCGCTGCGCCGCAGGTTGATGGTCTGCCGGTCACCGAAGGCGGTCACGTAGGTCCGGTCCGGCCTCGGGTCACCCTGCCGGCGTACCACGAGACCGCCGAACAGCCCGGAGCTGAGGCCCTGGGTGCCGTGCGGTCCGCCGACCACGTGGTCGTGGTACCACCAGTAGCCGGCCGTGCCCTGCGAGGTGGCGCTGCGCGGCTTGGCGAACCAGATGTACGTACGCGAGCCGCCCGGCGGTACGAACGAGTTGCTGTGCGCCGTACCGTCGGACATCTGGGTGTACTTGACCCCGTGCACGTGCAGCGAGACACCGATCGGGTGCGCCGGGTCGGTACGCAGTGCCTCCAGGGTCGCCGCCGGCACCTGGTTGTGCACGGTGATCGCCAGGCACTCACCCTCGATCATCTCCATCGTCGGCCCCGGGTAGGAGGCCGTCTCCGGCGTGAGGCCGTAACCGAGCCGGACCTGGTTGGTCACCGGATCCTTCGGCAGTTCCACCGCGTACATCTGGATCCGGCGGTCCGGGGCGATGCAGCCCTCGGGCCGCTCGGCCGACCGGACTGCGGCGACGCCGGCACCGGCGGCCAGCTCGGCCGGCCGCTCGGTGGTGCCACCGGCGAGGGCCAACCCACCGGCGCCGACGAGCGTCGCCACCAGGACCCCCACCACCATCACCGCACGGCCCGCGCTCGACCCGAGGAACCGGACCGGCGACGCCGGACGGCCCTGCGGAATGTCGGCCGGTGGCGGCTGCACAAACTCACCTGTGTCGTTCAATTCCCTGTCCAAGGTTCTATCCAATCGCTGCGCCTACCACCGTCGACGGCGGTGGAAGGGGAGAGGACGGCGTGCGGTACCGGCGTCACGGGGTCAGCGGGGCGATCCGGATGTTGCGGAAGCTGGCGATGTCGGCGGCGCCGTGGTTCTGCAGGCCGACGTAACCGGTCGCGTTCTGGCGCCCGGCACCGCCGGGATCGTCCGACCGCGGCGGGTCGAAAACAGCTCCGGGTACGTTGACGTACTCGTTGATCAGCACACCGTTGCGGAACACGGAGTAGTGCTGGCCGACGACACGGATCTCGTAGTCGTTCCAGGTGCCCTTCGGGGTGACCTGTGCACCGTCGAGGTCGACCCGGTCGAAGCCGTACACCGATCCGCTCTTGTACGCGTCGCCGTCGGTCCGGTCGTTGATCTGGAGTTCGTGGCCGTACTTGATGGCCACCCACTCCGGCCGGGACTCCGTCGGGTGCTGGTGCACCTGCGGGAACCGGACGAAGACCCCGCTGTTGGCGCGGCCGTCACCGGGGGCGTCGTCGCGCCACTGGAGCTTCAGCGAGAAGTCGCCGTACGAGCGGATGGGGAACCAGAGCATGCCCAGACCGTCGACGGAACGGCTGGTGATCGAGCCGTCCGCGTTGCGGCCGAAGCCACCCGCGCCGACCTGCTCCCACTGCTTGAACGAGGCGACCGAGCGGTCGAGCAGCGGCTGGTAGCCCGCCTTGTCCTCGGCCTTGCCGACACCGGAGTCGCCGGCCGTGCGGATCAGGATGTTGTGTTCCTTGAGCAGGATGAGACCCCGGTGGTACAGCCGCTCGGCGACCGCGCGTACGTGGTCGACGAACTCGGCGTGGGTCGGCCAGGCCCGCTCGTCCTCGATCAGGTCGTTGATCGAGCAGCGGCCCTCGACGACCCGGTTGGTCACGCCGCTGTTCAGGGTGCCGGTCCAGACCGTCGGCCGGGTGTCGGTCACCCGGCAGACCGGCGCGGGCGGTGCGCTCTCCACGACCGTGAAGGTGGTCGACGCGGTGCCGGAGGTGTTACCCGCCCGGTCGGTGGCCCGGTAGCTGACGGTGTGCGCGCCGACGGTGTTGACCGTGAGCGGCCCGGAGTAGACCGTGTAACCCCGCCCGTCGAGGGCGTACTCGAGGCGGTGGACACCGGACTCGGTGTCGGCTGCGGTGAGCGTGACGGTGGCGCTGCCGACGTACGCCCAGCTTCCGTTCTGCTGACCGGTGATCGCGGCGGTCACGGTGGGCGCGGTGGTGTCCGGGTTCGGCGGCGTCACCACGGTGAACGCGACCGACTTCGGGGTGGAGATGTTGCCGGCGACGTCGGTGGCCCGGTACGCGACCGTGTGCTGGCCGGGCTGGTTGACCGTCACCGGGGCGGTGTACTCCGCGTACGCCTGCCCGTCGAGGGAGAACTCGACCAGGTCGACGCCCGACTCGGCGTCGGTGGCGGTCACGGTCACCGTGGCGGCACCGACGTAGGCACCGGCGCTGTTCTGCGTACCGGTGACGGCGGCCGTCGCGTCCGGAGCGGTGGTGTCGGGGTTCGGCGCCCCGACGACCTGGAAGGCGGCGGACCCGACCGGCGAGGTGTTGCCCGCCACGTCGGTCGCCCGGTACGTGACCGTGTGCTGGCCCGGGGTGTTGACCGTCACCGGGGCGGTGTACTCCGCGTACGCCTGCCCGTCGACGGCGTACTCGATCCGCTCGACGCCCGACTGGGTGTCGGTGGCGGAGACGGTCACGGTCGCGGCACCGATGTAGGCGCCGTTGCCGTCGCGGTCACCGGTGACACCGGCGCTGACCGTCGGCGGGGTGGTGTCCGGATCCGACGTGCCGGCCACGGTGAAGGCGACGGACTGCGGAGCCGAGGTGTTGCCGGCCCGGTCGGTGGCCCGGTAGTTGACCGTGTGCTCACCCGGCTGGTGCACCATGACCGGCGCGCTGTACGCGGCGTACGCCGCACCGTCGAGGGAGTACTCGACCAGTTCGACGCCGGACTCGGCGTCGGTGGCCGACAGGGTCACCGTCGCCATGCCAACGTACGCGCCGTCCTCGTTCCGGTCACCGGTCACCGCGGCGGTCGCCGTCGGTGCGGTGGTGTCCGGGTCCGGGGTACCGACCACGGTGAACGCGGTCGACTGGACCGGGGAGGTGTTGCCCGCCACGTCGGTCGCCCGGTACGTGACCGTGTGCGCGCCGACCGCGCTCACCGCGACCGGCGCGGTGTACGTGGCGTACGCGGCACCGTCGAGGGAGTACTCGATCCGCTCGACGCCGGACTCGGTGTCGGTGGCGGACAGGGTCACCGTCGCGGTGCCGACGTACGCGCCGTCCTCGTCCCGGTCACCGGTCACCGCGGCGGTCACCGTCGGTGCGGTGGTGTCCGGGTTCGGCGGGGCCACCACCTCGAACGCGGTCGACTGGACCGGCGAGGTGTTGCCCGCCACGTCGGTGGCGCGGTAGCTGACCGTGTGCTCGCCGGCGGCGTTGACCGTCACCGGACCCGAGTACGTGCCGTACGGGCCACCGTCGAGCGCGTACTCCACCCGGCCGACGCCCGAGCCGCTGTCGGTGGCCGAGAGGGTCACCGTGGCGGCGCCGACGTACGCACCGTCCTCGTTGCGCTCACCGGTCACCGCGGCGGTCACCGTGGGCGGGGTCGTGTCCTCGCTCCCACCGGTGACGACGAGCAGCCCGGTCATGGCGCCGTGCCCGGGGATGGCGCAGAAGTACCGGTAGGTGCCGGGGGTGAGCGTCACGTCGACGGTCCACCGGCCCTGGTTGCTGTCGAACGGGTCGGCGAGGATGTTCACGTTGACGTCGCTGTTGTACGCCGGGTTGCCCGTGTCGAACGTGAGGGTGTGCTGCATACCGGTCGTGTTGCCGGTCGCGGCGCTGTTCTCGAAGACGAGGGTGGTCGCACCCGCGACGGCGGTGGTGGGTACGGAGGCGTACGCCTGGAAGTTGTTGTTCGCCGTCCAGGTGAGCACCTGGGCCTGTAGTTGCGGGGCCGACGCGAGGGTGCCGGGCGTGCCCGAGGCGGTGTCGACCGGCTGGGCGTTCACCGGAACCGAGGCCAGTGTGGAGCTGACGAGGAGGACGGCCGCTGCCGCAAGCACCGTCATCGGGCGGCGGAGCCGACCCGTGGTGCGCCGGGTGAGCCGGCGCAGGCGACTTGGCGAACCGCGTCGCACAGGGATAGTTGGCATGTCGCGTGTGCCTTTCGCGAGTCTTCCTTGAACTTTCGGTTTCCCGTCGGGGTTTCCGCGAGAGTCGATGGATGCCATGGCGGCAGACGGCAGCCTCGTCCGGCCCGCGCTGCTGCACCGGCGTGGCGGAGGCCACCCGGTCCGACATGTGGGCACACGAGTCTGAGGTCTGGGACGAAGTGGACGTTGGTCGAGGTCGGACCCGCGACCGGCCGGAGGCCGTCCGCGTGTCACCGGGCGTGGAGGAATGGCGTGGTAGCGGGCGTGGCGCGCGCCGCCGCGCCGGTTCGGTCTGCGGGCAACACCGACCTCAGGGAGTGCCTCTCCCCTGGTCGGACGGTGAGCTAACCGCGCCGCCGGTTACCTCGACGAAACATCTTGATGTTGACCGACACTAACGGGCTTGGCATCAGCGTGTCTACATCTTTCGACAGGATTGGCCACACTTTCATCCGCTGCGACAAAAGACCCCTGGTTGATCACTTGCAACCCCCTCCGAACAACTGACCGCGAGCCTCGGGTCGCACCGCGCGACGACCCGAACCCGCGCAGACATGACCGGAGCCGGTCCCCGAGATCAGAAGTAGGTGTGCAGGACGTCCACGATGGTGTGTCCATCGTCGACAACCGGTATGGACCGCCACTTGTCGAACGCCGTACACGGGTGGGAGATGCCGAAGCAGACCAGGTCGCCGGGGGCGACCTCCAAACCGGGAGCCACGTCGAGGTAGGTGTGGTGGTCGTTGAGCCGGGTCACCCCCAACCCGGTGGCGGCGCCGACCGCGCCGGATCGACGCCGGATCCGCAGCGGCACCGGCAACCCCTCGTCGTACGGGGCGTCGCGCTTGCCCATCCCCACGATCGCCAGCCCCGGCTCCGGGGTGGAGGTCACCTGTGCCCAGAGCTCCAACGCCGGATCCAGGGCGGCGTCGCCCGGCAGGCGGCGGAACGGGGTGCGGTCGGCGTAGAAGCCGTGGTCGTGGGTGACCGAGGCGCCGCTGCGCAGGACCACCCGGAGTTGGTGACCGGGCAGCCAGGCGCCGCCGAGCCGATCCGCCACGACGTCGAAGTACGCGCTGCCACCGGCACTGACGATCACCTCGTCGGCGAGCAGTCCCCGCCCGGCCAACTCGGTGACCGCCGCCCTGGTCCGGTCCAGGTACGCCGCCACCGAGGTCACGTCCGGCAGGCCACCCTCGTACGCGGTGACGCCGTCGAGACGTACCCGGGGTGCGGCGGCAGCCGCCTCGGCGACCTCGACGACCTGCTCGACCGTGCGGCACCCGGTACGACCACCGGGATGCCCGAGCTCGACCAGGACCCGCAGAGGTGTGCGACCGGGGTGGTCCGCGAGTGCATCGCCGATCGCCTCGACACCGGCGACCGAGTCCACGAAGATCAGCGCCTCGAAACCGAGGTCGAGTTCACCCGCCAGCCAGCGCAGCGGCACCGGGTCCAGCAGCTGGTTGGCCAGGAGGACCCGGGGTAGCCCGAAGGCGCGGCCGGCGAGCAGTTGGTTGGCGGTGGCCACGGTGATCGCCCAGGCACCGGCGGCCAACTGCGCCGCGAACAGGGACGGCGCCATGGTGGTCTTGCCGTGCGGGGCGAACAGGAAGCCGTGCCGGGTACAGAAGGCGGCCATGGTCGCGATGTTGTGGTCGATCGCGTCCCGGCGGGCGACCAGCACCGGCCAGGTGACCGCGCCGTCGAAGAGGTGGTGGCCGGCCTCGACGAACTCGGTGTCGGGCACCGGTGGGCCGGGTTGCCAGAACCCCTTCGCCCGCCAGTCGAGGACTCGCTCGTCGAACGGGTCGTGCCGCACGGGCCCTCCCACAGGTTCGGATGTGGCTCGCTGATGGACGCACAGCCTGCCCGATCAGGCCCGTACCGTCAACGGGTTGACGGGAGCGGGGCAGAGACAGCAGGCTATCGACGCCCTACCTCAACGATCTACTTCCGAACCTGGAGGGCCGATGGTGATCGGTCTGGTCATCCACACCAGTCACCGCGCCGTGTTCGAGGACGCCGCGCGGACGCTGGCCGGGGTGAGCCTCGAGTGGGTCGTCTACGAACACGAGGACGAGGTCCAGGTACGGGTCGACCGGCTGCTCGCCCGGCAGCGGGTCGACGGGCTGTTGCTCGGCCCGGTCCCGTACGCGAAGTGCCGACACCTCCTTCCCGCGGACCTGCCGGTCGCCATCCTGCGCTCGGCCGGCCTCGACCTGTCGCTGGCCCTGTTCAAGGCGGCGGCCCGAGGGTGGCGACCCACACCGGTCAGCATCGACACCTTCGACGCGCAGACCGTGGACGAGGTCACGGGGGCGTTGGACCTGGACCCGGCCCGGGTGACCTGCCTGCCGTACGACCCGGAACAGAGCGTCGCGGGCATCGTCGCGTTCCACCGCGAGGCCCTCGCCCGCACCGGAGCCGACTACGTGATCAGCCTGCGTACGGCGGTCGCGGCGGAACTGGGCGGGGAGACCCACGTGCTCGGCGGCCTGCCCGGACCGGCGACACTGCGCGCCCAACTGCACGAGCTGGCCCTGCGGGTGCAGTCCAAGCAGGCCAGTGCGCTGCGGTTCGCCGCCGGTGTGTTCCTGGTCGCCAAGGCGGGCCCGCAACTCGACCTGGACCGGGCCCGGGTGGGCCTGATGAACCTGCTGCTGAACACCCCGGAGTTCGCCGACGCGTGGATAGAGAACCGGGGCCGGCGGGGAGTGGTCGTTTTCGCCCACCAGGCCCTGTTCGAGAAGGCGACGAGTAGCTGGGTGTCGCTTCCGGCGCTGAGCCAGGCACTCGAGGCGCTCGGGATCCGGGTCGCCGCCGGCTTCGGTGTCGGTGCGTCCGCGCGCAGTTGTGTGCACCTGGCGGAACGGGCCGCCAACCGGGCCGAGCAGGAGGAGTCCCCGAGCGCGTTCCTGATCGAGGACGGTGGCGTCATCATCGGCCCGATGAGCCCGGCCGGTGCGGCCTTGACCTTCACCTACCGGGAGCACGGCGCGGAGCTGGAACGGCTGGCCGGCGAGGTCGGGCTCAGCGCGGCGACCCTGTCCCGGCTGGCCGCGATCGAGCGGGGCCAGATGGGCCGGGCCATCTCTCCCAGCGACCTCGCCCAGCAGCTCGGGATCACCGACCCGAGCGGCCGACGGTTGATCCGCAAGCTCGGCGACTCCGGGCTGGTCGAGGTGGAGGGCAGCACCCAGGTACACCGCAAGGGCCGTCCGGCCCGGCTGTACCGGCTGCGCATCGGCGCCGCGATCGAGCGCCCGTGAGCGGGCCGGTGCGCTGGGATCTGCTGCTCACCGGCGGGGACCTGCTCGATCCGGGCGGTGGCCGCAGCGGTCGGTACGACATCGCCGTACGGGACGGGCGGGTCGCCGAGGTGGGCGCGTCACTGCCGCGCGGGTACGCCGCCGAGGTGGTCGACGTGACCGGCCGGCTCGTCACGCCGGGGCTGGTCGACCTGCACACCCACGTGTACGGGGGCGCCACGTACTGGGGGATCGACCCCGACCCGGTCGCCTGGCACTCCGGGGTGACCACCTGGGTCGACGCCGGATCGGCCGGTGCCTACTCGTTCCCGGCGTTCGCCACCGCCATCGCCGGCTACACGGTACGGGTGCCCGCGCTGCTGAACATCTCCGCCGTGGGACTGATCGCACCGGTCGGCGAGTCACGCGAGTTGGCGAACTGCGACGTCGACCTGGCCGTGGCGACCGTCCGGGCGTACCGGGGGACGATCGTCGGGATCAAGGTACGGATGGACCGGCACAACGTCGGCGCCCACGGCACCGAACCGCTGCGCCGGGCGGTCGAGGCGGCTCAGAAGTGCGACCTGCCGGTGATGGTCCACATCGGAGCGGCACCGCCCTCGATAGCGCAGATGTTGCCGCTGTTGCGTCCGGGTGACCTCATCACACACTGCGCCAGCGGGATCGCGGCCGGGCCGACCGGGTTCGATCCGGCGGCGAAGGAGGCGTACGACGCCGGGGTCCTGTTCGACGTCGGGCACGGTTCCGGCGGGTTCGCGTTCGACGTCCTGGAGGCGCAACTGGCCGCCGGTATGCCACCGCACACCGTCTCCACCGACCTGCACAGCCGGTCGCTGCACGGCCCGGCGTTCGACCTGCCCACCACCATGGCCAAGATGCTCGCCGCCGGCATGCCCCTGGAACAGGTGGTGGCGGCGACGACGATCGGACCGGCCCGCGCGCTGGGCCTGGCCGGTGGCGTCGGCACGCTCGCACCGGGCGCACCGGCGGACATCGCTGTGTTCACCGTCGAGCACGGCCGGTTCGAACTGGTCGACGTGCACGGGCAGCGTCGTACGTCGCCGCTGCGCCTGGTCAACGAGACCACGTACCGGGCCGGTCGGCCGCTGCCACCGCGCCTGCCTGCCCCCGTACCGCCGTGGATCCCGCTCACCGGCGCCCAGCGGGACGCCCTGCGCCACCGCGAACGGGCGGTACGCCAACTGCTGACCTCGCCCCTGGTGGGTCCGGACGGGCTCGCCGAACAGTTCCCCCGACACGGAGGTTGATCCATGCCGAAGAAGGTCGTCGTGGCCGACCGGGCGGCGCCGCCCGGCGGTCCGTACTCGCACGCGGTGGTGGCGGGTGGTTTCGCGTACCTCGCCGGGGCGTGCCCGGTGCGCCCGGACGGGACCTGGGTCACCGGGGACTTCGTCGAGCAGGCGCGGGCCGCGTTCACGAACCTGGCCCGGGTGGCCGAGGCGGCCGGCGGCAACCTCACGGATGCCGTACGGGTCGGTGTCTACCTGCGCGACTTCGCCGACTTCCCGGCGATGAACGAGGTCTACGTGGAGTTCTTCGGCACCGAGAACCTGCCGGCCCGTACCACCCTGCCGGTGGCGTTGGAGGGGTTCGACATCGAGATCGACGCGGTGCTGTACCTGGGCGAGTGATCCCCGGTCCCCCGCAGCCGCCGCCCCCGCAGCCGCCGGGGCGGCTCGACCGGCATGCCCGGAGACCCGCTCCCACCTGCGAAAACGTGGCTTGACGGAACACCTCGGGGAGCCCAACCTAGGGGACATCGATACCGACCTAATTACGAACCTGGCTCGTTATTCGAGGGGAGAGAGTCTGTGCGGAAACCCCTGGCACTCACCGCGCTGCTCGCGGTGGCCCTGAGCGCCGCCGCCTGCGCGCCGTCGACCGGCACGCCGACGGACAGCGCCGACGCCAAGACCGGCACGCTGCGGGTCTGGCTGTTCGACGAGGCGAACCGCGCCGCGAAGGAGGCCGTGGTCAAGGAGGCGGTCACCGAGTTCACCGCCGCCCACCCCGGAGTGACGGTCGACGTCAGCTACCTGGCGACCGACACCCGGGCGGAGAAGTACAAGGGAGCGCTCAACGATCCGGCGAGCGCCCCGGACGTGACCGAGGTCGGCAACACCGACCTGGCCGGCTTCGTCGCCTCCAACGGGATGGCCGACGTCAGCGCCGACCTGAAGACCTGGCCCGAGGCCACCGATCTGCCCGCCGACCTGGTGAGCACGGTGACGGTCGGCGACAAGGCGTACGGCGTACCGTGGTGGATCGGCGTACGGGCGCTCTACTACCGCACCGACGTCTTCACCGAACTCGGCCTGACCCCACCCACCTCGTACGCCGAACTGGTCACCACGGCGAAGAAGATCCGGGCCGAGCGCAAGGACATGCTCGGGATCGCGGTCGGCGGGCTCTACGTCTTCGGCGCCCTGCCGTTCGTCTGGGACGCCGGTGGTGACATCGCCACCGGTTCGGCCGGTGGGTACACCGCCACCATCGACTCGGCCGCGTCGAAGGCCGGCATCACCGCGTACACCAGCCTGTTCGGTGACGACATCTGCCCGGCGCAGCAGTGCGTCGACCTGACCGGCGGCGGGACCGTCGAGGCGTTCGCCGCCGGACGGGCCGGCATGGGCATCCTGGGCAACTTCAACCGCTCCGCCGTCGAGGCCGGCGCGGTCAAGGGTAAGTACGCCGTCGTACCGCTGCCCGGCGCCAAGCCCGGCTCGATCGCCCCCGCCTTCGCCGGTGGGAGCAGCCTCGGGGTCTTCCGGTCCACCGGGCACCGGAGCCTGGCGGTCGAGTTCATGCAACTGCTCGCCGGCCGCAAGTACACGCTGAAGCTCTACGACGCGATGGGCTTCGTGCCCGCGATGAAGTCCGCCCGGACCGAGGTCATCACGAAGGACCCGCAGCTCAAGCCGTTCATCGACACGATGGAGGCGGGAACCAGGTTCGTGCCGGTGGACAAGGCGTGGACCACCATCGACGCGGAGAAGATCCTGCCGACCCTGCTCCAGAAGGTGATCACCAAACAGGCGACCGTCGACGCGGCGGCGGCCGAGGCGAACACCCGGATCACCACGGCGTTCGGCAGGTAGTGACGGTGTCCGTGACGATCCGCCGGCAGCGGTTGACCCCACTGTGGCTGCTGCTGCCGGCGCTCGCCGTACTGGTGCCGATGTTCGCGTACCCGCTCTACCAACTGGGCCTGCTCTCCCTGTTCGAGTACGGGCAACCGCAGGTGAGCGGGGGCGAACCGGCCCGGTTCGTCGGCGCCGGCAACTTCCGGGCGCTGTTCGACGACCAGACGTTCTGGACCGTGCTCGCCCAGACCGTGGTCTTCGCGACCGGTTGCGTGGTGGTGACGCTCGCCGTCGGCGCGGCGCTGGCCGTACTGCTGACCAGGATCGGCCGGGTCGCGCGGGCGGCGCTGTCGTTCGCCGCGCTGACCGCCTGGGCCGCACCGGCGATGACCGGCTCGGTGGTCTGGTCGTTCCTGTTCGACAGCAACCTCGGGCTGGTCAACGAGGTGCTCGGGCTCGACGGTTACAACTGGTTCTACGACCGGAGCGTGGCGTTCGCGCTGGTCGGTGCCGTGGTGGTCTGGCACTCGTTCCCGTTCGTCATGATCACGTTGTACGCCGGCATCCAGGCGGTCCCCGCCTCGGTGCTGGCGGCCGCCGCGCTGGACGGCGCGGGCGCGTTCACCGCGTTCCGCCGGGTTACCGCACCGATCCTCCGGCCACTGATCATCATCGTGGTGATCCAGTCGATCATCTGGGACTTCAAGGTGTTCACCCAGATCTACGTGATGACCGGTGGCGGGGGCATCGCCGGGCAGAACCTGGTGCTCAACGTGTACGCGTACCAGAAGGCCTTCGCCTCGTCCCAGTACGGCCTCGGGTCGGCGATCGGCATCGTGATGACGGTGATCCTGCTCGTGGTGACCCTGTTCTACCTGCGGGCGCTGCGCCGTACCGGGGAGGTGCTGTGATCCGCCGCCGTGTCGCGGATGCCGTGGCGATCGCGATCGCGGCCGTGACGGTGTTCCCGATCTACTGGATGGTGCTGTCGGCGCTCAAACCGACCGGCGAGATCCGGTCCGCCGATCCCCGCCCCTGGACCCTGCACCCGACCCTGGAGCACTTCGGTTCCGCGCTGGGGGTCAGCGGGTTCGGCCGCTACTTCCTCAACAGCGCGGTGGTCGCGCTGACCGTGGTCGCGTTGAGCGCGCTGATCTCGTTCCTGGCCGCGGTCGCGCTGACCCGCTACCGGTTCCGCACCCGGACCACCATCCTGGTGATGTTCCTGGTCGCGCAGATGGTTCCGGTGGAGGCACTGAGCATCCCGCTCTTCTTCCAGATCCGCGACCTCGGCCGGACGGTGCCCGGTGTCGGGCTGAACACCCTCGGGTCGCTGATCCTGGTGCAGTTGGCGTTCAGCCTCCCGTTCGCGATCTGGATGCTGCGCGGTTTTGTCGCGGCGGTGCCGCAGGAGATCGAGGAGGCGGCCACCCTGGACGGGGCCGGACGCTTCACGATCCTGTGGCGGATCCTGTTCCCCCTGGTCGCACCCGGTCTTGCGGCGACCGGGGTGTTCTCCTTCATCACCGCGTGGAACGACTTCCTGTTCGCCAAGACGTTCATCATCAGCGCCACCGAGAACCAGACCCTGCCCGCCGCGCTGCTGGTGTTCTTCAAACCGGACGAGAACGACTGGGGCGGGATCATGGCCGCCTCCACCCTGATGACCATCCCGGTGCTGGTCTTCTTCATCCTCGTCCGGCGCCGGCTGGTCTCCGGGCTCGGCGGGGCGGTGAAGGACTGATGCTCCCGCTGCCGGTCGACGTCCGTACCCTTGCCGGTTCGTTCACCCTCACCGGTGCCACGACGATCGGTGCGGACCCGGCCTGTGCCGGAGTCGCCCGCTGGCTGGGCGAGGCGCTGTCCCGCCCGACCGGACTCCCCCTGCCGACCGCCGCCGACCCCACCATCCGCCTCGCCGTCGACCCGGCGCTGCACCACGAGGGATACCACCTTCGGGTACGCCCGGACCGGATCACCATCACCGGCGGCTCCCCCGCCGGGGTCTTCTACGGCGCGCAGACCCTGCGGCAACTGCTCCCACCGGCGATCTTCCGCCGGGCGCCGGTGGTCAGCGGCCCGTGGACCGTGCCGGGGGTGGAGATCTCCGACCGGCCGCGTTTCGGCTGGCGGGGCTGCATGCTCGACGTGGCCCGGCACTTCATGCCGGTCGCCGGGGTGCTGCGTCTGATCGACCTGCTCGCCGTACACAAGCTCAACGTGCTGCACCTGCACCTGACCGATGACCAGGGGTGGCGGGTGCAGATCCGGCGCTATCCCCGGCTGACCGAGGTCGGCGGGTGGCGGCACGAGTCGATGGTCGGGTCACGTCAGCACGAGCGGTTCAACGGCCGCCCGCACGGCGGTTACTACACCCGGGACGACATCCGCGAGATCGTCGCGTACGCGGCCGAGCGGTTCGTCACCGTGGTGCCCGAGATCGACCTGCCGGGCCACACCCAGGCGGCCATCGCGGCATACCCCGAGCTGGGCAACAACCCCGACGAGCCGGTACGCGTCTCGACCCGCTGGGGCGTCTCGCGCCGGGTGCTCAACGTCTCCGACGAGACCGTTTCGTTCTTCCGGCACGTGCTGGACGAGGTGATGGAACTCTTCCCCAGCAGGCACATCGGCATCGGCGGGGACGAGTGCGACAAGGACGAGTGGCGGGCCAGCCCGGCTGCCCGGGACCGGATGCGCGAACTCGGCCTGCGGGACGCCGACGAGTTGCAGAGCTGGTTCGTGGCGCAGTTCCAGCGCCACCTGGGCGCCAACGGACGCACCCTGTTCGGCTGGGACGAGATCCTGGAGGGTGACCTGCCGCCCGGTGCGACGGTGGCGGCGTGGCGCGGCCCCGCGCTCGCGGTAGCGGCGGCCCGTGCCGGGCACGACGTGGTCGCCTGCTGGGACAGCGCCGCCTACCTCGACTACCGCCAGTCCGACGACCCCGCCGAACCCGTCCCCGTCGGTACGGTGCTCACCGTCGCGGACGTCCGTGCCTTCGATCCGGAGCCCGCCGCGCTTCCGGCCGACCTTCGGCGCCGCGTCCTCGGCGCGCAGTGCAACATCTGGACCGAGCACGCCGACCACCCACGCGCGGTCGACTACCTGGCCTTCCCGCGCCTGTCCGCGTTCGCCGAGGCGGTCTGGTCACCGGCGGGTCCGCCGCCCTGGCAGGGTTTCGACCAGCGTCTCGGGGAGCACCTGCGCCGCCTCGACGCGCTGGGCGTCGAGTACCGGCTGCCCGACGGTCCACAACCCTGGCAGCGCCGACCGGACGCACCAGGCTGGCCCCGTACGGGGACCGACCGGGTGGCCGAACTCGCCGCGCTCACCGGAAACGTGCTGCCGCCGACGGACGGAACGGCCTGACGCCGGGCGGCGCTCAGACCGACCGATCGGGGGGCACGGACCCGGCCACCCATCGGTCACCATGGATATGTGTGGCGCCCTTTCCTTCGCTGCGGCGCCCGTACGGGGAAGTGAGATGTCCATGGTCGAGACCCGCCACCGAACACCCCGAACCACCCGCCGCCCCGGCCGCGCACTGCTGTCCCCGCTGGTAGCCGTCGCCGTGGCCGCAACGCTGGCCCTCCCGGTCGCCACGGCTCGGGCCGCCGCGGCCGACACCCAGCCGCCAACCGTGCCCGGCCCGATCGAGATCGTCGACCTCGGCACCACGTCCGTCACCCTGACCTGGGGTCCCTCGACCGACGATGTCGCCGTCCAGCAGTACGTCGTGTACCACCGCGAGACCGACATGATTTTCAGCCAGACCACCCCGACGAACAGCATCACCTGGTCCGGGCTGCAACCGTCCCGGACCTACTACTTCAGCGTCGCGGCCCTGGACGCGGCGGGCAACAGGTCACCGAGTACCGCCGAGTTCAGGGTCACCATGGCACCGGGCGATGCCCAACCGCCGACGGTGCCCGGTCCCCCGGTCGTGACCAATCTGGCGGACACCTCGTTGACCCTGTCCTGGGGTCGCTCCACCGACAACATCACCCTGGGGCGGTACGAAGTGCTCTCCCTCACCCCCGCCGGGATCGAGGTGCTGGCCGTCGTCCCGCAGGTGGTGCCGTACGGGCCACGGACCACCACCACGCTGCACGGGCTGACCCCCGACACCTCGTACACCCTCGCCGTACGCGCCGGTGACGAGGCCGGCAACTACTCGGCGCCCTCGGACTCGGTGACCGTGACGACCCTGCCCCCGGACCGTACGCCGCCGACCGCACCCGGCACACCGGTGGCGGCGACGCTCAGCCCGAGCGAGGTCATGCTCACCTGGGACCCGTCGACCGACGTGGGCGGTGTGGTCCGATACATCGTGTTCGACCAGGCCGCGCCCGGTGGACCGGCGGAGGTCGGTCGCACCTCCACCAACTGGGACTACGTCCCGCTGGTCCCGGGCGGTTGTACACCTTCGTCGTCTACGCGGAGGACACCGGCGGCAACCGGTCGGCCGGCTCCGAGCCGCTCACCCTCACCGCACCCGACGAACCACCACCGGCCTGCCGGGTGGACTACCGGGTCCTCGGACAGTGGCCGGGCGCCTTCCAGGCCGAGGTGACGGTGCACAACCTCACCTCGTCGGTGGTGGACGGGTGGACGCTCCACTGGATCTTCCCGGCCTCCGGCCAGGGCATACGCCACATTTGGAACGCGGTGGCCGACCCGCAGACCGACGCCACCCTGACCGTACGCAATGCCCACTGGAACGTCCGGATCGCCCCGAACGGCAGCGCGGCTTTCGGCTTCATCGGCTCGCGGGCCGGCGACAACCCCGCACCCGACATGGTCACTCTCAACGGCACGCGCTGCGAATTCACCTCGGCCTGAGAATCGCGGGCCCCTTCCGGTCGCCGTCGGCACCGGAGGGGGCCCGGCGGCCGACCGATCAACGCGGACCGGAACGCGCGAGGCGGAACCCCACGTCGTCGATCTGGTACGTCGGGTGGCTGCGCCGTCGCACCGAGGCGCGGCAACTCCAGTGCTCGTCGAACCACCCGCCGCCGCGCAGCACCCGATAGGTGCCGTAGACCTCGGCGTCGTAGATGTCCCAGCACCAGTCCCAGACGTTGCCCAGCATGTCGTAGAAGCCCCAGGCGTTGGGTTGCTTGCCGCCGACGTCGTGGATCCGCTCGTCCGAGTTGCCGCGGTACCAGGCAATCTCGTTGAGCGGCCCGTAACGCGGGCCGGTCGTACCGGCTCGACAGGCGTACTCCCACTCGGCCTCGGTCGGCAGCCGGTACCCGTCGGAGGTGCGGTCCCACTCGACGCCCTCATCGTCGCCGTCCGCTGGGAACCGGTACGCCGGCACCAGCCCCTCACGTACCGACAGGGCGTTGCAGAACCGGACCGCGTCCCACCAGGTGACCTCCTCGACCGGCAGTCGATCCCCGGATGTCGTGTCCGGCCGCTCGCCGGTGACCAGCGCGTACTGGGACCGGGTGACCGGGAACGCCGCGAGTTGGTACGCCGCCAGCTCGACCGACCAGCTCCGCTGCGTCCGCCGGTCCGACAGGGTCACCCGTCCCGACGGGACGGTCACCATCGCCGCCCCCACCCCCGTGTCCATGGGATGCGACCCTACCGGTCAGTGCTCCCCGGACGGGCGGGTACTCCGCTGCTCCGACCTGGTCGGGCCCACCTTGCGCTCGATGCGCAACTCCCGCTCGAGATCGGCCACCAGATCCCGTAGGTCGTCGAGTCGCTGGGCGATCGCGATCCGGTCGACCTCGTCCGGTACGCCGTCGCCGTCCTCGTCGTAGCCGTCGGCCAGGCGCTCGGTCGCCTCCAACCGGCGCGCCTCCTCCATGGAGTTGACGATGACCGCGATGAGGATGTTGAGCAGGAGGTTCGCGGTGATCAGCACGTAGCTCACGTAGTAGATCAGGGTCCAGGGCGACACCGCCATGCCCTGTGCGATCAGGTCCGGCAGGTTCTCCTGGGAGAGCAGGACGAAGAGGGTGAGCACCGCGCGCCCGATGGTGCCGTACTGCTCCGGTTGCTCCTTGGCGAAGATCAGCCAGCCCGTCATACCGTAGACGTACAGCGTGACGATGGCGAGGGCGAGGAAACCACCGACGCCGGGGAGGCTGCGCAGCAGCGCGGTCACGATCGTGCGGAGCCCCGGCGAGAACCGCACCAGCCGTAGGACCCGGGCGATGCGTATGACGCGCAGGGCGGTGGTGTCGCCGTGCAGGCCGGGGATGAACACCGCGGCGATGACCACGAAGTCGAAGACGTTCCAGCCCTGGCGGAAGAAGTCCTGCGGGCGGCGGCCGTACGCCAGCACCCGGATCACGATCTCGACCACGAAGACGGCACGGAAGAGCCACTCCAGCGCGTGCAGGAGCGGCCCGGCCGACCCCAGGTGTTCGTACGTCTCGATGCCGAGCACGACGGCGTTGGCCCCGATCACGACGATGATCACCACGTCGAACGCCCGTGATTCGGCGATCCGCGTACATCGCCGCGCCAGCGGCGAGGGCCGGGCCGGGCTTCCCGGCGGGACGGCCCGCTGGGCAGGCACCGACCGTCCGGTCACAACGGGTACGGAGCCGAGGAGCGGCTACCGCCGCGCGCGACGTCGTCGCGGGTACGCGCTCTCCCATTGTCGACACCGCTCGGGACCGACGCGGCGGAACACGACACGGCACAACACTTCGGCTCGGCTGATCTCATTGGTGGATGGTAGCCAGGTGGCCCGTCCGCCGGTCGCCGTCAACCAGCCGCCCCACCGGTTCATCCAGGTCACCTTCGGGCGACGGTTGACTTGATGACGTTTCGGGGTAATTAGCACCCATCGGTTGGCGTAGATATTGACAGACCGGTCATCTGTTCGCAACATATGGGAGAGCGCTCTCCAACGTGGTACCCGCGCCACCGGTTCCCTCGACGGCACCGGCGACGCGTGCCCCCGCACGCCGTCGCGACCCCTGCCTGCGACGGCTCCCGTCCAATCCTGGGAGTTCCGTTGAGAACACCACACGCACTCCGAAACCGACTCCGGCGACTCACCACCCCGTTCGGCGTCGCCGGGGTCATCATGTCCATGCTCATCGCGTCCCTGGCCGTCGGCGCGATCGAGCTCCAGGCCGCCGGCGCCGCCGTCGGCACCCCGCTCTCGCAGGGCCGACCGGCCCTCGCCTCCTCGACCGAGCTGGGCGAGTCACCGGCGGCGGCAGCGTTCGACGGCAACGGCACCACCCGCTGGGGCAGCTCCTGGAGCGATCCACAGTGGCTACGGGTGGACCTCGGCGCAACCGCCAGCATCTCCGAGGTGGTCCTCCAGTGGGAGGCCGCGTACGCCAGGGCCTTCCAGATCCAGACCTCACCCGACGGCAACGCCTGGACCACCGTCTACAGCACCACCAACGCCACGGGCGGCACGCAGACCCTCACCGTCACGGGCAGCGGACGCTACGTACGGATGTACGGCACCCAGCGCGGCACCGGCTACGGCTACTCGCTGTACGAGTTCAAGGTCTACGGAACGCTGAGCACCACTCCCCCGCCGACCGGGGGCCCCGGCTACGTACCGGCCAATCCACCGGTCACCGGCGTGGTGCCGTCGACGGCGACCCCGCCGCCGACCAACCCGCCGACCACCCACCACGAGTTCCAGGCGAACTGCTCGGTGAGCCGCGGCAACCTCAACGACGACCCGATCGTGTTCTTCGGCCTGCCCGGCGCTTCGCACTCGCACACCTTCATGGGCAACACCACCACCAACGCCAACACGACGCTCCCGTCGTTGCAGGCCGGTGGCACCTCCTGCATCACCCCGGGCGACAAGACCGGCTACTGGATGCCGACGCTCTACAACGGTGACGCCGCCGTCCAGCCGGTCGGACGCCAGGTCATCTACTACAAGAGCGGTGTCATCGACTACCGCAGCGTCCGACCGTTCCCCCCGGGCCTGCGGTACGTGGTCGGCAGCCCGTCCGCCACCCTGGACGACTTCCGCAACTCACCCGGCGCCGTCGAGGGCTTCGAGTGCGGCGACAGCGTCCGCAACTGGGACATCCCGGCGAACTGTGTCGCCGGCAGCCAACTCAACCTCCGGTTCCAGGCCCCGAGCTGCTGGGACGGCCGGTACCTGGACACCCCGGACCACAAGTCGCACATGGCCTACCCGGTGATCGGGGTCTGCCCGTCGTCGCACCCGGTGGCCGTACCGATGATCGAGTTCAAGATGGCGTGGCCGGTCAGCGGCAACATGTCCAACGTCCGCTTCGCCAGCGGGCGCGGCTACTCGTTCCACTACGACGTATACAACGCGTGGGACCCGCCCACCCTCGCCGCGCTCTCGTCGCACTGCATCAACGGCGGCCTGCAGTGTGACCCCCGGGGCTTCGACCAGTACAAGCCGAACCGCGGCGCGGCCCTCAACGAGAACTACGTCCTGCCGTAGCCGACGGCCGGGCACTCCCCCGACGGATCCGGTACGGGCCGCTGACGCCGCCCGCGCCGGGTTCGCCGGCGAGTACCCGGCCCTGACCAGGCGCAGTTAAGATCAAGTCCGTGGAGTCGCTCGACACGTTGCTCGCCGCGCACCGCGCGTACCTGCTCGGCTGGAACGTCGGCACATCCGCGGACCCGGAGCTGCTGACGTACCGCAGCGAGGTGCCGCACGCGACCCTCAACGGTGTGGTCCGGGTGTCCGGTCGTACGCCGAAGGACGCGCTCGCCGAGGCCCGCGACCGCCTCGACGGCGTACCCCGGGTGTGGTGGGCCGGGCCGGACAGCGATGCCGGCACCGCCGACGGCCTGCTCTCGCTCGACGCCGTCCACCTCGCGGACCTGCCGATCATGACCATGAAGATCGACCGGCCCGCCGCCGTCCCCACGCCGGCCTGGCTGCACATCAGCGAGACAACCGACCTGGACGAGTTCGTCCCGGCGTACGGCCGGGTGTCCGGAATCCCCCCGGCGGGCATGCAAACCGCGATCGACCGGGAGCGGACGTTCGCCGGCGACGGCACGGTGGTCAGGCTGGCCGGTCGCCTCGATGACGGCCGGATCGCCGGGACGGCCGTCGCCTGGCTGAGCCACGACCTGCTCACGCTGTACTTCGTCGGCACCCAGCCCGAGTTCCGGCGTCGGGGCATCGGCACCGCGATGACGGTGGCCGCGATCGACCTGGCCCGGGAACGAGGCGTACGGGTGGCCGCCCTCACCTCCAGCCCGCCCGGTGAGCCGGTCTACCGCCGCATCGGCTTCCGTACGGTCGGCACGTTCCGGCTGATGTCGTTCTGACCTTCCCGCACACGCCCGCCCGCAGGTCCGCTCGTCAGGCCGGTGGCCAGTTGCGGAGTACGGCGTCGAGGGCGTCCAGTGCCCTCAACCAGGAGACGTCCGCCTCGCGCGGGCTGTGCCGGAACCCGCCCACCCTCTCCAGGCTCACGTACCCGTGGAAGGTGCTGTGCAACAGCCGTACGCAGTCCGTCTGATCGGGCTCGGACAGCTCGTAGCCGCGCAGGATCGCCCGGGTCATCTCCGAGTGCCGGCGTGCCGCGCTGCCGGCCGCGGTCACCGGGTCGAGTTCGACCTGCATCGCGGCGTACCGACCCGGATGCTCCTTCGCGTAGGTCCGGTAGGCGTTCGCGAAGGCGACCAGCGCGTCCTTGCCCGCGCGCCCGGCCAGGGCGACGGCGACCCTGTCCGCGAGTTCCGCCAGGGCCAGTACCGCCACTCTCACCCGGAGGTCGTGCGCGTTCCTGATGTGTGAGTAGAGGCTGGCGTCCCTGACCCCGAAGCCGCGCGCGAGCGCCGAGACGGTCACGTTCTCCAGGCCAACCTCGTCGGCCAGGTCAGCCGCCGCCTGCGTCAGGCGTTCGACGGTCACCCCCGCGCGTGCCATGCGCCTCTTCCCTTACCTAGAGCCTCTAGGTTTCCGCTTATTGGTTCGCTGGTTTTCTCTAACGAGTGTAGCTTTTTGGCTATGGAACCCCTAACCGAGCGGGACATCCGCGCGTCGTTCGTCAACTGCACCAAGGGCGAGGTGAAACGCCTGGCCATGCCCCGGGATCTGGCCGAGCGGCCCTGGGACGACCTGGACTTCCTCGGCTGGCGGGACCAGGCGGCGCCCCAGCGGGCCTACCTGGTCACCCGATCCGGAGACGGGGTGACGGGCGTGGCGCTGCGGTTGGCGTCATCGCACGCCGGGCAGGCACGACGCAGCATGTGCTCGCTGTGCCTGACGACCCACCCGGGCGGCGGCGTCTCGCTGATGACCGCGCGGAAGGCGGGGCCGGGCGGGCAGCAGGGCAACTCGGTGGGCATCTACATCTGCGCCGACCTGGCCTGCTCGCTCTACCTGCGCGGGAAGAAGTCGGCCGCGCCCGGCGGGCGGCTGCACGAGTCGCTCACGCAGCAGGAGCAGATCGAACGGACCTCGGCCAACCTGGCCGGGTTCCTGGACCGGGTGGTCGGGTGACCACGGGACCGAACAGGCCGGCGGACCAGCGGCTGGACGTACTCCTGATCACCGGATCGAAAAGTGTCGGGCACCCGCTGTAACGTGCCACCCACGCCGGGTCCCCGTGCCCGAACGGGTCTACGCGGGGCACGGGCGAGTGTGACCTGTGGCCACGCCTCGTTCGGGGGCACGCGCAGGATTCGACCGAGGAGGATCCGTGATGACCACGTCCACCCGCCGCAGCCGGGTTGCCATGGTGTCCGACGTGGAAGCCGAACGGCTCGACCTGGCCGATCTCCTCGACACCCTCGACGACCACCAGTGGCAGGCCCGGTCGCTCTGCGCCGGCTGGTCCGTACGCGAGGTGGTCGCCCACCTCACACTCGCCGACCGCGAGTTCACCAGCACGATGCTGCGGCTGATCCCGGCCCGTGGGGACTTCGACCGGGTGACCGCCGAGATGGCCCGCGAACGGGCCCTGCGGTACAGCCCCGGCGACCTCGTCGCGCAGTTGCGGGAAACGGCCGGGCGGCCCCGACTGTTCCCCATGAGCAGCCCGCTGGACCCGCTGACCGACATCCTGGTGCACGGACAGGACATCGCCCGACCGCTCGGGCATGAGCGCCCGATACCCGTCGAGCGGGCGCGTCCGGTGCTGCAACACGTGTGGCGGAGCTTCTTCTACGGCGCCCGGAAACGCTTCACCGGGCTGCGGTTCGTGGCCACCGACGCCGACTGGTCGGCGGGCGACGGCCCCGGAGAGGTACGCGGACCAGCCGGCGATCTGCTCCTCGTCATCACCGGTCGGCGGGCGGGGCTGACCGGGTTGACCGGTGACGGGCAGGCAGAGGTCGCGACCAGGCTGAAGTAGCCCCGGTGGCATGCCACGGGTGCGGGGACGGGACCGTCGCGGCAGCCCTCGCCGACGCCCTACCGGTAGTAGCCCTCGACCGGGATCCGCGCCTCGTCGAGGAGGGCCGGTCCTTCGTGCGGCACGGACGGGAACCCGCCGGACGGCTTCAGCGCCAGGAGTTGCTCGTTGGACAGGGCGTACACGACGCGGCCGAGCCCGGAGCGTTCGATCGCGCCGGTGCACATGTTGCACGGTTGGCAACTGGTGTACATCGTCGTACCCGCCGCCGTGTCGGGCGCGAGTTCCCGGGCCGCCCACCTGGCCAGTTTCAACTCCGGGTGGGCGGTGATGTCGGCGTCGGTCAGCGAGGTGTTGCGTTCCTCGGCCAGGACGGCACCGTCGGGGCCCACCAGCAGTGAGCCGAACGGCGGGTTGCCGCCCGTTCTCGCCTCGGCCGCGAGTTCGATCGCCCGGTGGAGATGCCGCTTGTCGTCCTGGCTCATGGTTGCTCCGTTGTCCTGGTTGGGCGGTTGTCGATTCACCGGATCCACGGGTCGCGACGGGCGGAGCCACGGTTGCGGGGGCGCCGGGCAACCCTGGGATGGCTCGGAAAGCCTATCCAGGCGCGGCCGGCGACTGAAGAGACTTCTCACGGCGTACGGGAAGATCGGCCGTGGGTGTCCCGGTACTCTTGCCCGATGGCCGAGAATATCGACGCAACGGACTGGTCGATCCTGGTCGAGCTGCAACGCGACGGTCGCATCCCGCTCACCGAACTGGGGCGACGGGTGAGCCTGAGTGCCTCCGCGACCACCGAACGGGTCAAGCGGCTGGAGACCGCCGGGGTGATCACCGGCTACCGTGCGGAGGTCGACCTGGTGAGAGCCGGCTTCCCGATCCTCGCCGTGGTACGTCTGAAGTACCCGGGCAGCCAGCACCAGCCACTGCACCGGCTGCTCGGCGAGCGCCCCGAGTTCCTCGAGTGTCTGCGTACCACCGGGGACGACTGTTACGTGCTGAAGGTGGGCGCCACCTCCATGGCCCACCTCGAACGGCTCATCGACGAGCTGGCCCAGTTCGGCAGCACCACCACCAATCTCGTCTACAGCCAGCCCCTGCCCTATCGAGGACCACGGGCCCCGTCGTGACGCTCCCTCGCTGTTCCGTCATCCTCGTGCGCCAGCGTGGATCGACCACCGACGGAAGTGGCCCGGGCCGTCGCGACCCGGGCCACTCGAACGATGCTGACGGCGTTACCGGGCCTGGGCGCCGACCGGGCCGTTGACGAAGACGAGGGCGTCACCGACGCCCCGCTGGCTGCCGCCGCTCGGCTGGTTGACCAGTTCACCCTCGACCGACATGGTGGTGGAACCGCCACCGTCGAGGTTCATCGCGTCGCGCAGACCCAACGCGTCGGCGACCACCGCCGTCTCGGCCATCGTGGTGCCGACACTCGAGGTCATCCGGCCGTCGATCGTCGCGAGCACGATCCTGCCGTCGCGGGTCGTCCCGACGATGGTGCGGGGGTTGCGCGCGAAGAAGCTGTCCGAGGGCGAGCCGACCGGCACCACGATCTCACCGCCGGCGGTGAGCCGGTAGCGGCCGTTCACCCCGAACAGTCCCGGACGGAGGTTGAGCTTGTTGCCCTTCTCGTTGATCAGGGTGTTGGTCTGCTTGACGCAACCGTTCGCGACGTTGAGCAGGGTCAGGGCATCCTGGCCCGTCGCCTGGAGCGACGTCTGGTCCGGCGTCAGCGCGGTGCCACGGGTCGTCGACGTGCGAACCACGCAGCCGCGCTCGTCGAGGACCACCTCGACACCGGGCCCGGACGGGGTCGCGGCGGCGAATTCCGGGGTGAACTGGACCACGTCACCGGGCACGGTGCACCGGGTCTGGTCGGTGAGGGCGGCGCATCCCGCCGGGACCACCGGCGGGTGGTTGATGAACTCCAGTGGCAGCGTGGCCTTGGTCCGTACGTTCTTGACGGTGCCGGTCCACTGCAGCCGACCCATGAGGACGACCTTGTTGGTGTTGGCGTCCACCACCACGTCGACCTCGGCGGCGTCGGTTCCCGGCTCGCTGAGCAGCTTCCCGTCGAACAGGCCCAGACCGACCGGGTCACCGGGGTACTGCGCGCTCGCGGTGAAGGTGAAGAAGGAGGCGTTGACGCCGGCCAGCGCACCCGCGGAGCGGACGAGGTCGGTGGTCGTCTCGACACCCGCCAAGTCCGGCCCGTACGTCGCCGCCAGGTGCCCGCTGGTCTTCTTCGGATCGATGGTGAGGACGTTGACGACCCAGGGACCACGGGTGGTGGTGTTGATCTGGTCAGCCGGCGCCGGCTCGGTCCCGCGTACGACGTGGGTCAGCGTGACGCCGCTGGTCAGGGGCGTGATGACGCGCGTTTCGGTGAGGTTCGTATCGCCCAGCGGTAGGACGTCGCTGCTGGCCATGGCTTGACTGCCCGGAACCAGACCGAGGCCGACCGCCGCGACGACGGTCGCCGCGATAGCTCCGGCCCGGCGGAACGGGGATGCCGAGGGGTTGTACGAAGTCATGATCATGATCTTTCGCCGTCAACCCGACATCGCTCCATCACGAACGTTGGCCGATGAGCCAACTTCGGGTGACAAAACGAGACCGCGGTTTCGGCCCTCGCTCGGGATCCGGAAGGCTGGCGTCCGGATTCCACCGATGGTCCGGTCCGTCCCCCTTCTCTTGCTACGGTTGGGACGAATGCCCGGATAGTCGCGCGGGGTGGTGACCGATCCCTCTCACCGGACGGCGGGGCGGACGATCCCGCGGAACCTCAGGGGGGTCGACGGCATGTTCGACGGATTCGAGGAGTTCGACATTCCCACGTCGGGGGCGACGATCCACGGCCGCCGTGGCGGCAGCGGTCCACCCGTCCTTCTCCTGCACGGCATTCCCGAGACGCACCTGATGTGGCACCGGGTGGCGCCGCGACTCGCCGAGCACTACACGGTGGTCGCCACCGACCTGCGCGGATACGGCGACAGCGGCAAGCCGCCGAGCACCGCCGACCACGAGCCGTACAGCATGCGGGCGACCGCTCGCGACCAGGTCGAGGTCATGCGGAGTCTGGGCTTCGAGCAGTTCAGGCTCGTCGGACACGATCGGGGTGCCCGGTGCGCGTACCGGCTCGCCCTCGACGAGCCGGGTGCGGTCACCCGGCTCTCCGTCATGGACGTCGTCCCGATCGGGGACGCGTACGGCCGCGCCGAGCGGAAGTTCAGCCTCGCGTACTGGGTCTGGTCGTTCCTGGCCGCACCGGAGCCGGTGCCTGAGCGGTTCATCGACGCGGCACCGGCGGTCCTGGTCGACTTCATGCTCGACACGTGGCCGGAGGTGAAGGACGCCTTCCCGCCCGAGGTACGCGCCGAGTACGTCAGGAAGTTCAGCGATCCCGCCACCGTGCACGCCATCTGCGAGGAATTCCGGGCCGCCTCGACGCTCGACTACGAGCAGGACGAGGCGGACCGGGGAAAGCGGAGGATCGCCTGCCCCGTGCTGTTTCTCTGGAGTCAACGCGGCTCGGTCGCGAAGCTCTATGACGACCCGCTCGGGATCTGGCGGGGATGGGCCGACGACGTCCGCGGCGGGCCGGTCCCGGTTGGCCACTTCATCCCGGAGGAGGCTCCCGAGGAAACCACCCGGCAACTGTTGGATTTCCTGCGGTAGGCGTCCCGCCGCGCGTGGTGATTCATCGACCACCGCCACTACAATGTCAGCGGTGTTGGTGGTCCAGGTGCTCGGCCGCCTGCGGGTGTGGCACGGTGATCGTGAGCTGGACACCGGCCCACCCGCGCGCCGCCTCGTTCTGGGCGTCCTGGCGCTCAACGCCGGGCGGCTGACGACCCGACGCGAGCTGATCGAGTCACTGTGGGGCGAGCGGCCACCGTCGAGCGCCGTCAACGTGTTGCACACCCACGCCAAGCACCTGCGCCGGCTGCTGGATCCGCAGCGCAGCCCGCGCGGCCAGGACGGCGTGCTGTCGACCGTCGGCGACGGGTACCTGTTGCGGCTGCCCGACGACGCCCTGGACCTGCATCGCTTTCGCCGGATGGTGAGCGCCGCACAAGCCGCCGAAGGCAACGGTGACCCGGGCCGAGCGGCGGCCGTCCTCAGCGAGGCGTTGCGGCTGTGGGAGGACGATCCGCTCTGCGACGTGCCCGCACTCGAAACCCACCCGGCGGTCTCGGGTCTCCGGGCGGAGCGGCGCCGGGCCCAGTTCGCCTACTGGAACCTGATGCTCCGGACGAGCGACGCGGCCGAGATCATCGCCACGTTGGTGGTCGAGGGGGCCGCGCACCCGCTCGACGAGACCGTACAGGCGATGTTGATCCGGGCGTACCAGGCCATGGGGCAACGGACCATCGCGTTCGAGCGCTACGAGGCGACCCGCCGGGCGCTCGCCGACGATCTGGGCGTGGATCCCGGGCCGGAGCTGGCGCAGGCTTACCGTCACCTGCTCGACGAACCGGTCAACCACCGCCCGTCGGGAATTCCGCACCAGCTTCCGGCGCCGGTGCCGGATTTTGTCGGCCGTACGCGGGAGCTCGCCCTGCTCGACGCCGCCCACGGCACCGGCTCCCCCGGTGTGGTCGTGGTCTGCGGCACGGCCGGTGTGGGCAAGACCGCGCTCGTCGTGCACTGGAACCAGCTCCGTCGCGACCGTTTCCCCGACGGCCAGATCTACCTCGACCTGCGTGGCGACGACCCCGGACAGGCCATTTCCGCGCAGGAGGCGTTGGGTCGCCTGCTGACCGCCGTCGCGGTGCCCGATCAGGACATCCCGCCCGACATCGAGTCGCGTGCCGCTCGTTGGCGGACCGAGACCGTCGGGCGCCGGCTGCTCGTGCTGCTCGACAACGCGGCCTCGGCCGGGCAGATCCGACCGCTGATGCCGGGCAGCCACGACACCCTTGTCGTGATCACCAGCCGCGACAGCCAGGCGGCGCTGGTTGCCCTGCACGGGGCACGCCGGATCGAGCTCGACCTGCTCCCGCCACCGGACGCCGCCCAACTGCTCAGCAGGCTGCTCGGGGAGAGAGCCGCCTCGGACCCGGACAGCGTCGACTCGCTCGCCGCCATCTGTGCCCGGCTCCCCCTCGCGCTGCGCCTGGCCGCCGAGTACGCGGGAGCGCAGGCACACCTTCCGCTGTCCGGCGTCGTGTCGCGGTTACGGCGGGCCAGTCCGCTGGACCTGCTGGACGACGGAGGAGGCGGTGCGGCGATCCGGCAGGTGTTCGGCTGCTCGTACCAGCGCCTGGGCGCCGGGGCGCAGCGTCTGTTCCGGCTGCTGAGCCTGAACCCCGCGCCGTACTCGACGCTGGCCTGCGCGGCGGCGCTGGCCGACCTGGACGACATCGCCGCGGCACGACTGCTCGACCAACTGACCCGGGCGCACCTGCTGCGGTGCGACTCGTCGGGACGGTACACACTCCATGACCTGCTGCGCGCGTACGCCGCCGAGCTGAGCGTGGCCGTGGACGGCGAATCCGAGCGTGCGGCCACGGTCGACCGGTTGCTGGAGCACTATCTCGGGACCGCCGTCGCCACGAGCGACGTCCTCTACCCGGGGTGGAGCGCGAGCTGGCAGCGTGCCGGTCTTGCCCTCAAACCCGGCGGTACGACGATCTCCCCGGCCGCGGCTCTGGCGTGGTTGGACAGTGAACTGCTGTCGTTCGCCACGATCTGTCAGTTCGCCCTGAACAACGGTCGGCCGGAGTACGCCGTCAACATCGCCTCCGCCCTCTATCGATATCTCGAGGCGGGCCACGGTGTCGAGGCCGAGTCGATCCACAGACACGCCATCCGGGCCGCGCGGGACCTGGGCGACCCGGCGGCCGAGGCGCACCTGCGTACCAACGCCGGAGTGATCCAACGCCTGCTCGGCCGGTACCCGGCGGCAACCTCGGAGCTCGGGCAGGCTCTGGCGCTGTACGGCCGTACCGGCAACCGGCACGGCCAGGCGCGGGCCCTGTCCAATCTCGGCATCATCGAGGAACGGACGGGCGACTTCGTCTCGTCGATCGCCCGCCACAGCAGGGCCATCACGCTCTATCAGGAGATCGACGACCTCTTCGGCCAGGCTTCGGCGCTGACCAACCTCGGCAACGTCGAATCGGCGGTCGGCGAGCAGCGGCGGGCGGCACACCGGTTCCAGGAAGCGCACGATCTCTTCGCCGCGCTCGGCGAACGCTCCGGGCAGGCCATCGCGCTGACCAACCTCGGCGGGATCCACACCACGCTCGGCGAGCCGACCCTTGCCACCGCCCGGTTGGGTGAGGCGCTGGACCTCTTCCGCGAGATCGACCACCGCGAGGGCGAAGCGACGGCGCTCAGCAACCTCGGGGCCGCACTGAGCCATCAGGGCCGGCACCGGGAATCCCTCGGGTACTTCGAGGACGCCCTCCGCATCTTCCGCGCCATGAAGCACCGTTACGGCGAGGCGAGCGCCCTGAACGCCATGGGAGAAGCGCTGCGTGCCATGGACCTGGGCGACGAAGCGATCGAACGGCACCGGCTCGCCCTGACGATCGCCACCGAAACGGGCGACGAGGACGAGCGGGGCCGTGCCGCTGCCGCCCTCGCGAGCCTCGATCGAGGCCGCCCGGCGGACCAGTGATGCTCTCTCGGGTGCTGCTGAGCGGCAGTTGCCGGCAGGGCATCCGGACCGGTGGCCGGGCGGCCCGGGAGGCGCCGCCCGGCCGGACGCTCAGGGCACGACGTCGAACACGTCGTTGTTGATCACGCGGTTGTTCACGTAGAAGCGGTTCAGCTCACCGCCCCCGCTGCTGTTCTCGAACGCCGGGATGTAACAGACGTTCCACCCGCCGTTGTCGCCGGGTTGCCGGACCTGCACCCAGTCGATCTGGCAGCCGGCGAAGGTACGCCCGTAGGAGTGCCCACCGGTGAACGCGCCCTGCAGGGTGGAGGCGAACGGATACTCGTCGCAGCTGTATCCGCTCGGGGCGGTGTACATGCCGGGGCAGGCCCGGTTGTGGTTCTGGGTCTGGTTGAAGGAGTCGGTCATCCGGGTCAGGGTCCCGGGCAGGTTATGGGCGAGGGCCATCCGGATGTGCTGCACATAGCTGCCGTTGGCCGGGCTCGGCCGGTAGGCCGGCCGGATCGACGGGTAGACGCAGCCCGGCTGGTTCAACCCGGGTACGGCGTTGTCGCAGCGGAACTCCGGGCTCGACGCGCCGACCGCGTTCGACTCCGGCGGGCTCCAGGTGGCGTTGAGGAACCAGAAGTACAGCATCATCCGGGCCTGGTGGACGGCACCGGGGGCGGTGGCGGTCGTCCCGGCGTTCAGGATGAAGTTCGCCTGCGCCCCGACGTAGTCGAAGCGCTGGAGCCCGCCGCCGGTGAACCCGTTGCAGCCGTACTCGCAGTAGCCCTCGTGCGAGACGAAGGTCCCGATGACCTGACCCAGGAGGGCGGTGGCCCGCACCGTGACGTTGTACCGTGGCCGCCCGTCGATCGAGCCGAGGTCCGCCATGAAGGTCGCGGTCATGTCGATGATGCCGATCAACTGACCGGACGGAATGAGGTAGACGTACAGCGTGAGCGGTGCCGTGGCGCAGGCCCCGAACCGCTCGTACGCCCACGCTCCGTTGCCGCAGGTGACGGCGGTACCGGCCTTGTCCGGGGCGGCCTGCGCGGGCGCTGTGGTGCGGGTCGGCTTGCCCATCTCGACACAGGTCGCGGTGCCGCCCTTACCCGCGGCCTTCCGGGTCGCGGCTGCCAGCACCGGTGCGCAGGCGTCCGGCAGCGCCCGTTGCGACAGCGTGCGCGCGGCCGGATCGGCGGGTGCCGCCGCGGCCGGCTGCGCGGGCAGTAGGGCCACGGCGCATGTCACGGCCACGGCCAGCGTGAGCAGGCGCCTTCGTACGTGGGAATGGGGCACGTGTCCTCCTCCGGAGTCGGTGGCGGTCACCCATCGGGGAAGACGGAAGACCGGCTGGCCGCAACCTAGCGAGGCGCACTGGACGGCCTCTGGCGCCCGACTGGACGTACCGCCGCAGGATCACTCTTACTGGTAGCGCGGTCCCACCCCTTTCCAAAATCGAAAATGGTACGGAAAGGCCGGACAATCGGGCCCACCGCCCAGTCCATAAGGGTCAGATCGTGACATCTTTCATGGCGCCGCCGATCCTGCGGATCGCTATGCGTCGGGTGGACCAACTGGAGCAGGAGCAGGACGTCGAAGGCGCCGCAACCGGTCGGTGATCGGTTCACCGCAGTGCCGACGGCGGCAGCGGGGCTTCTCCGCGCCCGCACCGGGAATTGGCGGTGCGCGGCGTCAGAGGACCTGCGCGAGGAACTGTTGGAGCCGCTGGCTGCGGGGGGCGTCGAACACTTCCGCCGGCGGGCCCGCCTCGACCACCCGGCCACGGTCCATGAAGACGACAAGGTCCGCGACCTGCCGCGCGAAGCCCATCTCATGGGTGACGACCACCATGGTCATCCCCTGTGACGCCAGATCCGCCATCAGGGCCAGGACGCCCTTCACGAGCTCGGGGTCGAGCGCCGAGGTCGCCTCGTCGAAGAGCATGACCTGCGGGGACATCGCCAACGCACGGGCGATCGCCACCCGTTGCTGCTGGCCGCCGGAAAGCTGCGCGGGGCGCGCATCGGCCTTGTGGCGCAGACCGACCACATCAAGGTGGTGCAACGCGACCTCTGCCGCCTCGTCCGCCGGCAGTCGCCTGAGTTGTCGCAGTGCGAGCGTCACGTTCCGCAGCACGGTCAGATGGGGGAACAGGTTGAACTGCTGGAAGACCATGCCGATCTGCTGACGCAGCCGGTCGGGGTCGCGCCGCAGCACGCTCTCCCCGTCCAGGAGCACGTCGCCGCGGTCGGGCTCCAGCAGGCGGTTGACGGTTCGCAGCAGGGTGGACTTTCCCGACCCGGAGGGGCCGATGACACACGCGGTCTGCCCCCGCTCGACGTCCAGATCCACTCCGCGCAGCACCTGGTGACGGCCGAACGCCAGGTGGATGTCACGGGTCGACAGACTCACCGACCCGCTCACGGCGGGATGTGGGTCCATTGCGGTGACCACTGATTGATCATGCTCAGACACGTGCTGCCCCTCCCGCAGTCGCAGAACTCGCCGTACCGGTGCCGAGCGTGGTGGGCTCCTCCTGGTCGGGGCCACTCACGCCTGCGTGCCGCAGCCGCCGGTCGATTCCGTTCACCACGTGCGTCAGCGGCACCGTGATGACCAGATAGAAGAGGCCGGCCAGGAGGAGCGCGGACTCGTTGCCGGTGTTCGCGGCGTAGTCCTGGCCGACCCGGAACAGGTCCCGCTGGCTCGCGAGCAGGCCGAGAAAATACACCAGGCTGGAGTCCTTGATCAGCGCGATCAGTTGGTTGACCCACGCCGGCAGGATCCGCCGGACCCCCTGCGGAATGATCACCAGCCGCATCGACGTCCGGTAGGACAGGCCGAGCGCCCGGCATGCCTCCAGTTGACTGGCCTCGACGCTCTGGATGCCGGACCGGAAGATCTCACCGATGTAGGCCGCGGCGATCAGCGACAACGCGAGAATGCCGAGCGGGTACGGGTTCGGACCCCACCAGGCCATTCCGAGCGGGGCGAGTCCGACCCCGATGAGCAGGATGGTGACCGCCGCCGGCAGACCCCGGAACACATCCGTGTAGATGCGTGCCGGCCAGCGCAGCCAACGGGTCCGAGCCAGTCCGGCGACAGCGAGGAGCATGCCGACCAGGGTGCCCAGGGTGGCCGAGATCAGCGCAAGCAGCAGGGTGTTGCGCAGGCCGACAGTGAGCATCTCGGGCAGGGCTTCGCGCATCGACTCCAGGTCGAAGAACGTCTCCCACAACGTCTTGAGGGTATCCATCGCCTTACCTGTCTCGAACCCGTTGACCGGTCACCCTCGGATCAGGCCGAGGGGGTGGCGGCGGGACTCGTCCTGACCGCCGGGTACGCGACGTTGCCGCTGCCGGGCTTGAAGGTGTCCGGGACAGGACGTCCCGGGTAGTACTGCTCCTGCAGCCGGGTCCAGGTGCCGTCCTCGATCACCTGGTCGAGACCCTTGTTCAGGGCCTCGCGCAGCGCGTCGCTGCCCTTCGCGACCGCGAACGCGGTCGGCGCGGAACTGAGCTGCTTCTCCACCAGGACGATCTTTCCGGCGCTGTCCTGGGCGGACTTCTCCCCGATTTCGGCCGGCGAGATCCAGGCGTCCGCGGTCTTTGCCTTCAACTGGTTGATTGCGCCGTTGTAGTCCGGGACGCGTACCGGATCGAGCCCTTCCTTGGTGGCATAGTCATCCTGGACCGTGCCCTGGACAACAACCACCCGGGTGCCCTTGAGATCCGCAAAACTCTTGATCGGCGACCCGGCCGGTACGTCGAGACCGAAGTAGCCGAAGTCATACCCGTTGCCGAAGTCCACCGTCTTCTTACGGGCCTCGGTGATGGTGATGGAGGAACTGCCCACGTCGAACTTGTGGTTGTTGACCTGCGCGAGCAAGGAGGAGAACTCGGTGCCGACAAACTCGACCTTCAGCCCCACCTTGCCGGCAACGGCGCTCAGCAGGTCGTTGTCGAAGCCGGTGAACTTCCCGTCCTTGAGGTAGACGTTGGGCGGGGCGTCGCTGAGCGTACCGACCCGGAGGACACCGGGTTGGAGCAGCTTGTACGGGTTGTCGGCCGAGTCGGTGGACGACGACGAACCGCAGCCGGCAGCAGCACCGACCAGCGCGAGGGCCGCGGCGGCGGGCAGCAGACGTGCGAGGACAGATGACAGACGCATGTGTGGAACTCCAGAAAAATGCGCGCGGCATCGCCGCCGGAGTACCGGCAGGAATGGTGGCGCGACAGCCTGACCCGGACGGCGTGTTACAGCCGTTTCAGGAATGGTGGGAAAAGATGCCGGCGCGGTGTGACGACCGGCAGTCGGGTTCAGCCGTGCTGGCGACAGAGCATGGTGCTGGTACGGCACAGGTCGACATGCCGACGCCACCAATGCCACGTGACGTGCAGCCGACTCACTCGCTCGGCACGCGTACCCACGGAACAAACCTCCATCGGTCCTGGCGGTAGCACCCGCACCCGATGGGGGGTTGCTGCGACGTCAACGAGCCAGGTCTCTCAGTCGCTCTGGATGGGCTGCGTCAGCTTACTGAATGCGGGCGGAATTGTTCCAGCCAGAAACGGCGCCTGTGGCGCTCGCCACCGTCCCGATCAGTTCACCAGCACGATCTTTCCACGCGCATGCCGGCCTTCGCTCAGTTCGTGTGCGGCCGCGGCCTCGGTAAGCGGGAACGCCGCCGCGACCGGCACCCGCAACCGGCCCTCGTCGGCGAGCGTGACCGCGATCGCGAGGCCGTGCAACGCCAGCGGGTCGGCTGGTGCTCCCACGGCCACGCCCGTGTCGTCTGCCGGCGCACCGTGTGACATGTGTACGCCGTGTGCCGCAGCGGTCCGATCCGCGATCGTCACCACGCGCGCCGGGTCGCCGGCAATGGCGACGAGGTCCGGCAACGCCCCTGCGGCACAGTCGAACACCGCGTCCACTCCGGCCGGTGCCAGTGCCCGGACCCGTTCCACCAGCCCCGTCCCGTACGTCGTCGGCTCGGCGCCGAGGACACGGAGAAAGTCGTGGTTGTGCTCGCTCGCCGTACCGATGACGGTGGCACCGCGAGCGACCGCCAACTGGACGGCGATGGTGCCCACCCCGCCCGCCGCGCCCTGCACCAGCAGGGTGTGCCCGGCGTCGACCGCGAGCCGGTCGAGGACACGGGTGGCGGTCTCGACGCTGCCCGCGGCGCCGCCGGCTTCCTCCCAACTCCACCCGGCGGGTTTCGGTGCCCACGCAGCCAGGACCGCGAAGTCGGCGTTGGCACCGCGTACGGCCGATCTGGTCATACCGAACACCTCGTCACCGATCCGGACGCCGGTGACGGCGGGGCCGATCTCGTCCACCACGCCCGCGGCGTCGAACCCGGTCCGGAACGGGAAGGTCACGGGCACCATCTCGCGCCACGCCCCGGAACGGATGGACACCTCCCCCGGCGAGATCCCGGAGGTCCGTACGGCAACGCGGATCTCGCCCGGTCCCGCGTGCGGGGCCTCCACCTCGGCGACGTGCAGGACGCTGGACGGGCCGTACTCGGTGAATTGGATCGCTCTCATGCGGCGACCGTAACGGAGCACCCCGTCCGTTTGGCTAAAGTGAGAGCGGTGACGGCCCAAGTGATAACGCAGCTCCGTGCGGACGCCCGGGAAAACCGGGAGCGCATCCTCGCGGTCGCCCGCGCGGCCTTCGCCACCGAGGGCCTCGACGTGCCGATCCGGGAGATCGCCCGGCGCGCCGAGGTCGGTGTCGCGACCGTCTACCGGCACTTCCAGACCAAGGAAGCGCTGCTCACCGAGGCCTTCGCCGAGCAGCTGGCCCTCTGCTCGGCGGTCGTACGGGAGGGTCTGGCCGCCGACGACCCCTGGCGCGGGTTCGGCCTGGTGATCCGGAAACTCATGGAGATGCATGCCCTCGACCGGGGCTTCGCCCGCGCCTTCACCTCGCAGCTCCCCCAGGCGGTCGACTTCGCCGCCGACCGCGACCGCACGCTGCGTCTGCTGCTCGAACTGGTGCGACGGGCGAAGGACGCCGGCTCCCTGCGGCAGGACTTCGTGCTGGAGGACTTCAGCCTGGCGCTGATGGCGAACGAGGGCATCCAGGCCGAGACGCCCGAGATGAGGGTGGCGGCGTCGCGCCGCTTCGCGGCCCTGATGATCCAGTCCTTCCAGGCGAAGCCCGTCCCGATGCCGCTTCCGCCGCCCGTTCGGTTACCCCTGTCCCGACGTTGACCGTTGGCTATTGGAGCCCGGTGCGGACCGAGGTGATGCGGTGGGTGTTGAAGCCGAGCCAGTGCATCCGGCCCCGATAGCGGGCGTGCTCGATCTTGAGGCAGCGGTCCATGACCACCGTCAACCCGCCGTCCTCCGCGATCTGCCCGCCCTCGGCGTTGATCACCCCGAACTGGCACCAGAGGGCGCCGGCATTGATGGCGACAGCCTCCCGGGCGATCGCCGGCAGCGCGCTCGGCGCACGGAAGACGTTCACGACGTCCACCGGCCCGGGTACGTCGAGCAGGCTCGGGTAGCTGGTCTCACCCAGAATCGTCGTCTCGCGGGGGTTCACGGGGATGACCCGGTAGCCGTGTCGTTTGAGGTAGTAGCCGACAAAGTAGCTGGCCCGAAGCTCGTTGTTCGACAGACCGACGATCGCGATGGTCCGGGTGGTGTGCAGCACGCGCTGGATCGTCGACGGGTCCTGGTACCGAGCGAGATCTGTCGTGGTCATGCCGCCGATACCTCATTTCCCGCCGTTGCGGCGACTGCCCCCGCCGTTGCGGCGACCTTGGCGAAACCCTGTTCCAGGTCCCAGATCAGGTCCTCGACGGATTCGGTGCCGACCGACAGGCGTACGGTACCCGGTCCGACGCCGGCCGCCCGCAGTTCGTCATCGCTCAGTTGGCGGTGCGTGGTGCTGGCGGGGTGAATGATCAGACTCTTCGCGTCGCCCACGTTCGCCAGGTGGGACCAGAGGGTCACGCCCCGGATGAGGTCCTGCCCGCCGGATCGGCCGCCAGCGCAGTCGAACGAGAACACCGCGCCCGCCCCGTTCGGCAGGTACTTCTCCACGAGTGACCGGTACCTGCTCGTCGGCAGGCCGGGGTAGGTCACGTTCGTCGCCAGGTCGTGCGACTCGAGGAAAGCCGCGACCGTACGCGCGTTCTCGACGTGGCGCTGCATCCGCAGCGACAGCGTTTCGAGCCCCTGCAGGAACAGGAACGCGTTGAACGGCGCGAGCGCCCCGCCGAGGTCGCGCAGGGTCTCCGCCCGCAGCTTCATCAGGTAACCGTAGGCGCCGAACGTCTCGTGGAACTGGAGGCCGTGGTACGCCGGAGACGGATCCGCGATCACCGGGAACCGCCCGTTGGACCAGTTGAACGTACCCGCCTCGACGACCACTCCGCCGATGCTCGTACCGTGGCCGCCGATGAACTTGGTCGCCGAGTGGATGACGATGTCGGCGCCCCATTCGATCGGGCGGCACAGGTACGGCGTGGCGAACGTGTTGTCCACGACCAACGGCAGGTCGTGCTCGTGGGCGATCGCCGCCACGGTCTCGATGTCCAGGACGTTCCCGGCGGGATTGCCGATCGTCTCACCGAAGAACGCCTTCGTGTTGGGACGGACCGCCTGCCGCCACGCGTCCGGATCATCGGGGTCGACCCAGGTCAGCTCGACGCTCATCTTGCGCAACAGGTGCTTGAACTGGTTCACCGTCCCGCCGTAGAGCGCCGTGGACGACACGACGTGGTCGCCCGGCTGCAGCAGGGTGAACAGCGCGGCCGCCTGGGCGGCGATGCCACTGGAGAACGCCACCGCACCGCTGCCGCCCTCGAGGTTCGCCATCCGCTCCTCGAACACCGCGACGGTCGGGTTCATGATGCGCGAGTACGTGTTCCCGTACTCCTGCAGGTTGAAGTAGGCCGCCGCCGATTCCGGGTCCTCGAAGACGTAGCTGGTCGTCTGGAAGATCGGCACCGCGCGAGCGCCCGTGTTCGGGTCGGGTCGTTGCCCGGCGTGCAACTGCCGGGTCTCGAATCCGTACGCGTGGTCTTCCTCCGTCCGCAGGGGCTTGTCGGTCACGAAGGCCTCTTTCCTGGGTGTACGCCGACAGCCCGCCCGTGGGCCAGGAACTGACGGATGATGGGGGTCTGCCGTGCCTCCTCCAGCAGGAAGCAGTCGTGCCCGTACGGCGCGTCGATCAGGTGGTACTCGACCGGCTTGCCGAGGGTGCGAAGCGCGTCCTCGATCTCCGTCGACGCCGACGGCGGATAGAGCCAGTCCGAGCTGAAGGCGATCAGCAGGGTCCGCGCCGACATGCCTTCGAGGGCCCGGACGAGTGATCCGCCGCCGTGCTGCCGTCCGAGGTCGAAGTATGTCAGCGCCCGCGAGAGGTAGAGGTAGGTGTTGGCGTCGAAGCGCCGGACGAACGAGTCTGCCTGGTGGCGCAGGTAGTTCTCGACCTCGAACTCCGGCTCGGTGATCGTGTAGCGGATGTCGTCGGCGTACTGCAGCCGTCGGCCGAACTTGTCGTCCAGCGCCGGCCCGGACAGGTACGTGACGTGGCCGACCATCCTGCCCACACCCATGCCGCCGTCCGGCGCCCGGCCCGTGCCGTAGTAGTGACCGCCCTGCCAGGCGGGATCGCGCAGGATCGCGTCCCGCGCGATCGCGTTCCAGGCCAGGCCCTGCGGGTGGAGGGCGTGCGTGCTGGCGATCGCCACGACGGCGTCGACCTGGTCGGGAAACAGGACCGCCCATTCGAGCGCCTGCATGCCGCCGAGTGATCCGCCGGCCACCGCGGCGAGTCGGTCGATGCCGAGAACGTCCAGGAACGCGCGCTGCGTCCGTACCATGTCCGCCACGGTGACCACCGGAAAGTCGGCGCCGTACGGCCTGCCTGTCGCCGGGTTGGTCGACGACGGCCCGGTGGTGCCGCGACAGCCGCCGAGCAGGTTGGTGGCGATGACGAAGTACCGGTCGGTGTCGAATGCCTTGCCCGGCCCGATCATCCCGTCCCACCAGCCGAGCCCTCGTCCGGCCGTGCCGTCACGATCGGTCGCCGCGAACCCGTCGCGGGTGCTCTCCTCGGACGGTGTCTGCGACAGACCCGCCGCGTGGGCGTCGCCACTGAGCGCGTGGCACACCAGGATGACGTTGTCACGCTCGGGCGAGAGAAGGCCGTAGGTCTCGTACGCCACCCGGATCGGGCCCAGCTCACGGCCACAGTCGAGTCGCACCGGCTCGGGCAGGTCGAGGTACCGCGTCTCGACGGCGCCGACCGAGGCGGACCGCGCTGGTGCCACGGGTGTACTCATAGCCAATCTCCTCCCCTCGGGGTATTGTCTACCACCTTCGTAGGTAATTAGGCGAACGGGGCGTGGAAGGTGGAGCACGCATTATGACGACTGTCGACAACGGCGTTAACGTCCAGGCACTGCTCGACGCACGGCAAGCGCTGAAGGGCGCACCCGAGGCCGCCCAGTTCACCTGGCGGGCGTCCTCGAAGTGGCAGAACGGGGTGCACAGCACCACGACGGTGGGGAACTTCTTCGGCCTCGGGCAGGAGCAGGCCCACAAGTCCGAGACGGTGTTCGACGCCGACCACCCCGAGGTCTTCGCGGCCGAGGACAACGGCATCACCCCGATCGAGTACCTCCTCGTCGGCCTGGCGAGCTGCCTGACCGCGGGTGTGGCGTCGGTCGCGCAGAACCGCGGCATCCAGTTGCGTTCGGTGGAGGCGACGGTCGAAGGCCAGCACGACATCCGGGGCATCCTCGGCGTCGACAGCGACGTCCGCAACGGCTTCAACGACATCAAGGTCACGTTCAACATCGACGCGGACGCGTCGAAGCAGGAGATCGAGGCGCTGGTGGCCCAGTCCCAGAAGCGCTCCGCCGTCTTCGACGCCCTGACGAACCCGACCGACGTCACCGTCGAGGTCGCCTGAGGGGGTCCGAGCCATCGAGCGCATCACCACGGTGGTCGTCGGGGCGGGGCACGCGGGCCTCGCCGCGAGCCACTTCCTCACCGAACAGTCGATCGACCACGTGGTGCTCGAGCGGGGTGAGGTGGCGAACTCCTGGCGGTACGAACGCTGGGACTCCCTGCGACTGCTCACTCCCAACTGGCAGAGCCGCCTGCCGGGCCATCGCTACGAGGGCTCGGATCCCGACGGGTACATGACAACCGGCGAGGTGGTCGAGTTCATCGAGCGCTTCGCCGCCGTCGCCCGCGCCCCCGTCCGGACCGGCACGAACGTCACCTCGGTACGGCGGATCGACGACGGATACCACCTGACGACGAGCCGAGGTGAGATCCACTGCCGGACGGTGGTGATCGCGAGCGGCGCCTGCAACCGGCCGGTGGTGCCACAGCTCAGCCACGCGGTGCCGGCGTCCGTCGAGCAACTGACACCGTTCGACTACCGCGATCCCACCAAGCTGCCCGACGGCGGCGTCCTCGTCGTGGGAGCATCGGCGACCGGTGTACAACTGGCGTCCGAGCTGAGGCGGTCGGGACGGCCGGTGATCCTGTCGGTGGGCGAACACGTACGGCTGCCGCGTACGTACCGCGGACGGGACGTGCTGTGGTGGATGGACGCGTCGGGCGTGTGGGACCAGCGGTACGACGAGGTGGACGACCTCGTACGGGCCCGCCGTCTACCCTCGCCGCAGCTCGTCGGGACGCCCGAGCGAAGGACCCTCGATCTCAACGCCCTCGCCGCGTCGGGTGTCGAGATGGTAGGCCGGTGGGCGGCCCTGCGCGACGGTCACGCACTCTTCTCCGGGGGCCTGCGCAACGTGTTCTCCCTCGCCGACCTCAAGATGGAACGCCTGCTGGACACGTTCGACGGGTGGGCGCACACGCACGGGCCCGACACCGGGTTCGGCCCGGTCGAGCGTTTCCCGTCCACCCGCATCCCCGAGTCGCCGCGGTTGCGGCTCGATCTGGGAAGCGGCGAGATCCGGGCGATCGTGTGGGCCACCGGTTTCCGGCCCGACTACGGGTGGCTCGACGTACCGGTGGTCGACGCCAAAGGACATCTGCGCCACGACGGTGGTGCGGTCGACAGCCCCGGCATGTACGCCCTGGGCCTACCCGTACTGCGGCGGCGCAAGTCCACGTTCATCCACGGCATCGAGGACGACGCCCGTGAGGTGATCGCCCACCTGACCCGGTTCCTGGCCACGCGTAGCTGACCGCCAGGACCCGGGTCAGCGTGAATGCACGCCGCCCCGTGGTCGCGGGCCGTGTTCGAGGGTCGCCAGGAAGCTGTCGGCCGCGTCCTGGACGCGGTCTCGTTCGCCGGTTGCCAGCAGGTCGAGCAGGAGCCCGCGGATGGTCGCGATCACCAGGGTCGCGGTGCGCTCCGCGGTCGCCACGTCGGTGTCCGGTCCCTGCGCGTCGACCAGGGCACTCATCCAGTCGGCCACGACGCGGTCGAGGAACTCCGCGAACTGGCGCGGCGACTGCAGGGCGCGTCCGTAGACCGCGAAGAAGAGTCGGAACTCCGCCCCCTGGCGGGGGTCGGAGGTTCGGGTCCAGACCGCACGCGCGGCCGTGGCCAGGTCGGGCTGGTCGCCGACCGCCTCGCTCGTGGCCGCGAACGCCCGTTCCCGCAGCCGCCCGAGTATGGCCTCGAGCATCTGCTCCTTGGTGCCGAAGTGGTGCACCAGCGTCGTCGTCGACACCCCTAGGGCGCGGGCCACCGGCCGCCACGACAGGTCGGCGAACCCATGCTCCACCGCGTAGTCGACCGCGGCGTCGAGCAGGTCCGCTCGCCGCTGGTGATTGACCGGCCGTCCCGTCATCGCTGCCTCGTGATCCCTCTCGCATTGCGATTTCTAGAACGATCGTACTACGTTTGTTTCTCGTACGATCGTTCTAGGATCTGGGAGGTCCTCATGCACGTGTTCGTCACCGGAGCGTCTGGCTGGGTCGGTCGAGGGCTCGTCCCCGAGCTGATCACCGCCGGCCACAAGGTCACCGGGCTGGCCCGCTCGGACTCGGCGGCCCGATCCCTGCGGGAGCTGGGAGCCGAGATCCATCCGGGGTCCCTCGACGACCTCGACGCCCTGCGCGACGCGGCCACCGCCAGCGACGGCGTCGTCCACCTCGCGTTCAAGCACGACATGTTCTTCGCCGGCGACTTCGCCGGGGCCACCGACGCCGATCGCGCGGCGATCGACGCCTTCGGCGAAACCCTCGCCGGCACCGGCAAGCCGTTCGTGATGGCCTCCGGCATGCTCGGCGTACTCGGGCTGCCGTCCGGGGTCGTCGCCACCGAAAACGACGGGCTGGACTTGGACTCCGACGACACGGGCCCGATCAGCGGGGCCGGCGGACGGATGGCGAACGCCCGCCAGGCTCTCGCGCTCGCCGACCGGGGCGTCCGCTCCTCGATCGTGCGGCTCCCACCCGCCACCCACGGCAGGGGCGACAACGGCTTCACCACCACCGCGATCGGCTTCGCGCGCCAGAAGGGCGCCGCGGCGTACGTCGGCGACGGCGGCAACCGCTGGCCGGCCGTCCACCGCGACGACGCCGCACGACTGTTCCGCCTCGCGGTCGAGTCCGCGCCGGCCGGCTCCGTGCTGCACGCGGTCGGCGACGAGGGTGTGCCGATCCGTCAGGTCGCCGAGACCATCGCCGCACATCTGCACCTACCCGCAGTCTCCGTCACCCCCGAGGAAGCCGGCGACCACGTCGGTTGGCTCGGGGGCCTCTGGGCAGTCGACGGGCCCGCCTCGGCACAGCTCACCCGTGACCTTCTCGGATGGGAACCCGACGGCCCCGGACTGATCGCCGACCTCCGGCAGGGCCACTACTTCTCCTGAGTACGGCGCCCACCCGAAGGAGCGCGCACGGCACCGGTCTAGGTATGCCTAGACGGCCCGCGACCTGTCTGAACCCCGTTGACCGGTGAAGATAGGTAAGCGCTTCCGATGTGGCAGCACCTCCGTCAACCGAGGATTGATCCATCAGCGGTTGACAGGGAGGCACGTCATGTTTGTACATCCGGACACGTTGCTGGTTCTGGCCAACGACCGTCGCCGTGAGTTGATCGCCGAGGCCGACCGGGGGCGTCTGCTCACCAGCGCCCGCCGGGTCCGCCGGGCACGCAAAGCCACGGCGGTACGCGGACAGCCCGCCGGTACCCTGGCCTCGTGCGAACCATCCGCGGCGGTGCCAGCCCGGTGATGATCGGGCGGGAAAGCGAGCTGCGCCGGCTGGCGCAGCTCGCTTCGGCGCGTGAGCCGGCGGTCGCGATCATCGCGGGCGAGCCGGGCATCGGAAAGACCCGACTCGTGCACGAGCTGCTGACGACCGTGCCGGCGGAGACCGTGGTCCTCGTCGGCCAGGCCGAACCCGGCTCGCTGTCCCGCCCGTACGAGGTGCTCCTGGACGCCATCGACGGACGCCCGGAGGTCGACGAGGAACAGCTCACCGCCCTCGCGGACCCGCGGCTCAGCCCGGTCGAGCGCCTGCACACCGGCCTGGCCATCCTGGCCGACCTGATCGGCGACTCCCCCGCCGTCATCGTCTTCGAGGACCTGCACTGGGCCGACTCGGAAAGCGCGGCGTTGTTCGAGCGGATCGCCGACCAGCGTGGGCCGCGGCTGCTCGTCGGAACATACCGGCCGGACGAGGTGACCCGCCGCCAACCGGTGGCCGGCCTGCTGGCCCGGATGGAACGCCGGCACACCGTCACCCACGTACGCCTGGATCGCCTCACCCCCGCGCAGACCGCGGCGTTGCTGGCGGCGGCCACCGGCGCCCCGGCGCCACTGCGCGCCGCGACGGCGCTGCACCACCGCACCGGCGGCAACCCGTTCTTCCTGGAGGAACTGCTGCGTGCGCTGCCCAGCTACGACGTGGAGGCGCTGGTCGAGCAACCGCTGCCGTGGAGCCTCGCCGACGTGCTGCGCCGCCAGGTCGACGACCTCGACCCGGTCAGCCACCGCATCGTCGAAGCGGCCACCGTCCTCGGCCACCGCATCCCGTTCGACCTGCTCGCCGACGTGACCGGCGCCGGCGAGGACGAGCTCATCGCCGTGCTGCGCGACCTGGTCACCCGGGGCGTCCTGGTCGAGTCCGGCGACGACGAGTTCGCGTTCCGGCACGCCCTGGTCCGCGAGGCGATCGCCGACCAGATGCTCGGCCGGCAGCGCCGCCGGCTGCACGAGGCGGCGCTCGACGTGCTCCTGAGCGGCGGTGCCTCCGACCCGGCCATGGTGGCGCACCACGCCCGAGGCGCCGGCCGGTACGACGACCTGGTCGCCGCGGCCCGGCGCGGGACCGCCCTCTACCTCTCCATCGGCTCCGCCTACCAGGCCCTCCAGTTGGCGGAGATGGGCCTCGACGAGGTGCCCGAGGACACCGACCTGCTCGCCTCCGCCGCCCGAGCGGCCTGGCTGGCCGGACTGCTCGACGACGCCCTGCGGTACGGCCGACGCTGGCGTGACCTCGCCGACAGCACGACCGACCGGGCCGAGTCGCTCTACCTCCTGGTCCGCATCGCGTGGGAGTCCCGCGAGACCGACGAGATGCGCGCCCTCACGCACGACATCGGGACCCTGATCGCCCAACTCCCGCCCGGCGCCGACCAGGCACGGGCGATGACCGCGATCGCGCAGTCGGCGTACCTGCGCGACGATCTCGATGCCGCGCTGGTCTGGTCGGATCGCGCGCTGGCGCTGGCGGACGAGTTCGACCTGCCAGCCGTACGCCTGGCCGCGCTGATCGAGAAGGGCTCGACGCTCACCGAGCGCCCACAGACCGCCGCCGACGGCCGCAGGATCCTGTCCACCCTGGTGAACGAGGCCGAAGCCGCGGGCGAGTGGGTGTTGGCCGCCCGTGCCCTCAACGCCCTGGTGCACGGCGAGCCACCCACCTCGCCGGTCGAGCACGCCGAGACCCTGGAACGGATGCGGGTCAACGCCGAACGGGCCGGTTTCGAGTCACTCGCGGTGGCCACGTACTTCCAGGGCCGAGCCCGGCTCGCGTTGCGGGCCGGCGACCTGGGCACCGCGATCGCGGCCCTGGAGGAGGGGCGCGAACAGGACCGCAGCTACCGGCGCCGGGGCCGCTGGGCCGACTACCACGGGGTCTTCCTCGCCGGGCTCTACCTGGAGGCGGGCGAACTCGACCAGGTCGAGCAGCTCATCACCGACCTGGCGGCGCTGCCCAACAACCCGTCGACCACGATTCCCGGGCTGGCGTTCCACCTCGCCTGCCGTCGCGCCGACCTTCCCGCTGCTGAAGCGAGCCTGGAGGTGCTGATCGCGGCGATGGACGAGCAGGCGTGGCGCAGCGGTGAACAGGCTCACGACCTGATCTCCGCCGCGCTGGAGATCGGCCTGCCGACGGACCGGCTCGACCAGATGGCCACCGCGCTACTCGACTCCAACGTGTGGGACGCCTACCGGACACTGGTCGACGCCCAGCTCGCGGAGGCGCACGGCCAGCACGCCGACGCACTGGCCGGCTACCTGTCCATCGCCGAGGCTCACATCCTGGGGCCGGCGACCCGAGGCACCGTACGCGTCAACGTCGCCCGCTGTCTGCTCGCGGACGACCGGCGCGAGGAGGCCACCGCGCAGGTGGAGGCCGCCGCTCCCCTGCTGGCGCAGTGGCGTGGCTGGCGGGTGGCCCAGCTCGCCCGGGTACGCGTCCGGCTCGGGATGGCGCCGGTCGACGCGGCACCGGCGGTCACCGGCCCGGCCGCCCTGACCCCCCGGGAGCGGGAGGTGGCGGTGCTGATCAGCGACGGGCTGACCAACACGGAGCTGGCCCGGCGCCTCTACATCTCGCCGAAAACCGCCGCCGTTCACGTCTCGAACATCCTGCGGAAGCTCGGCGTCTCGTCCCGGACCGAGGTGGGCGACCTCGTCGGTCGGCACTGAACCAGGTCGCCGGCCCCCGACGACCTCGCCGCGCCGCAACCGATCTCGCCGCGCCGCAACCAACCTCTCTGCGGCCGCCACCGACCTCTCCGTGCCGCAGCCGACGTTGATGCCGGGGAGCGTCCAACGACGGCGGTTCGGGTGCCGGCGGCCGGTCGGTGACTCGGGTTCAGAGGTAGCTGACGCCGGTCAGTGCCTCGGCTGCCGCCCAGAGCCGCTTGCCGGCGGCCGGGTCGGCGGCCTCCCGGCTGAGCCGGGCCTCGGTGACCGGGCCCCGCGTCTCCCAGAGCCCGGCCGGGCCGAAGAACTGGCCGCCCCGCACACCGGGCTCGGTCGCGGCGCGCAACTGCGGCAGCGCCCCCCGCTCCACCGACTGGGTGACGAGCAGGCCGAGCGACGCGATCACCTGCCCGAACCGACCACGGTGCGCCCAGGCACGCGGAGTCAGGTTGGTGCGGGTGAGACCGGGGTGGGCCAACGCGCTGACGATCGACGATCCGGCGGCGCGCAGGCGGCGGTCCAGTTCGATGCCGAAGACAGTGGTGGCGAGCTTGGACCGCCCGTAGGCGGTAGCGCCCCGGTAGCCGCGCTCGAACATCAGGTCGTCCAGGTCGAGGTGCGCGTTCCTGTGGGTGATCGAGCTGAGACTGACCACTCGGGCCTCCCGGGCTGCGGCCAGGTTGCCGAGCAGCAGACCGGTCAGCGCGAAGTGGCCCAGCATGTTGGTGCCGAGCTGCAGCTCGAAGCCGTCCGCGGAGGTGCGGCGCGGGCCGAGCAGGACCACGCCGGCGTTGTTGACCAGTAGGTCGATCGCCGGGTGGTCGGCGCCCACCTTCGCGGCGAACGCCCGTACCGAATCGAGACAGGCCAGGTCCAGCTCCCGCACCTCGACGTCGCCGCCGATCCGGCGGGCGGCCTCCTCGCCGGCGGCGGTGTTGCGGACGGCGAGCACGACGTGGGCGCCGTGGCGGGCCAGCTCGTTGGCGGTGACCAGGCCGAGGCCCGAGTTCGCGCCGGTCACGACGGCGACCCGGCCGTGCTGGTCGGGAATGCGGTCGGCGGTCCATCCGGTCATCTGCTGCTCCTGGGGGTGTCGGCGGTAGACCGACGACGCTAGGAGCAACGCGACCGGGTTCGGTCGTTCCCCGTTACCCAGGTCTGCCGGACCTACCCTGGGCAACCGGCGAGGCGCCACACTTGCGGCATGACCCATCCGTACGCGCGTGAACTCGGTGATTTCCTTCGCGCCCGACGCGACCGGCTGCATCCACACGACGTCGGCCTGGTGCCGGGCGGCCGACGCAAGGTCACCGGGCTGCGACGCGAGGAGTTGGCCCTGCTCGCCGGGCTGAGCACCGACTACTACCAGCGGATGGAACAGGGCCGGGAGGTACGCCCGTCCGACGACGTCCTGGACGCGCTCGCTGGCGCGCTCGGCCTCGACGACGAGGAACGCCGGCACCTGTTCACGCTGGCCCACGCCGCCCGCCGGCCGATGCCCGCCCGGACGGACCACGGTCCGGAACAGGTGCCGGACAGCACCCGGCGGCTGCTGCGGGTGATGGACACCCCGGCGGTCGTGCTCGGCCGACACCTCGACCTGCTCGCCTGGAACCCCCTGGCGGAGGCACTGCTCGGCGCCCCGGACGCCTACCCGGCCAACCGGCTCAATATGCTCCTGCTGATGTTCGACGACCCGCTGACCGGCGGTCGAACCTGCCCGGACTGGGAGCGCCAGGCCCTGGACTACATCGGCATGATGCGCGCCGCCGTCGCCACCGACCCCACCCACCCCCGCGCCACCGCGATCGTCGGTGAGCTGAGCATCCGCAGCGCCGAGTTCCGGCGGCTGTGGGCCCGGCACGACGTACGCGAGTCGGTCAGCGGCACCAAGACCTTCCGGGTTCCCGAGGTCGGCGACATCGTCCTGGCCTGGGACACGTACGCACTGCCGGGAAATCCCGGTCCGGTCATGCTGGTCTTCACCGCCGAGCCGGGCAGCCCCGACGCGGACCGGCTACAACTCCTGGCGTCGTTGCACGCGACCCGCTCGGCACTCGCTAACAAGCACTCCGCATAGGAGACGCACACGGTACATGCTGGTCAGAGTTCCCGGAATTTTCTACTGTCGCGCCCATGGACCGCCTTGCAGATAGCCTTTCGTCTGCCCGGCACTGCCGACTCCGGCGTCATCCTCGAAGGACTGCGGACGTTGCTTGCCGAGGTCGCCTACGCCTCGTTCGATTCCGCCGGTAACGTCACCCTCAGCCCACCGCTCCCGTCGACGCCCTGCCGGTGACGACCATTCGAATGGCCGAGGTACAGCCACCGGAGGTCACCGAGGGTGGCCGAATCCCTTGATCACCCGCAGTAGGGTGTCCCCCATGGAACGGGACATGCGGCTACGTGAGGCATCGTCATTCGGCGCGGCGGCAGTCGCGTACGCCGAGCACCGCCCGGACTACGCGCCGGCCGCGGTGCGCTGGGCCCTGGAGCCCGCGTCCGGCCCACGAGTGCTGGATCTCGGCGCCGGAACCGGCAAGCTGACCGCCACGCTGGTCGCGCTGGGCGTCGACGTCATCGCGGTCGAGCCCGACCCGGCGATGCTGGCCGAACTGCGCCGCGCGCAGCCGGCTGTCCGGGCCCTGTCGGGTAGTGCCGAGGCGATACCGCTGCCGGACTCGTCCGTCGATGCCGTGCTGGCCGGCAACGCCCTGCACTGGTTCGACATGGCCGTCGCGGGACCCGAGATCTCCAGGGTCCTCGTACCCGGCGGGATCCTGGCAGGCCTGTGGAACGTCATGGACAACCGGGTCGACTGGGTGGCCGGACTCGACCGGGTCAGCGGAAGCGCGGCCATCGGCCCACGTGACACCCTCGGCAACTGGCGGGCCGCGACGGCGGGCCTGCACCTTCCCGGGACGGGCGTCGCCCGGTTCGGCTCGCCGGAGCAGGCCGAGTTCCCGCACGGGCAGCGTCGCACCGCCGACTCCCTCGTCGCGACCATCGCGACCCGCGCGGGGATGCTCGTCATGGCCGGACAGGAACGAGAGGCCACGCTCGGCCGGATCCGCGCCTTCCTCGCGAGCAGACCGGAGACCGCCAGCGGCGAGTTCACCCTGCCGATGCTGACCGGCGTCCTGCGTACCCGGCGGCGCTGAAAACCATCGGCCACCCGATCCGAGCCGCAGGAGGGTGAAGGAACCCACACAGAAGCGGCGGAACGGGTTATTGACCGGCTGTGGTAGCCCGGTGAGAATTCACCGTGGGTTCCGCGTTGATCATATCCAGCCTGCCGTTTGCTCTCGGCGTTGTCATGCTCGGCCTGGGCCTCAGCCTGACGGTGGACGACTTTCGGCGGGTGGTGCGGTATCCGAAAGCGGCCGTGGTCGCACTGCTGTGCCAGATCGTGGTGATGCCGGTGATCTGCTTCGGCCTGGTGCTCGCGTTCCGGCTACCGCCGGAGCTGGCGGTGGGAATGATGCTGATCGCCGCGTCGCCCGGTGGTCCCACGGCCAACCTGTACAGCCACCTGTTCGGCGGGAACGTCGCGCTGAGCGTCTCGCTCACCGCGATCAACTCGGGGTTGGTCGTGGTCACCATGCCGATCGTGGTGAACCTGTCGGCCGGGTACTTCCTGCCTGACGGTGCCGGCCTCGGGCTGCAGTTCGACAAGATCGTGCAGGTCTTCGTGATCGTGGTCGTTCCGGTCGCGGTCGGGATGCTCCTGCGCACGCGGGCGCCCGGGGTGGCGCAGCGGCTCAACCGCCCGGTCCGTGCGCTGTCCGTCGTGGTCCTGCTCGTGGTCATCGGCGCCGTGCTGTACGGGGAGCGGGCCAACCTCGCCGGCTATTTCGTCTCGGTCGGGCTCGCGGTGCTGGCCTTCAACGTCGTGAGCCTGCTGATCGGCTACGCCGGGCCGCGCCTCGCCGGCGTCGACCGCCGCGCGGCGATCGCGGCCGGGTTCGAGATCGGCATCCACAACACCGCGTTCACCATCACCATCGCGCTGAGCCCGGCGCTGTTGAACAACCCCGAGATGGCCATTCCGGGCGCGGTGTACGGCATCATCATGTTCTTCACCGCGGTCACGTTCGGTTGGCTGCTCACCCGTCGCCGGGCCCAGGAGTCCGTACCCGGTGAACAGACGCCGGTCGGGCTCGGGTGAACGTACCCATGCCCCCGGCCGGCGCCGATCCCCTGCGCCTGCGGATCCTCGGCCCGTTGCGGATGTGGCGCGGCGCTGCCGAGTTGGATGCGGGCCCCCGGCAACAGGCGTATCTGCTGGCCCTGCTCCTGGCCCGGACCGGCCAGCCGATCACGACGAGCGAGTTGATCGAACTGATCTGGGGCGACGACGTCCCCACCAGCGCGCTCAACATCATCCAGAAGTACGTCGGCGCGCTGCGGCGCCTGCTCGAGCCCGGGATCCCCGCCCGGGAAACCGGCTCGTACCTGCACCGTCGCGGCAACGCGTACCTGTTCAGCGCCGGCACCGGCACGCTGGACCTGGTCGCCTTCCGGGAACTGCTCGCCGCCGCCGGGGCTGCCCTGACGCAGCAGCATCACGAAGCGGCACTCGAGCACTACGTCGACGCGCTCGGCCTCTGGCACGGCCCCGCGGCGGAGGGGTTCACGCACGCAACACCGGCGATGGCGATTTTCGCCGCTCTCGACGACGAGTTCCACGCCGCCTGCACGGCCGCGGCCGACCTGGCCGTCTCACTACGCCGACCGGAGCTGGTGCTGCCCGCGTTGCAGCTCGCCACCAAGATGGCACCGTTCCACGAACCCGTACAGGCCAGCCTCATCGCCACCCTGGGCGCCGCCGGACGCCAGGCCGAAGCACTGTCGGCGTTCCGCCTACTCCGGGAACGCCTGGCCGACGAGCTCGGCATCGACCCCGGCCCGGCGCTGCAGGCCGCATACTTGCGGGTGCTGACGCAGGCCCCGACATCCCCGCCCGATTCGGTCACCACCGGTAAGGCCGGTGGCGCGCCCGCGCGGAAGGCGGCCGGGCTGATCGGCCGGGCCGAGGAACTCGCCGTGCTGCGGCAATCCATGGAGGCGGCACTCACCGGCGGCAGCGGGCTCGCCGTCGTCGAGGGCGAGCCGGGCGTCGGCAAGACCCGCCTGCTGGAGGAGGCCGCCGACGGGGCGGAGCAGGACGGCGCGCGCGTCGTCTGGGCCTCCTGCCTGGAAGGCGACGGAACCCCCTCGATGTGGCCGTGGGAGCAGGCGCTCACCATCGTCATCGACAGCCTGCCCGCGTCGGCGCGGGAGAAGTGGCTGTCCAGCGAGCTCGGCAGCCTCCTCGAATCGCGGGACGACGACGGGTCGCCGGTGGTCGCCGGGGGTCGCGCCCAGTTCCGCCTGTTCGAGCAGGTCGTCACCGTCATCGGTCAGGCCTCGGCCGAACGGCCGATACTGCTCGTCCTGGACGATCTCCAATGGGCCGACACCGCCTCGCTCCAGCTGTTCGGCCACCTGGTGGGCCGGCTGCCGACCGGCACCGCGATCATCGGCGCCCTTCGCGATCGGGCGCCCACCCCGGGCTCCGACCTCTCGCGGGCGCTTGCCGTCGCCAGCCGGTTGCCCAGCCACCGCAGGATCCGACTCGGCCCGCTCAGCCTGGCCGACGTGGCGGAACTCATCCGCCGCGAAGCCGGACACGAGCCCGGCGCCGACGTTGCCCGCAGCATCCACGCCCGTACCGCCGGCAATCCCTTCTACGTCCGGGAACTGTCCCGGCTGCTCAACGACCGTGGCGCGCTCGCCGACGACGAGGCACCGGTGCGGGGCGGGGTGCCGTCGACGGTGCGGGACGTCGTCCGTGGCCGGATGGCCGGGCTCGACGACGGCGCCCGCGATCTGCTCCAGATCGCCGCGCTCATCGGTCGCGACGTCGACCTCGGCCTGCTTGCCCGGGCCGCGGACGCCGATCCCGCGGACTGCCTCGAACGCCTCGAACCGTTGCAGGCGCTGGGTCTGCTCGAAACGAGACCCGAGGATCCGTTCTCGTTGCGCTTCGCGCACGACCTGGTCCGCGAGTCGATCACGGAAACGACGGCGCAGCAGCGGGCGATCCGGCTGCACCTGCGCGTCGCGGACGCGCTCGAAGCAAGCCGGGCGGACGACGAGTCCATCACCGAGCGCCTCGCCTACCACCTGTGGTCCGCCGGCCCCCTTGCCGACCCGGTCCGGACCGCGGAGGCGCTCAAGCGTGCCGGCCATCGCGCCGCGACCAAGCTCGCGTTCGCCGCCGCCGACCGGCACCTGGAGACGGCCGCCCAGGTCGCGCGGAACGCCGGCCTGCCGGAGCTGGAGCTGTCCGCCCTCTCGCTGCTGGCCATCGCCCCGCGCCGGCAGGCCGGGTTCGGCGGCACGACGTTCGATCTGCTGGAGCGTGCCGAACACCTGGCCCGCCAGCTCGGCCGCGACGTCGAGGCCGCCGGCCTCCTCTTCGCCCGCCTGTTCGGGGCCTACACCTTCCTGGAGCCGGACCGCGCATCTCTGGTACGCCGACTGTATGAGCAGGGGGAGGCGTCCTCCGACCCGATCCTGCGGGTGTACGGCCGGCAGGCATGGGGCCTGCACCAGTGGGACATCGGCAACATCGGTGAGGCATACCGGTACTTCATGGCGAACGACCCCGCCGTGCTGCACGGCGCCGTCTCATCGCACAGCGAGACCCCCGTCCGGCGTGACGTCTCGGGTGAGTGGCCCGGCTGGCGTGCCGTGGTGACCGCACTGCGCGGCGACGCCGGGACGGCGGGCGCCATGATCGACGAATGGAACGGCCCGGCCGACCCGCTGGGGGTCGCGACCTGGGCCTACTACATCACCATCATCGCCTCCATGGCCGGTGACGCGGGCTGGGTGATACGCACGATCGAGCGGTGGATGGCCATGGGCACCGGCCGCACCGCCGTCCAGCAGGAGCACTACGTACGGCTGAACTGGTACTGGGCGCGGGCCCTCACCGGTGACGATCCGGCGGGGATCGCGGCGGAGGCCGAACAGCTGCTGGCCACGACGCTGGTCGACCCGCCGAGGTGGGGCATCGCGTACCACAACGGGCTGCTCGCCGAGATGTGGCTGGCCGCCGGGAGGCCGGACGAGGCCGGCACCGCCCTCGACCGGGCGGCCCGGGCGCTCGAGGCCCACGGCCAGCGCTACGCCGAAGGGCTCGTCCGCCTGCTGCGGGCGCGCCTGCTCCAGGCCCGGGGCGAGCCCGTCGACGTCGTCCGGGCCGCTGCCGAAGCGGCCCGAGCCTGGTCCGCCGAGCGCGAGACCCACCTCTTCGCCCGCCGGGCCGAGGAGTTCGTGGCCTCGCTCGACTGACCGAGTTCCCCCGTTTGGATCACGCGGCGGCTACCCGTCGCGGGTCGGTGCAGGGATGCTGACGTCCGGCTCTGACAGGTCGTCCGGTGACGCCTGCCGAGCAAGGAAGGGGTCCGCCGCGGCCCCGTACGGGATGCGAGCGGTGGACGGGGCGGGCTACGGGCCGGGATTGGGCGGGCCGAGGTACGGAAAGCCCGACAGCAGGTCGTCATGCGGCTGGAGGCCGGTCGGGGGGACCTTGCCATCGGTCAGCCACGCGAAGCGGTAGCTGAAGACATCGTCCGCGAGCCCTCGGCCGTTGGGGTAGGAGGCAGGCTTGGCACGGTCGTAGCCGAGGATGTCCGGCAGACACTGCAGGGCCGTCTTCCTGGCCTCCTCCGGTGAGTAGCCGCCCTTTTCCAGCATCTTGGACCACGGGCCCAGGTAGTTGGCGACGTCGTCGGCGGGCTGCCGGGAGTTGTACAGGTTCTTCTCACCGTCGGGGTTGATGAACGGGTTGATGGTCGGGTTCCCGCCGCGGTCCATCTGCTCCAGTACGCCGTCGTGGCGCCGGCTGATCGAGGCCCATACTCCGATCACCGGGCCGGGGCCGAGCAGGTCGCTGGGCACCTCCAGCGCGATGCAGTCGACGTTGTTGCCCGCGAAGTCGTCGTGCCCGGTCCACTTCATCCCGTGCAGGGCACCCTCGACGTCGGCGAAGAACGGGTCGCTGCGCAATCCGATGAACAGCCGGATCGGCCCCGGTTCGTCGATAACGACCGGCCGGGCCGTCCCGTCGAAGCTGACCGGAATGGACTCGGCGAGCACCCGGCCGGCCGGCTCCGGCTGTCGGGCATCGGGGCCGGTGGCGTACCAGACGGTGCCGGTCTGGCTGCCGTTGTCGTACTCGGAGAAGGTGAACGTGAACGCGATGTCGGCGTACGCGTCGCCGTCGGTGTCGACGTTGATCCGGTAGACCGCGCCGGGGTAGAACTCCGGGCCGGTGGTGGGCGCGGGTACCGGGGGTGGGGCACTGGTCGGATTCGCATCGATGATCAGCACCGTCTTGCCGGGATCCTCGGTCGAGGCGAAGACGTACAGGTCGGTCAGTTCGAGGCGGCGGTCGTCGCCGGGGAACCCGAGGTTGTCGGCGCTGAAGTGATTGGACATGGTGCTCCCGGAGCGGTCAAGGGCTGGGTGCCGGTTGCGAAGAAAGTTCGGCAGCGCCGCATTGCCGCGGTGCACGACCACACAGCCCGTTCATCACGGGAGGCTAGTGAGATCGAGGGCGGCCCGGACACGATTCGCGGACACGTAACCTGACCGGGTGACGGTGCCGGTCGGTGCCCTCCCGCACCCAGCCATGGCGTCAGTCCTCCACGGCATTCAGAATGCGAATGTCACGGTCGGCGCCGTCACCGAGCGCCGCGAGGGCCTCCTGGTAGGCGCGGCTGTGGTACGCCGCGACTGCTGCATCGGCGCTGTCGAAGCGAATGAGGGTCGTACGCAGCGCCCCGGACCCCTCCAGCACATGCACCGGATTGCCACGAGCGAGGAACACGCCGCCCGCCGCCCTTATCGCCGGCCCCGCCAGCTCGACGTAGCGAGCCAGCTTGGCATCGTCATGGATAGCGGTGAACGTGTTGATCCAATAGGCGGTCATGCCCCCATGATGCCCCCTCCGTCGCCCGGGCCCAGGACTCTTGCGCCCGTCTACTGCGCCTTCACGGGTGTGTCAGCGCCTCGGCTCGACCTTTCCGCCCGTGATCTAGCTGCAACGCCGTTCAGTTAGGCGGTACGGGGCGATCGTCAAGGCGTGTCATAGGCATGAAAACAGCGGAGCTCCGGTATAGAGGGTGGTCACTCTAAGACGCCCTTGACACCGGGAGCTCCGCTGCCTGATCAGATTGCCATAACCCATACCAGGACCGTCGCGGCGGGCCGGTTCGCGCCGGGCCATCTGGGTGAGCTGACCCAGCTTGTGCCGTTCGACATGGTCGACGACGCCCTGCAACGCTGCGGCGCGGTCCA
>NZ_JBSGCD010000040.1:0-61811 GCF_053601675.1 Micromonospora sp. NPDC004704 | reverse complement strand
CGACCCCGCCAGACACTGGACTGGGCCACCCCAGCCCAGCGCCTGGCACAACTCATCACCGCTTAACGATTGCACTCACCACTTGACCCCAACGCCTCCACGGCGTCGCTAACTTCATGATCAACGCGGCGGGGTGGTGGGTCAGGTGCGGAGGCGGAGGGCTCGGGGGGTGGGGCGGAAGCCGGCTGCGGTTAGGGCGGCGGCCAGGGGGGAGGACTGGACGGAGTCGCCGTCGGCGCGTTCGACCGACAGGGGGCCCAGGGCGCCGGAGTGGACGGCGTCGGCCAGTGCTTTTGCGGCCAGGACCAGGGCGTCGTTGTCGTCCACGAAGGACAGTAGGGTGCGGCCGCCGCGCTCGACGTACAGGGCCAGGTCGCCGGCGATCAGGATCACCAGGGCACCGGCCTTGCGACCGGCCCGGTGCCCGCTCACCCCGCGTTCACCGTCACCGGAGTCGACCACCCGCTCGGGCCAGGGCAGGGCGGCACCGTACGGATTCGCCGGGTCGGTGGCGGCGAGCACCAGGGCGCTGCCCGTACGCCGACGGCCGTCGTCCGGTTCGGCCAGCGCGCGGAGCCGGTCCACCGCCCCCGGTACGGCGAACTGCGCCGCCCCCAGTCCCTCGACGAAGTACCCCCGTCGGGCGGCACCGCGTTCCTCCAGCGCCACCAGCACCGGGTAGACGCCCGCGAACCCGCCGACGATCCCCTCGGCGGCGACCGCGCCCCGGGTGACCAGTCCGTGCCGTTCCAGCAGCAGATCTGCCAGGGCGGCGGCCCGTCGGGTCGGGTCGGTGTCCCGATCCGGCAGCCGGGACCAGCGACCCGCCACGGCGGGTGGGCCACCCCGGGCCGGCAGTGCCGGGCGCCCGGGACGCCGGTAGCGGGTGCGTGGCGCTCCCGGGCGGGCCCGGTGCGCGCCCCGTCCACCGAGCAGCGCCCGCAGCGGGGCGATGGTGTCGTTGGTCAACCAGCCGCCCCAGGTCAGCTCCCAGACGGCGGCGACCAGGGGATCGTCGTCGGTCGAACCGACCCGGTCGGCCAACGCCCGGAAGAAGAGCGCCTGCCCGTCGCCGAGAGCATCCAGCACCGACTGGTGCAGCGGGGTCAGGGCGAGCGCCGGATCGGGCGGCGGCAGCAGGAGCGGTGCGGAGTCGGCGTACGCGAGGCTGACCCAGCCGTCGGCCGCCCCGATCGCGCCGGTCCCGGCCCAGGTCACCTCGCCGCTGGCGCAGAGCTCGTCCAGGTACGCGGGGGAGTAGTCGGCCACCCGTGCCGGGAGGATCAGGCTCTCCAGAGCGGATGCGGGCACCGCCACGCCCTGGAGCTGTTCGATCGCCGCGGCGACCGCCTCGACACCTCTCGCGTTGCCCCCGACCTGCTGCCAGCGGGGCAGGAAGGTGGCGAGCGTACGCGGCGGCACGGGTTCGATCTCCCGGCGCAGGGCGGCGAGTGAACGGCGGCGGAGCAGGCGCAGGACCTCGGCACCGCACCACTCGGTGCCGGTGCCGGCCGGTGAGAACTCGCCCGACACCACCTGACCGGTCGCGGCGAGCCGGCGCAGTGCCTGTTCCACCACGAACACCCCGAGGCCGAACCGGGCCGCGCAGGTGGCCGCCGGGAACGGCCCGTGCGTACGGGCGTAGCGGGCGACCAGGTCACCGAGCGGGTCCGTCACCGGCTCCAGGTACGCCTGCGCGATGCCGACCGGCAGGGCGACCCCGAGCGCGTCGGAGAACCGGCCGGCGTCCTCGACCCCGATCCAGCGCTCCTGTCCGGCGATCCGTACCCGCAGGATCCGGCGGGACGCCTCCAGCTCGGCCAGCCACTCCGGTCGGGCGCCGCGTTCGACCAGCTCCGCCTCGGTCTGGTCGCCGAGCAGCCGGAGCAACTCGACCACGTCCTCACCGTCGCGGGGGCGGCGCTGCTCGGTCAGCCACTGCAACTGCCGCTCGGTCTCGGCGACCACCGCCGGATCGAGCAGTTCACGCAGGTCGACCCGGCCGAGCAGCTCGCCGAGCAGGGCCGAGTCGAGTGCGAGCGCGGCGGCCCGGCGTTCGGCCAGCGGGGCGTCGCCCTCGTAGAGGAAGGCGCCGACGTAGCCGAAGAGCAGCGACCGGGCGAACGGCGACGGCTGGTTGGTCTCCACCTCGACCAGCCGGATCTTCCGGGCGGCGAGATCGCGCATCAGCCCGACCAGCGCCGGTACGTCGAACACGTCCTGCAGGCACTCGCGGGCCGCCTCCAGGGTGATCGGGAAGTCGGCGTACTCGCGGGCCACGTCGAGCAGTTGGGCGGCCCGTTGCCGCTGCTGCCAGAGCGGTTGCCGGCGCCGGGGATCGCGCCGGGGCAGCAGCAGGGCACGGGCGGCGCACTCGCGGAACCGGGCGGCGAACATCGCCGAGCCGCCCACCGCCTCCTGCACGATCTGCGCGATCTCGTCCGGGTCGAAGCCGACCAGGTCGGCGCCGGGTGGTTCGTCGGCGGTGTCCGGCAGCCGCACCACGATCCCGTCGTCGCTCGGTACGACCTGCGCGTCCACCCCGTACCGTTCGGCCAGCCGGCGGCCGATCGCGAGCGCCCAGGGGCCGTTGACCCTGGCCCCGAGGATCGAGTGCACGGCGAGCCGCCAGTCGCCGAGCTCGTCGCGGAAGCGCTCGACCACCACGGTCCGGTCGTCCGGCAACGACCGGGTCGCCTCCCGCTGCTCACGCAGGTACGCAACGAGGTTGCCGGCCGCCCAGGCGTCCAGCCCACCGTCGCGCAGTGCCGCGGTGGCGGTCTCGTCGTCCTGTTTGACCAGGGTGCGCAGCCGGGCGCCGATGGCCCGGCCCAGCTCGATCGGGCGGCCGAGGCTGTCGCCCTTCCAGAACGGCATCCGGGCGGCCTGGCCCGGGGCGGGGGAGACCAGCACCCGGTCCGGGGTGATGTCCTCGATCCGCCAGGACGACGAGCCGAGCAGGAAGACGTCGCCGATCCGGGACTCGTAGACCATCTCCTCGTCCAGCTCGCCGACCCGCGCGGACCGGGTCGCCCCGGCGAGGAAGACACCGAACAGGCCCCGGTCGGGGATGGTGCCACCGCTGGTGACGGCGAGCCGCTGGGCGCCGGCCCGGCCGGTGAGCAGGTCGGTGCCCCGGTCCCAGACCAGTCGTGGGCGCAGCTCGGCGAAGGCGGTCGACGGGTAGCGCCCGGAGAGCATGTCCAGCACCGCGTGCAGGGCCGAGTCGGGCAGCTCGGCGAAGGGCGCGGCCCGGTGGACCAGGGCGGCGAGGTCGGGCACCCGCCACTCGTCCAGTGCGACCATCGCGATGATCTGCTGCGCCAGTACGTCGAGCGGGTTGCGGGGGTAGTGCAGTTCCTCGATCGCCCCGTCGCCCATCCGCTCGGCGACCACCGCGCAGGAGATCAGGTCGCCCCGGTGCTTGGGGAAGACAACCCCTCGGGAGATGGCGCCGACCTGGTGTCCGGCCCGGCCGACCCGTTGCAGGCCGGCGGCGACGCTCGGCGGGGCCTCGATCTGGACCACCAGGTCGACCGCGCCCATGTCGATGCCGAGTTCGAGGCTGGAGGTGGCGACCACGGCGGGGAGCTGGCCGGACTTGAGCGCCTCCTCGATGTGCTTGCGTTCCTCGCGGGAGACGCTCCCGTGGTGGGCTCGGGCGATCACCGGTGGGGCGCCGGTGGCGGCGCCGGACTGGGCCATGATCTCCGCCGGCAGCCGTTCGGCCGGTACGGCCAGTGGGGCGTCGAGGGCGGCGGCAACGGTGGCCTGTTCGTCGGCGGCGAGTTCGTTGAGCCGGGCGCAGAAGCGTTCCGCGCCCCGTCGGGAGTTGGTGAAAACGATGGTCGACCGGTGTTCCCGGATGAGCTGGAAGACCCGTTCCTCGACCGCCGGCCAGATGGAGGCGCGGCGGGGTGTGCCCAACTCGTCGTCGTCGGGTGGGTTGCGTTCGTCGAGCCGGGTCATGTCCTCCACCGGCACCTCGACGCTGACCTCGATGGTCTTCGGGGTCCGTGGCTGGACCACGTCGACCGGCCGGGCACCGGCGAGGAAGCGGGCGGTGGCGTCGATCGGCCGTACGGTGGCGGAGAGCCCGATCCGCTGTGCCGGTCGGGGCAGGAGCTGGTCCAGGCGTTCGAGGGAGAGGGCCAGGTGGGCGCCGCGCTTGGTGGCCGCGACCGCGTGCACCTCGTCGACGATCACCGACTCGACCCCGCGCAGGGAGTCGCGGGCGGCCGAGGTGAGCAGCAGGAACAGCGACTCCGGGGTGGTGATCAGGATGTCCGGTGGGGTACGGGCGAAAGCCCGCCGCTCGTCCGCCGGGGTGTCCCCGGTACGCATCCCGACGGTGATCTCCGGTGGCGGGAGCCCGAGCCGGGCGGATGCCTGCCGGATGCCGGTGAGCGGGGCGCGCAGGTTGCGCTCGACGTCGACGGCGAGTGCCTTGAGCGGGCTGACGTAGAGCACCCGGCAGCGGTGCTTCGGGTCCTCCGGTCGGGGCTCGCGGGCCAGCCGGTCCAGTGACCAGAGGAAGGCGGCCAGGGTCTTGCCGGATCCGGTCGGCGCGACGACCAGGGCGTTGTGACCGGCGCCGATCGACTGCCAGGCACCGGCCTGGGCGGCGGTGGGTGCGGCGAACGCGGCGGCGAACCACTCACGCGTTGCCACCCCGAACCGCTCCAGTACGTCCGCCATGGCGCCAATCCTGCCCCGCGCCTACGACAATCGGCGGATCACCGTGGCGCTTTGCGATGCTTGTACACTTAAAGCCCTATTCCTACGTTAAGTGTTACTTAACTGCTTGCTGATGCACTGCGACATAAAGTAACTTCTCCGGCAGTCCGAGGGCGGTACGGAGGGGGCCGGATGACTGCCGAACAGCACCGTGCCGATCGCGGCACCGACGTACTCATCCGGAAGGTCGACGGGCACCTGGCCGCACTCCGCCTCGGCCTGCGGGGCGCCGACCTCGAACTCGCCGAACGGGTCGGTGCCTGCCTGCGCGTCCTGGTGCTCGACACCGCCCAGGCCAGCGCGGCCGACCGGGCCCAGGTCCGGGCCGCGGTGCACTACTTCGTCCTGCGCCGCGAGGGGCGCGGCAAACTCGTCGCGGTCCGGTCGCTCGCCGCGGCCCAACACCTGGTCAACCGGGTCGTTCTCCAACTCGGCCGACCCGACCTGCTGGTCGGGTCCACTTCGGACTGATCGGCCCGCGGGGACCCACCCGGTAGACTGCACCCGCCGAGAAGCGACCGGACGGGGTGACATCAAGCAATGTGGGACGGACGTCTGATCCGCCGACCGATCGGTCGGCTGGTCGTTGCTGTCCTGCTCACCCTGCTCTCGCTCACCGCCGTACACGGGGCGAGTTCCGCCGACACCCCGGCCGGCGCCCTGGCCAGTCCGCACGCGTCCATCGGCGCGGCGCTGCACCACACCACCCCGGTGCACGGCCGGGGCGAGGCGGAAACCGGCTCCGGCCGGGGCGCCGCCCGAGCGCTCGCCGGGGCGGAGCTGCGCCCACCCGCGCCGGAGCCGTTCGCCGTGCGGACGCGGTCGGTCGCGCTGCCGGTCGTACCGGTCGAGGTCTCCGCGCCGATCGTCGGACACCGGGCGGATCCGCGTTCCCGGACCGTTTCCGGGCCGTCCAGCCGCGCCCCGCCGGCCTGACCCGCCGCCGGCGCCACCGGCTGATCCGCGCCCGACGGTCGCGGTCCGGACCCCCAACGACCCCCGCCGCCACCTGATACACCGAGTGGCAGTGGTCCGGACGTCCGCCGGCCTGGTCGTCGGCTGATCTCCGTCCCGCCGTGGCGGTCCGGACTTCCCGTCCTCGCCCACTTCGGGTACGTCGTGCCGCCCGGCCATCCGGCCCCGGCGGCCCGGTGTCGCGGCTGCTGACGGGGTTTAGCCCGACTTTCGTTATTTGCCGGCATTATCGACGTTTATGCCTCCTGATCCTCCGTAGCCGCAGACCCTGGACAAGGGCCTGCGATGACACCTACCTGGAGAACGCATGCTGGTGCTGCTGAGCCTCCACCTCGCGCTGGCGCTGATCGCGCCACTGCTCGTCCGTTGGTGGGGTCGCCGCGCCTGCTACCTGCTGGCCCTCGCCCCGGCGGCGGTCTTCGGCTGGGCCGTCGCCATCACCGGTACGGTCCGCGACGGCGGCACGGTGGCCGAGACGTACGGCTGGGTCCGGCAGTTGCACCTCGACCTGGCCCTGCGGGTGACCACGCTCTCCTGGCTGATGGTGCTCCTGGTCGGCGGGATCGGGGCACTGGTGCTGGTCTACTGCGCCCGGTACTTCTCCGCCGACGACACCGGTCTCGGTCGCTTCGCCGCCACCTTCGTCGGCTTCGCCGGAGCCATGTTCGGCCTCGTCGTCTCCGACAACCTCGTCCTGCTCTACGTGTTCTGGGAGCTGACCACGGTCTGCTCCTACCTGCTGATCGGCCAGAACCCGGAGAAGTGGGCCAGCCGCCGGGCCGCCGCCCAGGCGCTCGTGATCACCACCGTCGGCGGGCTGGCCATGCTGATCGGCCTGATCATGCTCGGCCAGCGCGCCGGCACGTACCGGATCTCCGAACTGGCGGACGCACCGCTGCCCACCGACGGGTACCTCGCCACCCTGGTCGTGCTGCTCCTGGTCGGGGCGCTCACCAAGTCCGCGATCTTCCCGGTCAGCTTCTGGCTGCCCGCGGCGATGGCCGCCCCCACCCCGGTCAGCGCGTACCTGCACGCGGCGGCGATGGTCAAGGCCGGGGTCTACCTCGTCGCGCTCTTCGCCCCGCTGTTCGCCGACGACCAGCCGTGGCGGCTGCTGGTCTTCGTCACCGGCGCGGTCACCATGCTGCTCGGCGGCTGGGCAGCACTGCGCCAGACCGACCTGAAACTGCTGCTCGCGTACGGCACGGTCAGCCAGTTGGGGCTGCTGTTCATCCTCACCGGGGCGGGCACCCGGGACGCCGAACTCGCCGGCATCACCATGCTGCTCGCCCACGCGCTGTTCAAGTCCGCGCTCTTCCTCGTCGTCGGCATCGTCGACCACAGCGCCGGCACCCGTGAACTGCCCGCGCTGTCCGGACTGTGGCGGCGGATGCCGGTGGTCTTCGCCGCCGCCGTACTCGCCGTGGCGTCGATGGCCGGGCTGCCGCCGCTGCTCGGGTTCGTCGGCAAGGAGGCGGTGTTCGAGGCGTTCCGGCACGATCCCGTCCTGCTGACCGCCCTGGTCGCCGGGGCCACCCTGACCGTGGCCTACAGCCTCCGCTTCCTCTGGGGGGCGTTTGCCACCAAAGCCTCGGTGCCGGCCACCTCGACCGAACCGGTGGCGGTCGCCATGCTCGCCCCGGTCGGGCTGCTGGCGGTGGCCGGGCTGGCGCTGGGCGTACTGGCCGGGCCGGTCGACGACCTGCTGGTCCCGTACGCCGGGCAGTTCGGTCCGGGTGAATACCACCTCGCGCTCTGGCACGGACCCGGCCTTGCGGTCGGGCTGACCCTGGTCGCGCTGTCCGGCGGCGGGCTGCTGTTCGCCCTGCGGCACCGGATGGCCCGGCTGCTCGAACGGATGCGTGCCCCGTTCGACGGCGGGACCGCCTACGAGCGGGTCACCTACTGGCTGGACCGGGTGGCGGTCGAGGTCACCGGGGCCACCCAGCGCGGTTCGCTGCCGCAGTACCTCGGCACCATCCTGGTGGTCCTGGTGGTGGTGCCCGGCGGGGCGCTGCTGATCGGCCGGCCCTGGCCGGAGCGGATCGCGCTCTGGCACAGCCCGGTGCAACTGGTGGTCGCGGTGGTCCTCGCCACCGCCGCGGTGCTCACCGTACGGGCCCGCCGCCGGCTCACCGCGATGGTCCTGGTCGGGGTCACCGGCTACGGCACGGCGATGATGTTCATCCTCTACGGCGCACCCGACCTGGCCCTGACCCAGTTCCTGGTCGAGACCGTCTCGATCGTGATGTTCGTGCTGGTCCTGCGCCGGCTGCCGGCCAACTTCTCGGCCCGCCCGCTGCGCGCCAGCCGGTGGCTGCGAGTCGGCATCGGTACCGCCGTCGGTCTGGTCATGGGCGGGTTGGCGCTCGCCGCCGCCGGTGGCCGGGAGGCGGTGCCGATCTCGGTCGACTTCGCCGAACTCGCCGTCTCGTACGGCCACGGCCGCAACATCGTGAACGTCACGCTGGTCGACATCCGGGCCTGGGACACCATGGGGGAGATCGCGGTGCTGGTGGTGGCCGCCACCGGAGTGGCCAGCCTGATCTTCCAACGTCCCCGGGCCGGTCCCGGTCCCCGCCGGCCGAACCTCGCCCGCCGGGGTCCGAGCCGGACGGGGCGTCGCCGGGAACGGGTCTGGCTGCGGGCCGGACCCACCCTGCGCGACCGGCGCCGCTCGATCGTCTTCGAGGTGGTCACCCGGCTGATCTTCCACACCATCGTGCTGTTCTCCCTCTACCTGGTGTTCTCCGGGCACAACGCCCCCGGTGGAGGGTTCAGCGGCGGGCTGGTCGTCGGGCTGGCCCTGGCCGTCCGCTACCTCGCCGGAGGCCGGTACGAACTCGACGAGGCCGCCCCGGTCGACGCCGGACTGGTTCTCGGCGCCGGACTGTTCGTCTCGGTCGGCGCCGGTGCGCTGGCCCTGCTGGCCGGCGCCGAGGTCCTGCAGAGCGGCGTACTCGACCTGCACCTGCCGGTGGTCGGTGAGGTGCACCTGGTCACGTCGCTCTTCTTCGACATCGGCGTGTACCTGATCGTGGTCGGCCTGGTGCTGGACATCCTGCGCAGCCTCGGCGCCGAGGTGGACCGGCAGATCGAGGCCGGCGAGGGACCCGAAACCGAACTGGAACCGTTGCGAGAGCGGGAGCTGACATGATCCCCAACCTGGTCCAGGCGGTGACCGTCGCCGTCCTCGTCGGCGCCGGAGTCACCCTGCTGCTGGAGCGCAGCCTGACCCGGGTCCTGCTCGGCGTCATCATGCTCGGCAACGGGGTCAACCTGATGATCCTGCTCGGCGGTCGCAGCGGTGCCGCACCGATCGTCGGGGTCACCCCGGAGGCGGAGATGAGCGACCCGCTGCCCCAGGCGATGGTCCTCACCGCGATCGTCATCACCCTCGGCATCACCGCGTTCCTGCTCGCCGTCGGCTACCGGAGCTGGCAGCTCTTCGGCCACGACGAGGTACAGGACGACCTGGAGGATCAGCGGATCATGGTGCTCGCCCAGCGGGACGAGGTCACCCGGGGGGACGAGCCGGTCGACGAGCGTACGGACGACCGCGCGGAAGCGCCCACCGAGGACGGCGACGACCCGGAGCAGGTACCCGGCCCGGCCGGACCCTTCACCCGCCACGACGGCACCGGCCCGGACAGCGCCGCCGGCTCCGGTGGTACGGGTGGTGGTGACCGATGAGCTACCTGGTTCCCCTGCCGGTGGTGATTCCGTTGCTGGCGGCGGCGTTGACGCTGGTCCTGGCCCGGTACCCGGTCGCGCAGCGGCTGGTCAGCATCACCGCGCTCAGCACCACCCTCGGTGTCGCGGTCGTGCTCCTGGTGCAGGCCAGCCGGGAGGGCCCGCTGGTCGTCTACGTCGGCGGGTGGCCGGCGCCGGTCGGCATCGTGCTCGTCGCCGACCAACTCTCGGCGCTGATGCTGGTGGTCTCCGCCGCGGTGACCCTCTGCGTCCTGCTCTACTCGATCGGGGAGGGCCGGGGGGACGGTTCCGAGTCGACCCCGGTGACCATCTACCACCCCACCTACCTGGTGCTGACCGCCGGTGTGACGAACGCGTTCCTCTCCGGCGACCTGTTCAACCTCTTCGTCGGCTTCGAGATGCTGCTCGCCGCGAGCTACGTACTCATCACGCTCAGCGGGACCGGGGTACGGATCAGGGGCGGTACGACGTACGTGGTGGTCAGCCTGCTCTCCTCGATGATCTTCCTGAGCGCGATCGGGCTGATCTACGCGGCCACCGGCACGCTCAACCTGGCCCAGCTCGCCGGCCGGCTCGACGCCCTCCCGGCGGAACTCCGGCTGGTCCTGCACCTGATGCTGCTGCTGGCCTTCGGGATCAAGGCGGCGGTCTTCCCACTGTCGGCCTGGCTGCCGGACAGCTACCCGACCGCTCCCGCCCCGGTCACCGCGGTCTTCGCCGGCCTGCTCACCAAGGTCGGCGTGTACGCCATCATCCGTACCGAGACCCTGCTCTTCCCCGGTGGTCAGGTCGACAACCTGCTGCTGGTGGTCGCCCTGCTGACCATGGTGATCGGCATCCTCGGCGCGGTCGCCCAGTCCGACATCAAGCGGCTGCTCTCCTTCACCCTGCTCAGCCACATCGGATACATGATCTTCGGGGTGGCGCTGACCTCGCTCGCCGGGCTGTCCGGGGCGATCTTCTACGTGGTGCACCACATCACCGTGCAGACGACCCTCTTCCTCGCCACCGGACTGGTCGAACGCCGGGGCGGCAGCACCAACCTGGACCGGCTCGGCGGGCTGGCCCGGGTGGCACCCCTGCTCGGCATCCTGTTCCTCGTACCCGCGCTCAACCTGGCCGGGATCCCGCCGTTCTCCGGGTTCCTCGGCAAGCTCGGCCTGCTGCAGGCCGGGGTGGCGCAGGGCGGTGCGCTGCCGTGGCTGCTGGTCATCGGCGGCACCCTCACCAGCCTGCTCACCCTCTACGCCACCATGAAGGTCTGGAACCTGGCGTTCTGGCGGGCACCGAGGCTCGCCGACCCGCACGCTCCGGCCGGACTGCCGCCGGTCATGGTCGGCGCCACCCTCGCCCTGGTCGCCCTCGGGATCGGGCTCACCGTGGTCGCCGGTCCGCTCTACCAGCTCAGCGGTGACGCGGCCGAGGACCTGCGACAACGCACGCCGTACGTGGAAGCGGTCTTCCCGGTGGGCACACCGTGACCGGGCCGTCGCAGGCCACCACCAGCCGACCCGTGACCACCCGGGGACGGTGGCGCGACCAGTTGGTCACCGTGGTCTGGCTGGTGCTGGTCTGGAACCTGCTCTGGGGCGAGTTCACCTGGGGCAACGTCCTCGGGGGCGCGCTGGTCGCGCTGCTGGTCCTGGTCTTCTTCCCGCTGCCGAGGGTGACCTTCGACGGCCGGATCCGGCCACTCGGTCTGCTCCGGTTCGCCGCCCGGTTCATCGCCGAACTGCTCACCGCCAGCGTCCAGGTCGCCTGGATCGCGGTCCGTCCGGACGGCGTACGGCACAGCGCGATCATCGCCGTACCGCTGCGGGTGCGCTCGGACCTGAACCTGACCCTGACCGCCGAGGCGCTGTCGCTGGTCCCCGGCACGCTCATCGTCGAGGCGGTACGCGACACCGGCACGCTCTACGTGCACGTGTTGGACGTACGCGGCCCCGCCGACGTCGAACGCGCCCGGCGGGACGTGCTCGCGGTCGAGGAGCGGATCGTCCGGGCCACGGGATCCGCCGCCGAACTGCGCCTGCTGACCACACCCGGCCCGTCGGCCTCCGACCAGCCCCCGTCCACCCCACCACCAACCGATGAAGGAGCGACCGAATGAGCGTCGTGATCGTGATCGTCACCGGACTGCTCTCCGTCGCGGCGTTGCTGGCCCTCTACCGCATCGTCCGCGGCCCGTCCCTGCTGGACCGGGTCGTCGCCACCGACCTGCTGCTGGCGGTCATCGTCGGCGCGGTCGGCACCGAGGCGGCGATCAACCGGCACGCGACCACGCTGCCGATCCTGGTGGTCCTCGCCATCCTGGGGTTCGTGGCCTCGGTGGGCGTGGTCCGGTTCGCCGCCCGGGAGGACTCGTGACCGACATCGCGGACCTGCTCTCGGCGGCTTTCCTGATCGCCGGTGCGCTGCTCAGTCTCGCCGCCGGGATCGGGGTGGTGCGCTTTCCCGATGTGCTGTCCCGGATGCACGCGGCGACGAAGCCGCAGATCCTCGGCCTGCTGCTGATCCTGATCGGGGTGGGACTGCGGCTGCGTACGGGCGCCGACATCGCCACCCTGGTCCTGGTCGGGGTGTTCCAGTTGGCGACCGCCCCGGTGGCCGCCCAGATGGTGGGGCGGGCCGCGTACCGGGCCGGGCGGCACCGGGCCGACCTGCTGGTCACCGACGAACTCGCCGACGCCACCCCCACCAACCCCGACCGGTGAGGAGGAGGTGGCCGGCAGATCGCCCGGAGCCGAATCCGGCCAGACGCACCAGGAACGGATCATCAGCATGCAGAAAGGGACAACCAGGGCCTCGCCCTACCCCGGGGCGGACTCGCGAGGGTTCGGGTGATTGGCCGGGTCGTCCGGATAAACTGTCGGCATGATCGACTCCGCTGCCCAGGAGGGCAGTAGTAGCCAGCCGGGTACGACCCGGCGCCCCTCCCACCGACCGACGAACCGGGGAGCCCTGAGCCCTCCGTGTTGATCGCGATCGGCCTTCTTCTGATCATCGTGCTCACGGCCGCGACGGGTTACTTCGTGGCCCAGGAGTTCGGCTACGTCGCCGTCGACCGTGGCAAACTCAAACAGCTCGCCGACGACGGCGACCCGGCCGCCCAGCGCGCCCTCAAGGTCACCGGACGGCTCTCCTTCATGCTCTCCGGCGCCCAGCTCGGCATCACCCTGACCGCCCTGCTCGTCGGGTACGTCGCCGAACCCTTCCTCGGTGACGGGCTCGCCGACCTGTTCGGCGTGGCCGGGGTCCCCGAGGGGATCACCATGCCGCTGTCCATCGCCCTGTCGCTGGTCATCGCGACCGTCGTGCAGATGGTGCTCGGCGAACTGGCCCCGAAGAACCTCGCCATCGCCCGCGCCGAGATGCTGGCCCTGAAGCTCAGCCGGTCGACCCTGATCTACCTGACCGTCGCCGCCCCGGTGATCCGCCTCTTCGACGCCGCAGCCACCCGGCTGCTGCGCCGGGTCGGCATCGAACCGATCGAGGAACTGCCCAGCGGCGCCACCCCGGAGGACCTGGAACAGATCATCGCGGAGTCGCGCGAGGAGGGGCAGCTCGACATCGCCATGTCGACCCTGCTCGACCGGGGACTCGACTTCCGCCAGCTCACCGCCGCCGAGGCGATGGTGCCCCGGGTGGCGGTGCACACCGTACAGGCGGACGATCCGGTGAGCCGGCTGGTGGAACTGCTCGACACCGGCCACTCCCGCTTTCCCGTACGCGGGACCGAGGGCGTGGACGACGTGATCGGGGTTGCCGGGATCGCCGACGTACTCGGGGTGCCGCCGGAGCGGCGGTTCACCACCCGGGTCGCGGACGTGGCCGTACCCCCGTTGCTGGTGCCCACCACGTTGCCGCTGCCGACGGTGCTGGACCGGCTCCGGGCCGGGCACCGCCAGCTTGCCTGCGTGGTCGACGAGTACGGCGGTTTCGCCGGGGTGATCACCCTGGAGGACATCGCGGAGGAACTCGTCGGCCCGATCCGGGACGAGGACGACCCGCCCGAGCCGACCCCGATCCGGCAGCCGGACGGTTCCTGGGTGGTGCCCGCCCGCTGGCGGATCGACGAGGTCGCGGACAGCACCGGCATCGCGCTGCCCGAGGCACCCGAGTACGACACTCTCTCCGGGCTCGTCATGCGCGAGCTGGGCCGGGTGCCGGAGGTCGGCGACCGGTTGGAGATCAACCTGTCGGCCGAGTCCGAACTTCCCCGGCCACACCCGAAGGCCCTGGTCGAGGTGCTCGCGGTCGATCGGCACGTCGCCGACTCGGTCCGGCTCGCGCTGGTCGGCCAGAACGCGTACGGCTCCGGCTCCGAACACCCCGAGGTGACCGCATGAGTACGACCTGGGCGCTGCTCATCTCGCTGCTCCTGCTCGCCCTGAACGGCTTTTTCGTGGCGGCCGAGTTCGCCCTGGTGGCGAGCAAGCGGTACCGGTTGGAACAGGTCGCCGCGAACGGTGGACGGGCGGCGAAGGCGGCCCTGGACGGGGTACGCGAACTCGGCCTGATGCTGGCCGGCGCGCAACTCGGCATCACCGTCTGCACCCTGGGCCTCGGTGCCCTCGCCGAGCCGGCGATCGAGCACCTGGCCAGCCCGGTCCTGCACGCGGTGGGGCTGCCCGACGCGCCCAGTCACGTGATCGCCCTGCTGTTCGCCCTGCTGCTGGTGACGTTCCTGCACCTGGTGGTCGGCGAGATGGCGCCCAAGTCCTGGGCGATCACCGACGCGGAGCGGTCCGCGGTCCTGCTGGCCCTGCCGTTCCGGGCCTTCGCCCGGGTGGCCCGGCCGCTGCTGACCGCGCTCAACGGTCTGGCGAACGTGATCCTGCGCCTGGCCAAGGTACGACCGCAGGACCAGTTGGCCCAGGCACACGGCCCGGAGGAGCTGCGGATGCTGCTGGAGCAGTCGGCCGAGCACGGGTTGCTCGCGGCGGACCAGCAGCAGTTGCTGACCAGCATGCTGGAGTTGCAGGGCACCACGGTGGCCGACGTGATGGAGCCGGTGGACCGGATCGTGTCGGTTCGGCGGGAGGACACCGCCGATCGGATCGAGGCGGTGAGCCGGGACAGTGGCCGGTCCCGACTGGCCGTGCTGGACGGCCCCGACGTGGTCGCCGGCATGGTGCACGTACGCGAGGCCGTACGCGCGACCACGGCGGGCCGGGCGGCGACGGCTGAGGAGCTGATGACCCCGGTCTTCAGCCTGGCCGCCACCGCCACCGTCACCGAGGCGGTGGCCGCGATGCGGGCTCGTCAGGCACAGCTCGCCCTGGTCACCGACCGGGTCGGGGTCGGCCGCCCGGTCGGGTTCGTGGCCCTGGAGGACCTCCTGGAGGAGGTCATCGGGGAGTTCGACGACGAGACCGACCAGGTCCCGCGCGGTCGTCGACTGCGCTGATCGGGAACGTGGGCGTCAACCGGGCGGGGTGGTCGAATCGGCCGCCCCGCCCGGTCGCGTTGGGGCAGGATCGGCAGGGCAGGCCCCGGCGTGGAGGGACGGCCGACGGTGCTCTTCGGTGGCGCGTCACCCGGTACGGGCTTCGCCGTCCGTACGACGCTGACCAATCCGAGCACGCGGCCGGGGCTCGACCTGCCGGGACGGGTCCGGATGGTCGGCGGTGACCAACCGGTGCCGATCGGGCACGTGACGGTGGGACTGGTGACCAGGGTCGAGCCGGCGGACGGCGGCGACGGTTACCTCGAGTACGAGTTCGGCCGGGTACGGGTCGCCGGGGCGGTCGTGCTGGGACCGGGGGAGCGGCGGGACGTGGCGTTCGCCGTACCGATGCCCTGGGAACTTCCGGTGACCGTGGTCAACGGCGTACCCCGGCTGAACCTGCCGATGGCGTTGCGGACCGAGGTGGCGCTCGGCCCGGAGCTGGACCGGGGCGGCCTGACCGGCGTTTTTGTTCATCCGCTGCCGGCGCAGGAGCGGATCCTGTCGACCTTCGAGAGTCTGGGTTTCACCCTGCGCCAGGTGGGCCTGCAACAGGGGGAGTTGCCGGGGGTGAAGCAGAGCCTGCCGTTCCACCAGAAGATCGGTTACTGGGCGGCGCCGCTCTATGCCGGCCCGTTCGCCGAGGTCGAGCTGACCTTCCTGGCCGGTTCGCAGGCGTTGGAGGTGGTCTTCGCGCTGGACCGGCGTCTGGCGCTCGCCGGAGCCAGCCACTACAGCCTGACCCGGTTCCGCGTACCGCACGCCGACGTCGACCGGTTCAACTGGGTCGAGGTGGTGGACAGTTGGGTCCGGCACGCGGTGGCCCGGCACGCCGCAATCCGCTCCGGCGCCACCGACGGCCCGATCATGCCCGAGTCCGTCCACACCAACCGCCCCCCGGACCTACCCCCCGAAGGCGAGGGCCTCACCGGCACCGCCGGCGGCGAAGGCGGAATCTAACCCCCGCCCCGCCCGCCCCGGCGATCTTGCAGTTGTGGCGCCTCGTTATGACCGACTTAGGGCTTATGTCAGCGACCACAAGTGCAAGATCGCCGGGCCAGACGGGCGGGACGGAGAGCCGGGCGGGGGGCACAGGGGCCGGGGGGTGGGAGGGGTCAGCCGGCGGTGGCGGTGGCTAGTTTGAGGCTGAAGCCGAGGAAGAGGACGCCGATGCCGGTGGTGGTTGCCGCGGCCAGGCGGCGGCGTTGGCGGAACTGGGCGGCCAGGTAGGTGCCGGTGAGGATCAGCAGGGTCAGGTAGAGCACGCTCGCGGCCTGCGCGATCACCCCGAGGAGCAGGAACGACAGCGCCGGGTAGGCGTAGTTCGGGTCGACGAACTGGATGAAGAAGGAGATGAAGAACAGGATCGCCTTCGGGTTCAGCAGGCTGATCACGGCGGCCCGCCGGAACGGGTTGCGCACCGGGGCCGGCTCCGCCCCGTCGATCAGGCGCGGCGCTCCGGGGTCGTTGCGGGCACGCCAGCGCCGCCACGCTCCGCGCAGCATGGTCAACCCCACATAACCGAGGTACGCCGCACCGCCGTACTTGATCACCATGAAGATCGGCGGGTACGCCTTGAGCAGCGACGCCACCCCGGCAGCGGAGAGCACCATCAGTACGGTGTCGCCGAGGAACACCCCGGACGCCGCCTGGTAGCCGACCCGGATGCCGCGTTTGGCGGCGGTGGAGAGCACGAAGAGCGAGTTCGGTCCGGGCAGCAGCACGATGGCGACCGTGCCCAGCACGTAGGTCCAGATGTCGGTGATCCCCAGCACGGGCGTCATCATCACCCCAGGGGTGCCGTCGGGCGAAGCATTTCCCGGAGCGAGAGCTGTGCCTTCGGCCACTCGTCGGCGATCATGGCGTAGAGCACGGTGTCGCGCCACGAGCCGTCCGGCCGCTGCCGGTGCCGCCGCAGCACCCCCTCTCGCTGGGCGCCGAGCCGTTCGATCGCCCGCTGGGATCGGACGTTGCGGATGTCGGTGTGCCAGACCACCCGCTCCGCGCCCAGTTCGTCGAAGGCCCGGCCGAGCAGGAGCAGCTTGGCCTCGGTGTTGATCCCGGTACGCCAGCTCTCCCGGCCCAGGAAGGTGTGACCGATCGCCACCGACCGCCGGGCCTCGTCGACCTCGTAGTAGGAGGTGCTGCCGACGATCCGGCCGGTCCGGGCGTCGCGCTGCACCCAGGGCACCCGCGTGCCGAGGTGCTGGGCGCGCAGGGCCTCGGCGATGACCGCCGCCAGGTCGTCCCGGTTCGCCGGGCGGGGGTGGGACAGGTGGCGCCAGACCTCGGCGTCGTCGGTGGCGGCGTACAGGTCGTCGGTGTGGGCGAGGTCGAGCGGCTCCAGCCGTACGTGCGCGCCGGTCATCGGTGCCGCGGTGAGCCAGGGCGAGCGGGGCGGGCGCAGGTAGTCGGGGACCGGGGCGGTGACCCCGGTGTCCGGCTCGGCCGGGCCGGCGACCTGCCGCAGCGGCAGCACCCCGGCCCAGTGCGGCAGGTCGTAGTCCTCGGGCTCGTCGACCACCGGGCCGGTCCGGGCCCGTACCGACACCTCGCGCAGGGGCAGGGCCAGCACCGCCGTCTCGGCGAGTTCCCTGCGGGTCGGCGGGCGGCTGTCGGCGGCCCGTCCCCGGCCGACCTTCTCCACCAGGGCGGTCATCGCGGCCGCCTTCTCGGCCTGGTCGGTGACCAGGTGGGCGGTGCCGTGCGCGATCACCGAGCGGTAGTTGGCGCTGTGGTGGAACTGGGACCGGCCGTAGACCAGGCCGTCGAGCAGGGTGACGCTGAGGCAGACCGGCAGCCCGTCCGGACCACGGGCGGCGAGCAGCGGCCGTCCCCCGGTCGAGCCGTGCAGGTAGACCGTGTCGTCGACGCGTACGTGCAGGGTGGGCAGGACCCGGGGTTCACCGTCCACGGTGAAGGCGAGGGAGCAGTGGTACGCCTCGTCCAGGATCGCGTGCGCGGCGTCACGCTGGTAGCCCATCCGGTTGCGGCCTCGGTTCGCGGTGGTCCGTTCCGTCTGCTGGTACACCTGGCGCCTCCCCGATTGTTCTAGTACAGTCTGGAAACTGTGGCAGCACATTATCAGATCGAGGGTGGTACGGCAGCCGAGATTTCGGCCAGCGTGGAAACCGGCGTACGCATCGGTGCCCTGCCCGCCGGTGCGGCCCTGCCGCCGGTCCGGAACCTCGCCGGGCAGCTCGCGGTCAGCCCGGCCACGGTGGCCAAGGCGTACCAGGCGTTGCGCCAGCGCGGGCTGGTGGAGACCGCCGGACGCAACGGCACCCGGATCCGCCCCCGACCGCCGGTCGCCGCGTCCCGGTCGGCGCTGCGGCTGCCCCCGGTGGCCTCCGGGACGATCGACCTGGCCAGCGGCGAGCCCGACCACCGGCTGCTGCCCGCGTTCGGGCCGCACCTGGCCGCCCTCGCCCACGCCGGAGGCGCCCCCATCGGTTACGGGGATGCCGGTGTGCTGCCCGAACTGGTCGACCTCGCCGGGCGGCGACTGGCCGCCGACGGGGTGCCGACCGACTCGATCACCGTGACCAGTGGCGCGCTCGACGGCATCGAACGACTCCTCACCGCCCACCTGCGCCCCGGCGACCCGGTCGGGGTCGAGGACCCCGGCTGGGCCAACCTGCTCGACCTGGTCGCCGCGCTGGGCTTCCAGCCGGTCGGCGTACCGGTCGACGACAACGGCCCCACCCCGGCCGGCGTACGGGCCGCGCTGGCGTCCGGCGTACGGGCGCTGGTGGTCACCAGCCGGGCGCAGAACCCGACCGGGGCCGCAGTCACCGCCGACCGGGCGGCGGAGCTGCGCGAACTGCTCGGAGCCCGTCCCGACCTGCTGCTGATCGAGGACGACCACGCCGCCGAACTCGCCCCGATGCCGCTGCACAGCCTCGCCGGGGCGACCCGGAGCTGGGCTTTCGTCCGGTCGGCGAGCAAGCCCTACGGACCGGACCTGCGCCTGGCGGTCCTCGCCGGGGACGAGGCGACCGTGGCCCGGGTCGCCGGCCGGATGCGGGTCGGCGCGGGTTGGGTCTCCACCCTGCTGCAACGGCTCGCCATCGGGCTCTGGCGGGACCCGGAGGTGGCCGCCCAGGTGGCCTCGGCCGGCGAGAGCTACCAGCGGCGGCGGGAGGCCCTGCGGGCGGCGCTGGCCCGGCGGGGGCTGACCGCACACGGCCGCAGCGGGATCAACGTCTGGCTGCCGGTCCCGGACGAGATCCGTGCGGTGACCGGGCTGCGCGACGCCGGTTACGCGGTCGCGCCCGGCTCGCTCTACCGGCTCGCCACCGGACCGGCCATCCGGATCACGATCAGCCCGCTCGCCGACGCCGACATCGAACCCCTGGCCGACGCACTGCTCCGCGCCACCGGCACCGGCCCGCCGACCCCGTTCGGCGCCTGAGCAGGCGATCCAGCCGTGCTCGGGCCGACCACCGTCGCCGGGCAGATCCTCACCCCGCGATCGCCCCGGCCGGGTGCCGTCAGGGGCGTGGTGTGTGAGCGCGGTGGGCCGGGGTAGGACAGGTCCATGGCGCAGACCCGGACCGCCCCCGGCGCACAGGAGTTCATCCCGCCCCGCGCGAAGAGCCTGACCGCGCTGCGTACGGCTGCGGCCTCCTGTGAGGGCTGCGACCTGTACGCCGACGCGAACCAGACGGTCTTCGGCCGGGGTGCCGCATCCGCCCGGATGGTGATGGTCGGTGAACAGCCCGGCGACGTGGAGGACCGGGAAGGCCTCCCGTTCGTCGGCCCGGCCGGTCGGGTGCTGCGCCGGGCGGTGGACGACGCCGGCCTGGACCCGGGACAGCTCTACCTGACCAACGCGGTGAAGCACTTCCGCCACACCATGCGCGGCAAGCGGCGGCTGCACCAGACTCCGGACCAGGTGCACATCGTCGCCTGCCGGCCCTGGCTGGTCGCCGAGTTCGCCGTGCTGCACCCGGAGGTTGTCGTGGTGCTCGGCGCGATCGCGGCGAAGTCGCTGCTCGGTCCGGCGTTCCGGGTCACCCGCGATCGGGGGGTGCTGCTGCCCTGGCCGGAGTCCGCCCAGCACCCGGAGGACTTCACCCGGCCGTCGACCACCGCGAACGGGCAGGTCGAGCCGACCCGGCTGCTGGCCACCATCCACCCCTCGGCGGTGCTGCGCTCCGACAACCGGGAGGACGCGTACGCCGGCCTGGTCGCCGACCTGACCGTGGCAGCCGGGGCACTGGCCTGACCGTGGCGCCGGCCCGACCATGGTGGCCGGGTGTGGTGGCCGGGTGTTGGTGGCCGGGTGTCGGACGGAAGCGGGTTCCGGGGCCGTCGGTGTCGCGCCCGTTCGCGGTGACGGTGCCGGTGGCGCTAGCGTTGGCGGTCGGCGTCGGCGGGTGGTGGCGCGGCCGATCCGGCGGCGGGTCGGGGGCGGGTGGACGCGAGGGGGTTGGACCGGTGCGGCTGACGGATTTCTGGACGCGGCTGGAGCAGGTGTTCGGCCCGGCGTACGCGACCAGCATCGCCGCCGATCAGGTGCTGTCCCAGTTGGGTGGCCGGACGGTCAAGCAGGCGCTCGCCGAGGGTGAGGCGACCGTCGTCGTCTGGCGTGCGGTGGTCGCCGCGTACCCCGATCGAGTACCGGCCCGACTACGCTGAGCTGCCGTTATTGCCTTGTGGCGTGTCGTGCATGCTGTCGTACACCTGTTCGGCTATTGTCCACAGCGGGGTGCTCGTCCACAGCTCACGGCCGGTCGGCTGTTTTCTGTCGGACCTAGCGCCTAGCGTGTGCGCGTGACGAAAAGTTCAGCAAAGACGCCGGCGAAGGCAGGGGTGGCAACCATGGCGCCAGGACCTGACCGGGAGAAGGCACTAGACCTTGCTCTCGCTCAGATCGACAAGCAGTTCGGTAAGGGCTCGGTGATGCGGCTGGGCGAACGGCCGCAGATCCAGATGGCCGTTATCCCGACTGGTTCGATCGCACTCGACGTGGCACTTGGTGTGGGCGGTCTGCCCCGTGGCCGGGTGGTCGAGATCTACGGCCCGGAGAGCAGCGGTAAGACCACCGTGGCGCTGCACGCGGTGGCGAGCGCGCAGCGGGCCGGTGGCATCGCCGCCTTCATCGACGCCGAGCACGCGCTCGACCCGGAATACGCCAAGGCGCTCGGGGTCGACACCGACGCGATGCTGGTCTCCCAGCCGGACACCGGTGAGCAGGCGCTGGAGATCGCGGACATGCTGATCCGCTCCGGCGCGCTGGACATCATCGTGATCGACTCGGTGGCCGCACTGGTGCCCCGGGCCGAGATCGAGGGCGAGATGGGCGACAGCCACGTGGGCCTCCAGGCCCGGCTGATGAGCCAGGCGCTCCGGAAGATCACCGGTGTGCTCAGCAACACCAACACCACCGCGATCTTCATCAACCAGCTCCGCGAGAAGATCGGTGTCATGTTCGGCAGCCCGGAGACCACCACCGGTGGTCGGGCGCTGAAGTTCTACGCGTCGGTCCGGCTCGACGTACGCCGGATCGAGAGCCTCAAGGACGGCACCGACGTGGTCGGTAACCGGACCAGGGTCAAGGTGGTGAAGAACAAGGTCGCCGCCCCGTTCAAGCAGGCCGAGTTCGACATCATGTACGGCAAGGGCATCTCCCGCGAGGGATCCCTGATCGACGTCGGTGTGGAGCAGTCGATCATCCGTAAGTCCGGCGCCTGGTACACCTACGACGGTGACCAGCTCGGCCAGGGCAAGGAGAAGGCCCGGGAGTTCCTCAAGGACAACCCGGACGTGGCGGCCGAGATCGAGAAGAAGATCCTGGAGAAGCTCGGCGTCGGGGTCAGCCCGAGTGACGCCGCGGGCGGCCCGGAGCTGCCGCCGGTGGACTTCTGACCGGTCGCTGAGTCTTCCTCTCCATCATGGCTGGACGACGTGGGGCCAGGTCGGGGCGTGGCTGGGATGCCGCACCGCCCCGATCGGGCGGCGGGACAGTGGGGCGCTCGCGGCGGGGACGGTCCGCGGGCGCCGATCCGGGCGGCGACCTCGCCGCGACCGGTGACACCGGTACAACCGGCTGGTCCGAGGACGATCAGGGCTGGCCGGAGGGCGCGTCGACGTCGTCGGGGCGTACCGACGGGGCCGGGGCGGAGCAGTCGGGCGGCTTCGGCGGTCGACGGCGTGGCCGGAGCGGGGACGCCGCCGAGGCCGGGCCACCCCGTGACGAGGGCGAACTGGCTCGGGAGATCTGCCTGCGACAGCTCGCCGTGCGTCCGCGTACCCGAGCCGAGCTGGCGACCGCACTCGCCCGACGGGGCATCAGCGAAGAGGTCGCCCACCAGGTGCTCGACCGGTACGACGAGGTCGGCATCATCGACGACGCCGCCTTCGCCCGAGCCTGGGTGACCAGTCGCCACCAGGGCCGGGGCCTGGCTCGCCGGGCGCTCGCCAACGAGCTGCGCCAGCACGGGGTGGACCGCGACATCGCCGCCGAGGCGCTTGACGAGCTGGACGAGACGACCGAGAGCGAGACCGCCCGGACCCTGGTGGACCGCAAGCTGCGGACCGCGCGGGGGGCCCCGGACGCGGTGTTCCGCCGGCTGGTGGGCATGCTCGCCCGCAAGGGCTATCCCCCCGGCGTGGCGATCCGGGCGGTGAAGGACGCGTTGGCGGCACAGAGCGCCGAGGCGGCCGAGTTCGCCGAATACATCGACCCGGACGCGCTCGCCGACGCCGAGTCCGAGGTCGACCGGGACGCCCGGGCGGGGGAGTAGCGCCGCCGGACGCCGGCAACCGACGTGACGGGGTCTGTGAGGGCTTCCGACCGGCCGGGCTCGTCCGGGTATGCCCCACCCGTCATGAGCTGCGGGTAGGCATCCGTGTGCCGTACGTCCGACTCATGCTGGATCATGAGTCCTTGACCGAAGGGCACCTCGCGACCTAGCCTCGCGTTACAGGTGAGACTGCCCGACCATCGCAGGCTAAACGCACAACATAGATCGCGTAACAGTACGGCATCACTTTGGCCAGTTCAGGGGCCAGATAGCCCGTTACCGGACAGGCCGATCCGGTAACGGGATGACACGGTTCCCGGCCTTCGGCGGTGTACCAACACACCGCCGATGGAACCTATCCTCGGCCAGCCGCCTCGGTCGGGCGTCTCGACAGCCGTAGGGCGCGTCACCAGGAGGGCGACCCTCCGGCGCCGGGACGGTGAGGGGAGGCGGCCATGACCGGGCGGCGCAGGGACATCGGTACAAGTCGCTGTGAGGCGTCGGCATGACCGCGCTCGAGTGGGGGCTGCTCGCCGCGATCGCGGTGCTGACCGCCCTCGTACTCACCGCGTTGGTCCTGGGTGCGCGGGCGCTGCGCCGGATCGGCCTCACCGGGGCCGGACCGGCGGCGGACGACTCCGCCTTCGTCGCAGAGAAGGACCGCCAGGAGCAGTCGCTCGCGGCCCTGCGGTCCGCTGCCGACGAGGCGTACACGACGGTGGACACGGCGAAATCGGCGGCCGCTGCCGCTCGGGCCGAGGCAGCCGCCGCGAAGGCCGAGGCGAGCGCGGCACGGGCCGAGGCCCGGCGGGTGCTGGACGCGGCCCGGGTCGAGGCGGACACCGTGCTCGACCGGGCGCACCGGCAGGCCGAGGTCGACGCCGAGCAGGTACGAACCGCGGCCCGGCGCAGCGGTGAGCGGGAAATTGCCTCCCTCGCGGCCACCACCAGGGAACAGGCCGTCGAGGTCGAGCGGCGGGCCGCCAGGATGGACGAGCGGGAGCGGCTGCACACCGAGGAGGTCGAGCGGCTCACCGAGCGGGAACGCCGGCTGGCCACCGCCACTACCGAACTGGCCGAGCGGGAGGGCGCCCTGGGCCTCCGGGAGGCGGCCCTGGTCGAGGCCGAGGAGCAGCGCAAGCGGGAGCTGGAACGGGTCGCCGGCCTGACCGCCGACGCCGCCCGTGGCGAGCTGGTCGAGGCGATCGAGGGGCAGGCCAAGCGCGAGGCGGCGATCCTGGTCCGGGACATCGAGGCCGACGCGCGCAACACGGCCGACCAGCGGGCCCGGCACATCGTGGTGGACGCCATCCAGCGGGTCGCCAGCGAGCAGACCGCCGAGAGTGTGGTCAGCGTGCTGCACCTGCCCGGTGACGAGATGAAGGGCCGGATCATCGGCCGGGAGGGGCGCAACATCCGCGCCTTCGAATCGGTCACCGGCGTCAACCTGATCATCGACGACACCCCCGAGGCGGTGCTGCTCTCCTGCTTCGACCCGGTACGCCGGGAGATCGGCCGGCTCACCCTGGAGAAGCTGGTCCTCGACGGCCGGATCCACCCGCACCGGATCGAGGAGGTCTTCGAGACCGCCCGGCACGAGGTGGAGCGGCTCTGCCAGCGGGCCGCCGAGGACGCCCTGGTCGAGGTCGGCATCACCGAGATCCACCCCGAACTGGTCACCCTGCTCGGCCGGCTGCGCTACCGGACGTCGTACGGGCAGAACGTGCTCAAGCACCTGGTCGAGACCGCCCACATCGCCGGCATCATGGCGTCGGAACTGCGGTTGGACGCGCCGACGATCAAGCGGTGTGCCTTCCTGCACGACATCGGCAAGGCGCTCACCCACGAGGTGGAGGGCAGCCACGCGCTGATCGGCGCCGACCTGGCCCGCAAGTACGGTGAGTCCGACGACGTCGTGCACGCGATCGAGGCGCACCACAACGAGGTGCAGCCGCAGACCATCGAGGCGGTGTTGACCCAGGCGTCGGACGCCTGTTCCGGTGGTCGGCCGGGCGCGCGTCGGGAGAGCCTGGAGGCGTACGTCAAGCGGCTGGAGCGGATCGAGGAGATCGCCGGCGGCAAGTCCGGGGTGGAGAAGGTCTTCGCCATGCAGGCAGGCCGGGAGATCCGGGTGATGGTGAAGCCGGACGACGTCGACGACATCGGTGCCGCCGTGCTGGCCCGTGACGTGGCCAAGCAGATCGAGGAGGAGCTGACCTATCCGGGTCAGATCCGGGTCACCGTCGTACGCGAGTCCCGGGTCACCGAGATCGCCCGCTGAGGGACCGCCCGCCGACCGGCGGGGCCCGGTGCCGGCAGCGCCCCTGAACGGGCAGAGGTAGCCGTCCCGGACAGAACGAAACCCGGGCCAGCCGTGGGGCTGGACCCGGGTTCGGTCGTACGGATCGTTCGGTTCAGGCGGCGCCGCTCCCGTCGGCGCCGGCGCGGGCCGGCGTCATGACGTCGATCGGGGGCAGACCCTTCGTCTTGCGTCCCCTGGCGAGCCGGCGCTGGACGTACTCGGCGAGCTTGGAGAGCAGGTAGTTGAGCACGATGTAGATGGCACCGACCACGGCGTACACCTGGATCGGGTTCTCCAGGTTCCCGATCAGGAACGCGCTGACCCGGAGCACCTCCTCGTAGCCGATGATGAAGCCGAGCGAGGTGTCCTTGAGGACCACCACCAGTTGGCTGATCAGCGCCGGGAGCATGATGCGCAGCGCCTGCGGCAGCAGGATCATGCGGGTGATCTGGAACGAGCTGAGGCCGCAGGCCAGCGCCGCCTCGCGTTGGCCGCCGGGCAGCCCCTCCATCCCGGAGCGCAGGATCTCGCCGATCACCACGCTGTTGTAGATGGTCAGGCCGAGCACCAGGTACCAGAGCCGGTCGCCGAAGTCGATACCGAGGTCGGGCAGGGCGGTCGCCACGAAGAAGATGGTGATCACGACCGGGAGGCCCCGGAAGACCTCGACGCAGAACCGGGTGATCGCGTTGAGCAGCCAGCTCAGCACGCGCAGGGCCAGCGCGGCCGGGACGGGCAGACCGACGAAGCGGCGTTCCCGCAGCGCCTTGAGCTGGACCCGCAGTACGGCCAGCGCGATGCCGACGACCAGTGAGCCGACGACCGCCAGGCCGGCGGCGGTGAGGGTGGCGATGAAGCCGTCCCGCAGGCGGGCCCAGACCAGCGGGAAGACCTCGTTGTTCGGGTCGACCAGCGGTCCCCACTTCTCCATCTCGAACTGGCCGTTTTCCTCCAGCGGCCGGTAGACGAGGAAGTAGACGGCGGCGGCGATGCCGATGACGGCGATCACGCTGCCGATCAGGGTGATCCGCCGGGCGCGCGGGCCGGGGTTGTCGTAGAGCACCGATTGCTGCTGGTTCATGCCGAGTCCTCGCCGTGCGCCGCGTACCGCTCGATGTTTCGCTCGTTCATCGGGCTCCGACCGCCCGGCGTCGCTCGACCCGGTCCAGCAGGAGGCCGAGTGGCACGGTCAGCAGCAGGAAGCCGATGCAGATGCCGACGAAGACCGGGATGATCGGTTCGCCGCCCTGACTGGTCAGGTTCGTGCCGGAGCTGGAAAGGTCGCCGACCACGCCGAAGAAGCCGGCCAGCGCGGAATTCTTGATCATTGCGATGATGACGCTGCCCAGCGGCACGATCGCCGACTTCCATGCCTGCGGCAGGACCACCAGCCGCAGGTTCTGGGTGAAGGTCAGGCCGATCGCCCGGGCGGCCTCGGCCTGACCGGGGGAGACCGCGTTGATGCCGCTGCGGATGGCCTCGCAGACGAACGCGCCGGTGTAGAGGCTCAGCGCGATGATCGCGAACCGGAAGTACGGCAGGTCGTTGCCGAGCCGGCTGGAGATCGAGGTCAGCCCCGGTATCCGCAGGAAGTCCGCGTTCGACCCGAGCGCCGGCAGCGCGAAGGCGGCGAAGAACAGGACGATGGTCAGCGGACAGTTGCGGAACACCGTCACGTACGCCGTGCCGATCCACCGCAGCGGTGGCACCGGCGCGATCCGCATGACCGCCACGAGGGTGCCGATGAGCAGGGCACCGATCGCGGCGAACACACAGAGCTGGAAGGTGACCCAGAGTCCTCCGGCGAAGACGTCGAAGTTGTCGACGAGCACACTCACGGACACGCCTCTTTCATGGTCACCCTCCAGCTCCAGCGGTGAAACTCAGTACCGGTTGATGCTCGGGCCGGTCGGTACGGCCGAGTCGAACTTGCCCGCGGTCTCGGTCCACGCCTTGGCGTAGCGGCCGTCGGCGTAGATCTTCTCGAGGGTGTCGTTGATGAAGTCACGGAAGGCGGTGTCGCCCTTCTTGACCCCGATGCCGTACGGCTCGTCGGTGAACTTCTGACCGGCGAGCTTGAACTTGCCCTCGTTCTTGGCGATGAAGCCGGTGAGGATCACGTTGTCGGTGGTGACGGCGTCGACCTGACCGCCGGTCAGCGCGTCGACGCACTTCTGGTAGACGTCGAAGACCACCAGCTGGGCGACCTTGTCGGCCAGGTACTTCTCGATGTTCGCGGCCGGCGTCGAACCCGCGACCGAGCAGACCTTCTTGCCGCCGGCCTTGAACGAGTCCGGGCCGGTGATGCTGGAGTCGCCGGCCTTGACCATGATGTGCTGCCCGGCAACGTAGTACGGACCGGCGAAGTCGATCCGCTCCTTGCGCTTGTCGTTGATGGTGTACGTCGCCACCACGATGTCGGCCTTGCTCTGCTCGAGGACCTCCTCGCGGACGGCCGACGGGGTCTCGATGTACTCGATCTTGCTCTCCGGGATGCCGAGCTCGGTCGCGATGATCTTGCCGATCTCGACGTCGAAGCCGGCCGGCTTGTTGTCCAGGCCCTTGAGCCCGAAGCCGGGCTGGTCGAACTTGGTGCCGATGATGATCTTCTGAGCCTTGTTCAGCTTCTCCATCGTGCTGCCGGCGGCAAAGCTCTTGCTCTCGGGCGCCGTGCCGGCGTCGTCACTGGCGTCACCGCCGCACGCGGCAACACCCAGGGTCAGGGCCGCGACCGCGGCCAGCGTGGCCACTCGCGAGATACGCATGTACATCTCCTTCTTCGACGAACGGTCGCCCCCACCCGGGGCGCTCCACACTGGACGCCTAGTGCGTCAAGATCTTGGACAGGAAGTCCTTGGCCCGCTCGCTGCGGGGGTTCGCGAAGAACTCCTCCGGCGGAGCGTCCTCGACGAGCTGGCCGTCGGCCATGAAGATGACGCGGTTCGCGGCGTGCCGGGCGAAGCCCATCTCGTGCGTCACCACCACCATCGTCATGCCGTCGCGGGCCAGCGAGGTCATCACGTCCAGCACCTCGCCGACCATCTCCGGGTCCAGCGCGCTGGTCGGCTCGTCGAAGAGCATCGCCTTCGGCTGCATCGCCAGGGCGCGGGCGATCGCCACCCGCTGCTGCTGTCCGCCGGAGAGCTGGGCCGGGTACTTGTCGGCCTGGTTGGCGATGCCCACCCGGTCCAGCAGTGCCAGGGCGCGTTCCCGCGCGGCGGCCGGCTTCTCCTTGCGTACCTTGACCGGCCCGAGCGTGACGTTCTGCAGGATCGTCTTGTGCGCGAAGAGGTTGAACGACTGGAACACCATGCCGACCTCGCTGCGCAGGCGGGCCAGGGACTTGCCCTCGGCCGGCAACGGCTGCCCGTCGAAGACGATGGTGCCCGAGTTGATCGGCTCCAGGCGGTTGATCGCCCGGCAGAGCGTCGACTTGCCGGAGCCGGACGGCCCGATCACGACGACCACCTCACCGCGGTTGACGGAGAGGTTCACGTCGTGCAGCACATGGAGCGGGCCGAACCATTTGTTGACCCCGTCAAGCTTGATGAGCGGTTGGTCGGTCGCCGCGGTCATGCCCCCACCTGTCTGGTCTGTGGTCCTGTCGTGGACCCCAGTCTGCTTTGGTTAGGCAACTGTAGGGGACCTGACGTGCGGCGACGCAAACGATCTGGTCACGGGGCGGTAACGCGATCCGGACCATGAGGTGGCCGGGTCGACCCGTACGGTCCGCTTCGGACGACCGACGTACAGGGCTTGGCCTGCGCAAACCCTGTCGGAGGCGGGCAGGAACCGAGCCTGTCCGGCCGAGATGCTCGACCGCGTCGGTTTTGCGGACCGAGAGGACCACCGGGCACCCGCCCGGCTCCGGGTCGGACCATGACGGCCGCCGGGAGGTCGGATCGGCGACCTGGCACCGTCCCGTACGGTCCCTCCCACGCCCCCGATCGCGGCCGGTACGGGGACGCCGAGTGTCGGTAAACCTACTGCTGCGGCTGGAATACGCTAAGTGAGTGCGGCCGGAAATCGGGAGCGGTAGAGTGTCACCACTCGATTACACAAGGTGATGGGATAGGCGGATTTCGGCAGAAATGGTCACAGACCGGTAACTTAGCCCCGCTCGGCGTCGGCTGCCGGTCACCATCGTCAGTAGGGGCCGTTGCTGCGGCCGTGGCTGCGCACAGCGAGGAGGCGGCGTGACCGAGCTGTGGAACTGGAAGATCGACGACCGCATGACCGTCGCGGAGGTCTGCTCCGCGCTCACCGACGTACTCGGCCTGGCGGTGGTGCCGTTGAGCACGGCCGACCCGGCGCGGCTGCCGCACGACGCGGTGGTGTGCGACGTGTGGCCCAGGCCGGGGGAGTTTCCCACCTCCGTGGACTGCTACGGCATCCCGGACGGGCTGCCGGAGGTGGCCGTGATCGCGGCCTTCGCCCGACGACTCGGCCGGCCGTGCCTGCTCGCGGACGACACCCTCGACCCCGGCCGGCACCTGCTGGTCGGCTCGGACGGCACGATCCGGCCGGTGCACCTCGACGTCCGCGAGGACGACGACGGCGACATCCTGAGCAACCTTCGCCTGTGCAGCGCGCACAGTCCACGGTGCCGGGCCTGGTCGCAGTGCCACCAGTCGCAGTGGGGGCCGGACTCGGTTGTCCCGGCCCTCGCCGCCGCCTGACCCGCACGGCGGGCGCGGGCCTGCGGGATCACGGCGAGCCCGACCGGGCGGGAAGCGAGCCTGACGCCGGGCCGGGCCAAAGCCTGACCGTGGCGTGGGCCGCTTGGCCAGGCCCGCCGCGTACCGGTCGCCCGACGGGCCGGTGGCGGTCCACGAGGCGGACCGGGCCCGGCTGGTCGGGACGGGCCGCCGTCAGCCGGCGTTCGTGGCGGTCCGGGTGTCCGCCGCGCCGGCCTGGGCCGGGCTGCTGCCCCGGACCACGAGCTGGTCGAGCAGGGTCCGGGTGGCGTCCGCCACCGCGTCGACTGCGGCCTGGAACGCCGCCGCGTTGTGGGCCGCCGGTGCACGGAAGCCGGAGATTTTCCGTACGTACTGCAACGCCGCCGCCTCGATGTCGGCCACCGTGACCTCCTCGGCGTACGGCTCACGCAGGGTCTTGATGCTGCGGCACATGGTTCCTCCTGGTCCGGCCCGCCGGTCGGGGCTCCCTGCGCATACTCTGCCACCGAAGGGGCGTACGGCGGTGCCGGCCGTTCCCGCCGGGCGGCGCCGGCGCACCCACCCGACCTGGGCGGGACGAGGCAGACGGCTACGCTTGGTGGCCGTGGGAGAGGGGCGCGCGACAGTGTCGAAGAGCTACAAGGTCGTGACCTACGGCTGCCAGATGAACGTGCACGACTCGGAGCGGATCTCCGGCCTGCTGGAGCAGGCCGGTTACGTACGTGCCGCCGAGGTCGACGACCCGGACGTGGTGGTCTTCAACACCTGTGCCGTACGCGAGAACGCCGACAACCGGCTCTACGGCAACCTCGGTCACCTCCGCCCGGTCAAGGACAAACACCCCGGCATGCAGATCGCGGTCGGCGGCTGCCTGGCGCAGAAGGACCGCAGCGAGATCGTCCGGAAGGCGCCCTGGGTCGACGTCGTGTTCGGCACCCACAACATCGGCTCGCTGCCGGTGCTGCTCGAACGGGCCCGGCACAACTCCAGCGCCGAGGTGGAGATCCTCGAATCCCTCGACGTCTTCCCGTCGACCCTGCCCACCCGGCGCGAGTCGACCTACGCCGGCTGGGTGTCGATCTCGGTCGGCTGCAACAACACCTGCACCTTCTGCATCGTGCCCTCGCTGCGCGGCAAGGAGAAGGACCGGCGCCCCGGCGACGTACTCGCCGAGGTACGCGCCCTGGTCGCCGAGGGCGTACTGGAGGTGACGCTACTCGGGCAGAACGTCAACTCGTACGGGGTGGAGTTCGGTGACCGGCTCGCCTTCGGCAAGCTGCTGCGCGCCACCGGTGAGATCGACGGGCTGGAGCGGGTCCGGTTCACCAGCCCGCACCCGAAGGACTTCACCGACGACGTGATCGCGGCGATGGCGGAGACACCGAACGTCTGCCACTCCCTGCACATGCCGTTGCAGTCCGGCTCCGACGACGTACTCAAGGCGATGCGGCGCTCGTACCGGTCGGACCGCTACCTGGGGATCATCGAGAAGGTCCGGGCGGCCATGCCGGACGCGGCGATCACCACCGACATCATCGTGGGTTTCCCCGGCGAGACCGAGGCCGACTTCGAACGGACCCTCGACGTGGTCCGCGAGGCCCGGTTCTCCTCCGCCTTCACGTTCCAGTACTCGAAGCGTCCCGGTACCCCGGCCGCGACCATGGACGGCCAGTTGCCGAAGCAGGTCGTGCAGGAGCGGTACGAGCGGTTGATCGCCGCGGTCGAGGAGATCACCTGGGCGGAGAACAAGAAGCTGGTCGGCGAACCGGTCGAACTGCTGGTCGCGGTCGGCGAGGGGCGCAAGGACGAGCGGACCGGGCGGATGTCCGGCCGGGCCCGCGACGGCCGGCTGGTGCACTTCGACGGTGGTCCCGACGCCGGATCGATCCGACCCGGCGACGTCGTGCACACCGTGGTGACCTACGCGGCGCCGCACCACCTCAACGCCGACGGGGCGCCGCTTCACCACCGTCGGACGCGGGCCGGTGACGCGTACGAGGCGGGTCGGGTTCCGCGTACGTCGGCGGTGTCGCTCGGCCTGCCCACCATCGGCGTACCGCCGCTCGCCGCCACCCCGGCCGTGAGCGCCTGCGAGCGCTGACCCCCCGGGTCTTCGAAGCGTCAGGAAGGGCCCCTCGCACGTCGGATTTCGATGTACGAGGGGCCCTTCGTCACGCGGTCAGAGGCCGATCCGGCCGGTGCCGGCGCCCGAGGTGACGATGGACTTGACGCTGCTGGCGGTGTCGAGCTGGTAGGAGTACGGGATGCTGGCGACACTGCCGCCGGTCTGGCCGGAGCCGGAGTTCACGAAGTGGTTGTTCCGGGCGACCAGGGTGCCGGGACCGGAGTCGCCCTCACCGAGGTGGTACGGATCGTCGGTGTTCTCGAAGTAGTTGCCCTCGACGAGTACGCCGGCACCCTCGGTGGAGGCGACACCGTAGCCGCCGATGTTGTTGTAGTAGTTGTTGTAGACGTGCACCGGGTTGCCGAACCGGACGCGGGGGTGTCGCTGGTTCGAGCCGTCGAACCAGTTGTGGTGGTAGCTGACCCGCAGGTGGCCGACGTCCTGGCTGGCGTTGTCGTCGCTGTGGCCGAGCAGCATCGACTTGTCGTGGCCGTAGACGCGGTTCCAGGAGACGGTGACGAAGTCGGAGCCGCGTTTGACGTCGACGGCGCCGTCGTAGCCGTCGGTGAAGCTGTTGTGGTCGATCCAGATGTTGGTGGCCGACTCCTGGACGTTGATGGCGTCGTCGTCCCAGCCGCGGAAGTTGAGGTTGCGGATGATGACGTTGCGGTCGCCGTTGATGTTGAAGCCGCAGCCGGAGATGGTGGCGCCGGAGCCGATGCCGAGGATGGTCTTGTTCGACCGGACCCGGAGCATCCCGGAGCAGGAGATGGTGCCGGAGACCCGGATGACCGAGGCGCTGGTGGAGCCGAGAGCGCTGGTCAGAGCACCCGAGTCGGAGACGGTGACCGGCGAGGCGCTGCCACCGCCGGAGGTGCCACCGTTCTGGGTGGCCCAACCGACCAGCCCGGTCTGCGGCGGCAGGGTCGGGCCGGTCGTCGGCGGCGGCGTGGTCGGCCGGGGCGTGGTCGGGTTCGGCCCCGGAGTGGTCGGATTCGTGCCGGGGGTGGTCGGCCCGACGCTGCCGGTGCAGGCCACGTTGTTGAGGGTGAAGCCGGTCGGCGCCGGGTTGCTGGAGTTGTTCCAGGTGCCGTTGAGGCCGAACGACGCGCTGGCGTTGGTGGCGAGGTTGGCGTTGTAACCGACGTTGGCCGCGCTGACCTGGGCGCCGCTCTGGGTGACGGTGGCGTTCCAGGCCTGTGTCACCTGCTGCCCGGCCGTGTACGACCAGCGCAGGGTCCAACCGGCGAGCGGGTCACCGAGGTTGGTGACGGTGACGTTGCCGCTGAAGCCGCCGGGCCACTGGCCACCGACCGAGTAGCTGACCTGGCAGCCGGCGGCGGCGTGGGCGTTGACGGCGGTGACGATTCCGGTCGCGGCGAGGGTCAGGGTGGCCGCGGCGGCAGTGCTGAACAGCGCCATCCGGCGCCGTCGTGCGAGCATGGTGGCTCTCCTTGGTGACTGGCGGGAAAGCGGCGCCGGGCGGCGGATCAGCTCCGGTGGCCGTGCCCAAGGCAGTGCCGGTGATCCGCCGGATCGACGTCGTCCGGCTTACCCGCCGTACGGATCGAACCGGGGTCGAAGCATTGGCTCCCGCGCTCGCATGCCCGAGGCAAGCGCTTTCCTGATGCAACCATGGATTTGAATCGATGTAAAGCCTCACCTCGGACCAGACAGACGAAAGGGCCCCCTCGCCACCGATCGACGGTGGGAGGAGGCCCCTGGGCTGCCCGGCATCACCGGGCGGTGTTAGATCTGGTCAGCTCGCCTGCTCCGCGAGCTGGAGGAACTGACGCTTGGCGGCGAGCGCCGACTCGGCCTCCCGGATCCGCTTGGCGTCCCCGGCCGCCTGGGCCCGGGCCAGCCGCTGCTCGGCCTCGGCCACCTGGTCGCGCATCTGCACCAGCAACGGGTTGGCCGACGGCTCGGTACGCCGCCACGCCGAGTCCATCGCCTGCCGTACCTTCTCGTCCACGACCCGCAGCCGGCGGTCCAGCCCGGCGGCCGCCTCGCGCGGCACCCGGCCGGCGTCGTGCCACGCCCCCTGGATCTCCCGCAGCTTGGCCTGCGCGGCCCTCGGGTCGGTGTCCACGTCCAGCGCCTCGGCCTCGGCCAGCAGGGCCTGCTTGCGCTCCAGGTTTCCGCGCTGCTCGTTGTCCCGCGCGGAGAAGACCTCGCTCCGCCGGGAGAAGAACGCGTCCTGAGCGGCCCGGAACCGGTCCCAGAGCTTCTGCTCGGCCTCCTTCGAGGCGCGCGGAGCCGCCTTCCACTCCGTCATCAGGTCCTTGAGCCGGTTCGCGGTCGCCGCCCAGTCGGTCGACTCGGCCAGCGACTCGGCCTCGGTGACCAGCTCCTCCTTCGCGCCCTGGGCCTGCTTGCGCTGGGCGTCCAGGGTGGCGAAGTGGGCGCCCCGGCGGCGGGTGAACCCGTCGCGCGCGGCGGCGAACCGCTTCCACAGCTCACCGTCGGTCTTCTTGTCGACCCCACGAATGGTCTTCCACTCGTCCAGGATCTCCTTGAGCCGGTCACCGGCGGTCTTCCAGCCGGTCGACTCGGCGGCCAGCTTCTCCGCCTCCTCGACCAGGGCCGTCTTGCGCGCCAGCGCCTCGGTCCGGGCCGTCTCGCGGGCCGCTCGGGCCTCGCCCGCCTTCTCGTCGGCAACACCCGCCAACTTGTCCAGCCGGGCGCCGAGGGCGTCGATGTCGCCCACCACGTGCGCCTCGGCCAGCGAGCCACGCAGTCGCCGTACGCTCGCCAGTGAGTGCGCCGCGTCGGCGGCGCCGGAGTTGAGCCGCGCCTCGATCAGGTCCACCTCGGTCACCAGGTCGGCGAAGCGGCGGGCGAAGTGCGCCAGCCCCTCCTCCGGTGCCCCGGCCTGCCAGGAACCGACCACCCGCTCGCCCTCGGCCGTCTTGACGTAGACCGTGCCGTCCGCGTCCACCCGTCCGAAGGCCGTCCAGTCGCTCATGTGCCCATCCTCGTTCTCCCGGCGCCACCGAAGAGAGGGGTCCCCCGGGGTCGCCGCCACGGCGCAGTCATATTGCAGCGAAGTTTCTCCCCGGCATTGTCACAGGTCCAACCGGGTCCGCGTCGAGCGCCTGTGGTCGACCGTGACCATACGGTGTCCTTGACCATGGCCGATCGGTGTGCAAGCGGGTGTAAGGTCCGAACCCGGCTACGGTGGTGGCGTGTCTCTGATCGCCGCCGCAGTCTGCCCGCACCCGCCGATGATCGTGCCCGAGATCGCCGGCTCGGCCGCGGCCGAACTCGATGACCTACGGTACGCCGCAGACGCCGCGATCACACGACTACTTTCCGTCGCTCCCGACGTGCTGGTGGTCCTCGGCGCCGGCGACCGGACGGAGACCTTCCCCGCCCCGTACGCCGGCAGCTTCGCGCCCTGGGGAGTGGACACCGGATTCGCCATCGGTGACGGCGCCCATCGACCGCTCGGGCCGCTGAGCCTGCTGGTCGGCGGCTGGCTGCTCAGCCGGCACGACGTCACCGGCACGGACCTCCGGCTGGACACCGTCGACGCCACGGCCACCGCCGGGGACTGCGTCAAGCTCGGTACGGAACTGGCCGACCACCGGCCCCGGGTCGCGCTGCTCGTCCTCGGGGACGGGTCGGCCTGCCGGGGGGAGAAGTCACCCGGCTACGACGACCCGCGCGCGGTCGCGTACGACGATCGGGTTGCCGAGGCCCTGGCCCGCGCGGACGCCGACGCCCTGCTCGGCCTGGACCCGGTGCTGTCGACCGAGTTGCGGGTGGCCGGACGGGCACCCTGGCAGGTGCTCGCCGGTGCCGCCGGTGGCGGCTGGGACGGTGAGCTGACCTACCACGCGGCCCCGTACGGCGTCGGCTACCTCGTCGCCACCTGGACCCGGCCCGCCAGCGAGCAGGCCGACGGCGAGCAGGTCGACGGGGAGCGGGAGGGGCGGCGATGAGCCTCGTGGTCGCGATCGTCGGGCCGACCGCGGCCGGCAAGTCGGCGCTGAGCATCGGTCTGGCCGGGGCACTCGGCGGCGAGGTGGTCAACGCCGACTCGATGCAGCTCTACCGAGGCATGGACATCGGCACCGCCAAGCTCACCCCGGCCGAGCGGGCCGGCGTCCCACACCACCTCCTGGACGTCTGGGACGTCACCGAGCCCGCGAGCGTCGCCGAGTACCAGCGGCTGGCCCGTGCGGCGATCGACGACATCCTGGCCCGGGGCCGGGTGCCGCTGCTGGTCGGCGGCTCCGGTCTCTACGTCCGGGCGGTGCTGGAGGAGTTCGAGTTTCCCGGCACCGACCCCGCCCTGCGGGCCAGGCTGGAGGCGGAGCTGGCCGAGATCGGGCCGGCGCCGCTGTACGCCCGGCTCCGGGCGGTCGACCCCGAAGCGGCGGAGAGCATCCTGCCCGGCAACGGGCGGCGGATCGTCCGTGCCCTGGAGGTCATCGAACTGACCGGCGGCCCGTTCACCGCCGCCCTACCGGACCCGAAGCCCTGGTACCCGTCAGTGCAGGTCGGCGTCGACCGGGACACCGCGGTCCTGGACGAGCGGATCGCCCTCCGGGTCGACCTGATGTGGGCGGCCGGACTGGTCGACGAGGTACGCGAACTCGCCGGCCGGGGCCTGCGCGAGGGCCGGACCGCCGGCCGGGCGCTCGGCTACCAGCAGGTGCTGCGCCAGCTCGACGGGGAGCTGACCGAGGAACAGGCACGCGCCGAGACGATCCACGCGACCCGGCGGTTCGTCCGTCGACAGCGCAAGTGGTTCCGTCGGGACCCGCGGATCGGCTGGCTCGACGCGGGCCGGTCGGACCTGGTCGAGGCCGGGGTGAAGGCCGTCGGGGCGGCTCGGGAGCAGGCTCGGGGATGAACCCGCGGATGATCGGGAATGATGGGCTGGTGCACTTCACCAAGGGACATGGCACCGGCAACGACTTCGTCATCCTCGCCGACCCGGACGGCGAACTTCCGCTCACCCCGACGCTGGTCGCCGCGCTCTGCGACCGTCGGCGCGGGATCGGCGCGGACGGCGTACTGCGGGTGATCCGGGCGGCCAAGCATCCGGCCGGCGCCGCGTACGCGGGTGACGCCGAATGGTTCATGGACTACTGGAACAGCGACGGGTCGCTGGCCGAGATGTGCGGCAACGGGGTTCGGGTCTTCACCCGCTACCTGCTCGACAACGGCCTCGCCGAGCCGGCCGACGGCGGGCTGCCGATCGCCACCCGCTCCGGAGTGGTCCGGGCCGTGGTCGGACCGGCCACCGTCGGGCGCGGTGTGGTCGCGGACCGGGAGATCTCCGTCGACCTCGGCGCCCCCCGGCTGTACGGCGACAGCACGGCGACCACCGCCCTCGCCCCCCGGCCCGACTCCGACGGGCTGGACGGACCCGAGCGGGTGACCTTGTCCGGTGCGGCGGTGGACTGCGGCAACCCGCACCTGGTCTGCGTACTGCCGGCCGGGCTGGAGCTGTCCGCGTTGGACCTGACCCGGGCACCCGGATTCGATGCGGAGTTCTTCCCGACCGGGGTCAACGTCGAGTACGTCACCCCGGCCGAGCCGGTGGCCGGCACCGACCTGCACGTACTCATGCGGGTCTACGAGCGGGGTTCGGCGGAGACCCTGTCCTGCGGCTCCGGTGCGGTGGCGGTGGCGGCGGTGGCCCTGCGCGACGCCGGCCTGAGTGAGGGTGTGGTCGCGGTGGACGTACCCGGCGGCCGCCTCACCATCACCGTCGACCCCGAAAGCGCCTGGCTCTCCGGCCCCGCCCTCCTGATAGCCGAAGGCACCCTGAACCCCTCCACCCTCTCCTGACCCCTCCCGCCCCACACTCACTCCCCGTCCGTCCCCGTCCCTCCGCCCGTCGATCTTGCAGTTGTGGCGCCCGAATGAGGTCTTTCGTTCGGATTTGTGAACCACCACAAGTGCAAGATCGACGCGGGCGGGAGGGGTGGGGGCGGGGGGGGTGGGGGCGGGGGGCGGGCGGAAGGGGTGGGCGGGTTAGTTGGTGTTGTTGGCTAGGGGGGCGGTGGGGGCGGCGGCGGTGGCGGCGATCTCGGGGAGGTCGGCGGGGCCGGGGTCGGCGGCCGGGGCGGGAGCGGGGTTCTGGGCGGCGGCGCGTACGGCGGCGGCGACGGCGGTGGCCACCCGGGAGTCGAAGACGCTGGGCACGATCACCGTCGGGTTGATCTTGTCCTCGCCGACCACATCGGCGATCGCCTGAGCCGCCGCGAGCGCCATCTCCTCGGTGAACTCCTCGGCGTGCGCGTCGAGCATGCCCCGGAAAACACCGGGGAAGGCGAGCACGTTGTTGATCTGGTTCGGCTGGTCGGACCGGCCGGTGGCGACCACGGCCGCGTACTTGCGGGCCTCTCGCGGGTCGACCTCGGGGTCCGGGTTGGCCAGCGCGAACACGATCGAGTCCTTCGCCATGCCGGCGATGTCGTCGCCGGTGAGTAGGTTCGGCGCGCTCACCCCGATGAACACGTCGGCGCCCCGGATCGCTCCGGGCAGGTCGCCGCTGTAGTTCTCCTTGTTGGTGTTCTCGGCCAGCCACTGCCAGGCCGGGTTGCCGTCGGCCAGCCCACGGTGCAGGGCACCGGCCCGGTCGTACGCGATGATGTCGCCGACGCCCTGGCGCAGCAGCAGCTTCATGATCGCCGTACCGGCGGCGCCGGCTCCGGAGACGACCACCTTGACGTCGGCGAGGCGCTTGCCCACCACCCGCAGGGCGTTGGTCAGCGCGGCGAGCACGACGATCGCGGTCCCGTGCTGGTCGTCGTGGAAGACCGGGATGTCGAGCAGGTCGCGCAGCTTGGCCTCGACCTCGAAGCAACGCGGGGCGGCGATGTCCTCCAGGTTGATCCCGCCGTACGCGGGGGCGATCGCCCGCACGATCGATACGATCTCGTCCACGTCCTGGGTGTCCAGCACCACCGGCCAGGCGTCCACCCCGCCGAAGCGCTTGAACAGCGCCGCCTTGCCCTCCATCACCGGCAGCGACGCGGCCGGTCCGAGGTTGCCCAGCCCGAGTACGGCCGACCCGTCGGTGACCACGGCGACGGTGTTGCGCTTGATGGTGAGCCGACGGGCGTCGGCCGGGTTCTCCGCGATCGCGAGGCAGACCCGGGCCACCCCCGGGGTGTACGCCCGGGAAAGCTCGTCGCGGTTGCGCAGCGCGACCTTCGGGGTGACCTCGATCTTGCCCCCGAGGTGCAGCAGGAACGTACGGTCGGACACCTTGCGGACGTCCACGCCGTCGAGGGCGGTCAGCGACTTCACCACCTGGTCGGCGTGGTTGGAGTCGGCGGTGTCGCAGGTGAGGTCGACGATCACCGTGGTCGGGTCGGAATCGACCACGTCCAGGGCGGTGACGATCGCGCCGGCTTCGCCGACGCAGGTGGTGAGCCGGCCGATGGCCGAGGCGTCAGCGGTGACGCCGATCCGGATCGTGATCGAGAATCCGGCGCTCGGCAGGCGGGTGGTGGTCACGGGGTCCCTCCGTCGTTGGTGGGCACGGCCGGCCGGCCGTCGCTTCGCATTCTTACCCGCGTCGTACGGGCCGCTTCCGGCGCATCCCCCATGAGTGCCGTAAACGACCCTCATCAGCCCGCAAACGCCCCTTTTCAGCGGGTTACCCGCTGGTTGTACCTGACGGGCCGATCAGTCGGGGTGACGGATTATGGCGGTGCGATCGGTGGCGGAGCGTGTCACGATTGACGCCAGGGATCAAACGGACAGGAGACCCGCTTGCGAAATCAGGAAAGCTTCGCTCCGCTGACCGACCAGGACCTCGACGCCCTGCTCGGCGAGGAGGTCACCACCGGTGAGATGGAGCGGGAGGACCGCCAGGCGCTGCGCCGGGTCGCCGGACTCTCCACCGAGCTCACCGACGTCACCGAGGTCGAGTACCGGCAACTCCGGTTGGAGCGGGTGGTCCTGGTCGGGGTCTGGACCGAGGGCACCATGACCGACGCGGAGAACTCGCTCACCGAGTTGGCCGCGCTCGCCGAGACCGCCGGTTCCGAGGTGCTCGAGGGGCTGATCCAGCGGCGTACCCGGCCCGACCCGGCGACGTACATCGGTCGGGGCAAGGTCGAGGATCTCGCCGCCGAGGTGCTCGCCTCCGGTGCGGACACGGTGATCTGCGACGGGGAGCTCTCCCCGTCCCAGTTGCGCAACCTGGAGCAGCGCACCAAGGTCAAGGTCGTCGACCGGACCGCGCTGATCCTGGACATCTTCGCCCAGCACGCCAAGAGCAAGGAGGGCAAGGCGCAGGTCGAACTGGCCCAGCTCGAATACCTGCTGCCCCGGCTGCGCGGTTGGGGTGAGAGCCTGTCCCGGCAGGCCGGCGGCAGCGGTCGCGGCGGTGGCGCGGGCGGTGGTGTCGGCACCCGTGGTCCGGGTGAGACCAAGCTGGAGACCGATCGGCGCCGGATCCGCCACCGCATCTCCCGCCTGCGGCGGGAAATCAAGAACATGCGCACCGTACGGCAGACCAAGCGCGCCCGCCGTAGTCGCAACGCCGTCCCGGCGATCGCCATCGCGGGCTACACCAACGCCGGCAAGTCCAGCATCCTGAACCGGCTGACCGGGGCGGGAGTCCTGGTCGAGGACGCCCTCTTCGCCACCCTGGACCCGACCACCCGCCGTACGGAAGCCGCCGACGGGCGGGTCTACACCCTCTCCGACACGGTCGGTTTCGTCCGGCACCTGCCGCACCAGATCGTCGAGGCGTTCCGTTCGACGCTCGAGGAGGTGGCCGACGCCGACCTGGTCGTACACGTGGTGGACGGGGCGCACCCCGATCCCGAGGAGCAGGTACGGGCGGTCCGTGAGGTGCTCGCCGAGGTGGGCGCCGACAAGCTGCCCGAGCTGCTGGTGGTGAACAAGACCGACGCCGCCGACGAGGAGATGCTGCTCCGGCTCAAGCGTGAGTGGCCGGACGCCGTTTTCGTCTCCGCGCGGGCCGGGCGGGGCATCGACGAGCTTCGGGCGACGATCGAGGCCCGGCTGCCGAGGCCGGCGGTGGAGCTGCGGGCGGTGCTGCCGTACGCCCGGGGAGACCTGGTCGCCCGGATCCATCGGCGTGGCGAGGTACTCGGGACCACACACCTCGCCGAGGGGACCCTGCTGCACGTCCGGGTCGACGAGGCATTAGCGGCCGAATTGACCCCATATCGGACCTCCGGGGAGTAGTTTGAAACTGCCCGAACGGCAGCTTCGGGCCGAACGATCACGGCCTCCCCGCCGTGTCTCTGCGACGTGCGACACTTGGCCGATGCGGCGTGTCCTCTCCTCGGTCGTGGTTGTCGGTGGTGTGGTCGGCGCGTGCCTGGGGCTGACTGGAGCCCCGGCGCTCGCCGCGCCGGCCAAGGTGTGCACCATCGACGACAGCCGGACGAACGAACTGTCCGGCATGGTCGCCACCAAGACCGGTTACGTCGTGATCAACGACAGCACCGAGGTGCAGAGCCACGACCAGATCTTCTTCCTGAGCAGCAAGTGCAAGGTGACCAGGGCCGTCCCGTACACCGGGAAGGGCTCGCGGGACCCGGAGGACCTGGCGCTGTCGGCCGACGGCAGGACCCTCTGGGTCGCCGACATCGGGGACAACGTCGACGCCGCCGAGCGGCGTACCAGCGTGGTGCTCTGGAGCCTGCCGGTGGAGGGGACCGGCAAGCCGGTCCTGCACCGGCTGGCCTATCCGGGCAACAAGCCGCACGACGCCGAGGCGCTGCTGCTCGGCGAGGACGGTACGCCGTACATCATCACCAAGACCGGCACCGAGAAGAGCGAGATCTACCGGGCGCCGGCGCCGCTGCCGAAGGACAACGCCACGGGCGTGCCGATGGAGCTGGCCGGCGAGATCACCCTGCCGAAGAGCACGACGGAGAACCTGCTCACGGTGACCGGGCGGTTGATGATCACCGGTGCGGCGCGGTCTCCGGACGGTAGCCGGGTGGTGTTGCGGACCTACGCGGACGCGTTCGAGTGGGACGTGCCCGACGGTGACATCGTCAAGGCCCTGACCACCGGCAAGCCACGGATGACGCCGCTGGCCGACGCCTTCGGCGAGTCGATCGCGTACACCCCGGACGGCAGCGCCTTCGTCACCGTCTCGGACGTCGGCAGCCTCGCCGACGACGCCGAGGTCGTGATCCAGAGCTATGAGCCGTCGACGCAGGTCGCCGCCGCCCCGGCCGCGGCCGGCGGCACCACCGGTGGCACGAGCGACAGCGGCAAGTCCTGGACCTCCCAGCTCACCCTCACCGACATCACGTACCTGATCGGTGCCGTCGGGGTGCTCGGCGCCCTGCTGGTCGGGCTCGGGATCTTCGGCATCGTCCGGTCCCGGCGCAAGCGGGCGGGGGAGCCGACGGACCCGGACGGCGCGCTGGACGCCGACGGGTCGAGGAACGGGCGTCCGGGCGCCGGTGACCTCCCGGCGGACCCGCCGGGACAGGCACGCGGGAACACGTACGGCGGGGGCGTCCAGGACGGCGGGTGGACCGGCGCGCCCGGTGGTGCCTACCCGGCCCCCGGTGGTGGCGGCTACGAGCCCACCGGACGGCCCCAGCCGGGCGTCTACGGCGGTCAGCAGGGCGGCGGCGGTGGTGGTGCGGTCTACGGTGGTGCGCCCCGACCGCAGACCGCCGGTCCCGGCGGCGGGGTCTACGGCGGTGCCGGTTCGCGGGCACCCGGAGGCGCGGCGCCGGATCCGGCCTACGGCGGAGGCCGTGGCGGCTACCCGCCCGCCGACCCCCGTGGGCAGGCCGGCGACCGGCGCAACGACCAACCGGTGAACGGGTACGGCCAGCCGCGCGGCGGCCAGTACGGGCAGGGGCGCCCGGCGCCCCGCGGCTACCCGGAGAACGGTTACCCGGAGCAGGGCTACCCCGAGCAGGGTTATCCGGAGCAGGGCCGGCGCTGAGCCGACCCCGCTGTCCGGTGCCGCACGGACCAGGAACACGGACCGGGTACGTCGAAGCCGTCGCGGTACGGGCGCTGTGGCCCGGTGCACCGCGACGGCTGTGAGCGTGCTGCCGGACGCTAGATCCGGCGGAGTACGGCGACCACCCGACCCATGATCGAGGCGCTGTCGCCCGGAATCGGGTCGAACGCGGAGTTCGCCGGCATCAGCCAGACGTGCCCGTCTCGACGGCGGTAGGTCTTCACCGTGGCCTCGCCGTCCAGCATGGCGGCGACGATCTCGCCCGAGTCGGCGGTCGGCTGCTGGCGGACGACCACCCAGTCGCCGTCACAGATCGCGGCGTCGAGCATCGAGTCGCCCTTGACCTTGAGCATGAAGACCTCGCCCTCGCCGACCAGTTCGCGGGGCAGCGGGAAGACGTCCTCCACGGCCTGCTCGGCCAGGATCGGGCCACCGGCCGCGATCCGGCCCAGCATCGGCACGTACGCCGGGGTGGGGCGCTGGGCGCGGGCCGCCTCGTCGTCCATCAGGTCGCTGGGCGGCCGTACGTCCACCGCGCGGGGACGGTTCGGGTCGCGTCGCAGGAAGCCCTTCCGCTCGAGCTCCTTGAGCTGGTAGGCGACGCTGGACGGGGACACCAGACCGACGGCCTCGCCGATCTCGCGGACGCTCGGCGGGTAGCCGTAGCGCTCCACCCAGTCCCGGATGAACTCCAGGATCCGCCGCTGCCGGGCGGTCAGGTCGGCGCTGACCAGGTCGGGGAAGTGGCTCACCACCGAGGTGACGGCACGCAGGGTCGGCTCGGCCGCTCGGGCGCGGGCCGGGCTGCGGCGGCGGGCCGAGGTCGCGCCGGATCCAACGGCGGCCTCTTGCGGGTTTTGCTGCCGGTTCGTCCGGTCGTCGGTCGACACGTCCGTCCTCCCTGCTCGGCGGTGGTGCCGGTGTGGCACGTGGTGCGCGTGGGCCAGGATCCCGTGCGACCGTGGGCCGGCCGGGATCGGTTGTTCACGACCGTATAGGTGAGATCGGACAGTTTCAAACATCTGTACGACGTGGCGTCGGCGTGTCGTGCCCGCACGCTCGACATCCGTACGTCTGTTCTGATACACCATCGTACGTCTGTTCTATCGAACGGGCGTACGATCTTGGAGGTCAGCGTGGGTGCACCGGACATCTCCCGGCCCTCGCAGGGTGGTCGACTCCGCCTGACCCGACGCGGTCGGGTGGTGCTGGTCGGTCTTCTCCTGGTTCTCGCGGCCGGGCTGGCGGTGGCGCTCGCCCCTTCGTCCCGGGCGTCCGATCCGCCCGGTCCGGCGCCGACCGCCGTGGTGCTTCCCGGTGACACGCTCTGGTCGGTTGCCGAGCGGCACCGGCCGAGCCGACAGCCGTTCCGGGTGATCGCCGAGATCCGCCGACTCAACGGGCTCGACGGCAACACGATCCACGCCGGGCAGAAGCTGAAGCTCCCGCGAGAGGAGTGACTCACGGGGTGTTCGGGGTGACACACGGTGGTCGTCTGACCGTCTGTCGGGGGCCGGTAACCCGGGGCCGACCGGTGATGTTGGCAAGATAACGCCTCGGCGCGCCGGGCCGCCCTGAACTTGACCCCGGCCGCTCCGCGGCATACGGTCGACCCCTAGATGTAGTAGTGACAAGGGTGTAAGTCGTCCACAGGTTGGGTTCGACTACCCGCAGCTTCCCGCTCACCAGCACGGCGACGGCCACCTCACAGTGGCTCCCGCCGGCTGTCCTGGTGTCCGGGGGGTGGCGGGCACCCCACAGTGCGGTGAAAGGAGGTCGGCTATGCGGTGTCCATACTGCCGGCACGCCGACTCCCGGGTCGTCGACTCGCGCGAGGCCGACGACGGCCAGTTGATCCGCCGCCGGCGGTCGTGCCCGGAGTGCGGCAAGCGGTTCACCACCGTCGAGGAGGCGGTGCTCGCCGTCGTCAAGCGCAGCGGGGTGACCGAGCCGTTCAGTCGTACGAAGATCATCGGTGGGGTGCGCAAGGCGTGCCAGGGCCGCCCGGTCGACGAGGACAGGATCGCTCTGCTCGCGCAGCGGGTGGAGGAGACCGTCCGGGCCAAGGGCGCCGCCGAGATCCCGAGCAACGAGGTCGGCCTGGCCATCCTCGGACCGCTGCGCGAGTTGGACGAGGTTGCCTACCTCCGCTTCGCCAGCGTCTACCGCTCGTTCGACTCCCTGGGGGACTTCGAGCGCGAGATCGAGTCACTGCGCGCGGCGGCTGCCGCCCGTACGGCGGCGCGGAGCGACGCACCGCAGGGGCCGGCGATCCCGGCACAGGCGGAGCCGGCCGGTGGTCGTACCAGTTAGCTTCTTGGTTTTTGATCATGTAGGCGGCGCGGCGGCGGACCGTGCCGGTAAGGGGGCGGATGAGATGGCGGGGGAAGGTATGACAGCGAACAAGAGCCGGTCACGGGCGGCCAGCAGCACCGGACTCAAGGTCGAGCGGGTCTGGACCACCGAGGGGGTGCACCCCTACGACGAGGTGACCTGGGAACGCCGGGACGTCGTCATGACGAACTGGCGCGACGGCTCGATCAACTTCGAGCAGCGCGGGGTCGAGTACCCGGAGTCGTGGAGCGTCAACGCGGCCAACATCGTGACCACCAAGTACTTCCGCGGTGCCGTCGGCACCCCGGAGCGGGAGTGGTCGCTCAAGCAGCTCATCGACCGGGTCGTGAAGACCTACCGGGCCGCAGGAGAGCAGCACGGTTACTTCGCCACCCCGGCCGACGCCGAGATCTTCGAGCACGAGCTGGCCTGGATGCTGCTGCACCAGGTGTTCAGCTTCAACTCGCCGGTCTGGTTCAACGTCGGCACCGCCTCGCCGCAGCAGGTCAGCGCCTGCTTCATCCTGGCCGTCGACGACTCGATGGACTCGATCCTCGACTGGTACAAGGAAGAGGGGCTGATCTTCAAGGGCGGCTCGGGCTCCGGGGTGAACCTCTCCCGGATCCGGTCCTCGCGGGAACTGCTCTCCAGCGGCGGCACCGCCTCCGGCCCGGTCAGCTTCATGCGCGGCGCGGACGCCAGCGCCGGCACCATCAAGTCCGGTGGCGCCACCCGGCGCGCGGCCAAGATGGTCATCCTCGACGTCGACCACCCGGACATCGAGGAGTTCGTGACCACCAAGGCACGCGAGGAGCACAAGATCCGTGCCCTTCGTGACGCCGGGTTCGACATGGACCTCGGCGGGTCGGACATCGTCAGCGTGCAGTACCAGAACGCCAACAACTCGGTCCGGGTCACCGACGAGTTCATGCGGGCGGTCGAGAGCGGCGGCACGTTCGACCTGCGCGGCCGGCTCGACGGCGCGGTCATCGACACCGTCGACGCCAAGGGGCTGTTCCGCACCATCGCCCAGGCCGCCTGGGAGTGCGCCGACCCCGGCCTGCAGTACGACGACACCATCAACGACTGGCACACCAGCCCGGAGACCGGGCGGATCACCGCCTCCAACCCGTGCTCGGAGTACCTGCACCTGGACAACTCCTCGTGCAACCTGGCCTCGCTCAACCTGATGAAGTTCCTCCGCGCCGACGGTGGCTTCGAGGTGGAGAAGTTCGTCCGGTCGGTCGAGTTCGTCATCACCGCGATGGACATCTCGATCTGCTTCGCCGACTTCCCGACCGAGAAGATCGGTGAGACGACCCGGGCCTACCGGCAGCTCGGCATCGGCTACGCCAACCTCGGCGCCCTACTGATGGCGACCGGACACCCGTACGACTCGGAGACCGGGCGCTCGGTTGCCGCGGCGATCACCTCGCTGATGAACGGCACCGCGTACCGCCGCTCGGCCGAGCTGGCCGGGGTTGTCGGCGCGTACGACGGGTACGCCCGCAACGCCGAGCCGCACAAGCGGGTGATGCGCAAGCACGCCGCCGCCAACGACGAGATCAAGCCGTCCGGCGCGGTCGCCACCGCGATCGTCCGCGAGGCCACCAAGCAGTGGACGACGGGCAACAAGCTCGGCGACCGCAACGGCTGGCGCAACGCCCAGGCGTCGGTGCTCGCACCCACCGGCACCATCGGCCTGATGATGGACTGCGACACCACCGGGGTCGAGCCCGACCTGGCGCTGGTCAAGTTCAAGAAGCTGGTCGGCGGCGGTTCGATGCAGATCGTCAACCAGACCGTCCCGCGCGCCCTGCGCAGCCTCGGCTACCCCGAGGAGCAGGTCGAGGCGATCGTCGAGCACATCGCCGACCACGGACACGTCGTGGACGCGCCCGGCCTGAAGCCGGAGCACTACGCCGTCTTCGACTGCGCCATGGGCGAGCGCTCGATCGCCCCGATGGGGCACGTCCGGATGATGGCCGCGGTGCAGCCGTTCATCTCCGGCGCGATCTCCAAGACGGTCAACATGCCGGAGGCGGCCACCGTCGCCGACGTCGAGGAGATCTACTTCGAGGGCTGGAAGCTCGGCCTCAAGGCGCTGGCGATCTACCGCGACAACTGCAAGGTCGGCCAGCCGCTCTCGGTGGCCAAGCCGAACAAGGCCGTCGAGACCGCCCCGGCCGAGGTCGCGCCGGTCAGCGCGGAGAAGGTCGTCGAGAAGGTCATCGAGTACCGCCCGGTGCGTAAGCGCCTGCCGAAGAAGCGCCCGTCGGAGACGGTCTCCTTCTCGGTCGGTGGTGCCGAGGGCTACCTCACCGCGTCGTCGTACCCGGACGACGGCCTGGGCGAGGTCTTCCTCAAGATGTCCAAGCAGGGCTCCACGCTCGCCGGGGTGATGGACGCGTTCTCCGTCGCCATCTCGATCGGCCTGCAGTACGGCGTTCCGCTGGAGACGTACGTCAGCAAGTTCACCAACATGCGGTTCGAGCCGGCCGGGATGACCGACGACCCGGACATCCGGATGGCCGCCTCGGTGATGGACTACATCTTCCGCCGGCTGGCACTGGACTTCCTGCCGTACGAGCGCCGCGCCGAACTGGGCATCTTCACCGCGACCGAGCGGGCCGCGCAGTTGCGGGCCGAGGCTGAGGCGGAGAACAACCTCGAGCTGTCCGTGATGGCCTCCTCCGCGCCGGTCACGGCTCCGGTCGAGGTCAAGGCGGAGCCGGTGGCCGCCCCCGTGGCACCGGTTGCCGAGCCGGTGTCGGTCGAGGCGGCCGGGACCAAGCAGCTGGGGGTCCGGATCGGATCCTCGACCGAGCTGCTGGAATCGGTGCTCGGCAAGGCTGCGGACGCACCGCTCTGCTTCACCTGTGGCACGAAGATGCGCCCGGCCGGTAGCTGCTACGTCTGCGAGGGCTGCGGCTCCACCTCGGGCTGCAGCTGAGCCCGGCTGCCGCCTGACGGGCTCTCCGTCGGGACGGGCGAACGTTGAAAGACCGGTAGGCGAAGGGGAGTCGGGCAACCGCCCGGCTCCCCTTCGCTGTCGGCCGATGCTGCGGGCGACGAGTGGGCAGGAGTTCCTGAGATCATCGGGGGATGACGATCGCAGAGACGTACGTCGAGTTCGGGGTACGTGAGGCGCGCGGGGTGTCGCCCGCGTACGAGCGACTGTCGCTCGCGGTCGCCCGGGACGACGAGGTCATCGGACTGCTCGGTACGCTCCCGCCGGCCAAGCGGCAACCTAACCTGCTGTTCGGCGTCGTACGGCTGCTCGGTGGCCCGGTCGACGATCCGGCCGAGTTCCACGGGTACGTGGTGCAGAACTGGCCGGCGATCGAGGCACAGATGCGGGCCAGGGCCACCCAGACCAACGAGGCCGGGCGGTGTGCCGTACTGCTGCCGGTGCTCGCCGCGCTGCCACAGCCGCTCGCCCTGCTGGAGGTCGGCGCGTCGGCCGGACTCTGCCTCTACCCCGACCGGTACGCCTACCGCTACGGGGACAGGGTGCTCGGCACGGGCGAGCCGCTCCTGGAGCGCCAGGCGACCGGGGCGCCGCTCCTGGAGTGCGAGGCGACCGGGGTGCCGCTGCTGGAGTGCGAGGCGACCGGGGTGCCGCTGCCGGTCGGCGTACCGGATGTGGTGTGGCGGGGTGGCCTGGACCTGAACCCGCTCGACGTGACCGACCCGGCGGACGTGGGGTGGCTCGACTCGCTCATCTGGCCCGAGCACACGCACCGCCGGGCCCGGTTACGAGCCGCGGCTGCCGTCGCCGCGGCCGAGCCGCCGCTGCTCGTACGCGGTGATCTGGTGGACGACCTGCCGGCGCTGGCCGCGCGGGCACCGGCCGACGCGACCCTGGTGGTGTTCCACACCTCGGTGCTCTACCAGGTGCCGGTCCCGCGCCGGGAGGCGTTCGTCGAGCTGGTACGCGACCTGCCGGGACACTGGATCGCGAACGAGGCCCCGGACGTCCTGCCCTACGACAACCTGCCGCGACCCCCGAGCGAGGCGATGCACAACGTGCTCGCGCTCGACGGCAAGCCGCTCGCCTGGACCCGGGGCCACGGCCAGGCGATGACCTGGTTCGGCTGACACCTCCGGGCAAGTCGCGCCTCGGGGCAAGTCGCCGGGCCACCTCAGGCCACCGCCATGTCCCGCATCCTCCGCAGCGGTGAGAAGAAGACGAACAGGGCCGCGCTCCAGGTGCCGAGTACGCAGATCCACAGCGTTTCCCGCAGACCCAGGTGACTGGCGAGTGCACCCCCGAACAGTGCGCCGAGCGGAACGGCCCCGAGGCAGATCCAGAGGAACGACGCGTTGACCCGGCCGAGCAGACCGGGCGGGGTGACGCGCTGCCGGTACGTCATCGCCGCCACGTTGAACAGGACCGCGTTGGCGGAGAACGCGGCGAGGCCGATGCCGTAGAGCAGCACCCCCCAGCCCGGTTGCGCCAGCGGCATCAGCAGGTACAGCGGACCGGGTGCCGCCATCGCCACCCAGATGATCCGGGCGGATCCGATCCAGCGGGACAGCCGGCTGGCCAGGGCGCCGGCCACCAGGCCGCCGAGCGCGCTGAGCGTGAAGACGAGTCCGACCAGCATGGACGAGGCGTCCAGCTCGCGGACCATGAAGGTGACCTCGATGGATCCCGCCGCCATGACGAAGAAGTTGGACGTGGTGGTACAGGCCAGGATCGAACGCAGGATCGGCTGGTGGCGGATGAAGGCCGGGCCCTCGGTCATCGCGACCCGCAGCCCGACCCGTTCGGTCTGCGCTTCGGCCGGTTCCCGTTCGGCCGGTGTCTCCCGGATCAGCCACAGGGTCAGCGCGCTGACCAGGAAGGCGAGTCCGTTGCTGAAGAACGTCCTGGCCGCGCCGACGAGTCCGATCAGCGTACCGCCGATGCTCGCGCCGGCGAGTTCGGCGAACTCCTGGCTCATCCCGAGCTTCGCGTTCGCGTCGACGAGTTGGTCGGCCGCGACGAGCCGGGGGAGCCGGCTGCGGTAGGCCACCGTGAACAGCACGGTGAGCACCCCGGAGAGCCCGACGACGCCGTAGAGGTACCAGAGCGTCAGGTGTCCGCCGAGCGCGACCAGCGGCAGGGACAGCATCAGCGCCATCCGGCCGAGATCACAGAAGATCATCAGTCGGCGTTGGTCGACCCGGTCGGCGAGGATTCCGGCGGGCAGCGAGAACAACAGGTACGGCAGCCAGGCGAGGAAGGTCAGCAGGGAGATCTGGAACACGCTGGCGTCGAGGTCGTTGGCGGCGAGCAGCGGGATCGCGATGCCGGAGATCCGGGTGCCCAGTTCGCTGACCGTCTGTCCACTCCAGAGCAGCAGGAAGTTCCGGCTGCGCCAGAGCGACGACGGCCTTGCCGTACCGGCCCGCGCGGGTGGCGCCAGTTGTCGCGTCACCGAGGCCGCCGATCTGTGTGGGGAGCTGAAGGGCGGACGCCGTCGGGGCGGCTCCGGCCACCGATCGTGGCATGACGGCCGAACTGGGGCGACTGACTTTGCGGGTGGTGGTGCCGATCCGCTGACGCGCCAGGAATAGGCCACGTCTGGTGCGGTGTCGGCAACAGGACCGTTCCGGGGGTTCCCCGTGAGGTATCCGGACTTGACATCCGGCCGGGTTGGTTACATGGTTAGTTACATGAGTAATGAACCGGCTAACCTCGGTCGGCCCGGCCGGGTCGATCTCCGCTCGGGCCGGTGTGCGTGATGGAGGAGGGCCGGCCGATCTTCCTCCAGGTCGCGGAGCTGCTGGAGACCGCGATCATCGACGGCAGCCTCGCCGAGGAGACCCAGGTCCCCTCGACCAACGAGCTGGCCGCCTTCCACCGGATCAACCCCGCCACCGCCGCGAAGGGCGTCAACCAGCTTGTCGACGACGGCGTTCTGTACAAGAAACGAGGAATCGGGATGTTCGTCTCCACCGGCGCCCGCGCCAGGCTGCGGGAACGGCGCCGCGAAGAGTTCGCCGACCAGTACGTCCAACCCCTGCTCGCGCAGGCGCGCAGGCTCGGCATCGGCGCCGAGGAGCTCAAGTCGATGATCGACCTCCGGGAGGGGGAGCGATGAGCGCGGCGGTGACCGCCCGGGCCGTGACCAAGCGATTCGGTCAGACGACCGCGCTCGACAACGTCAGCTTCTCCCTGACCGAGAACACCGTCCACGGTCTGCTCGGCCGCAACGGCGCCGGCAAGACCACCCTGATGCAGATCCTCACCGGGCAGAACTTCGCCACCTCCGGCGAGCTGTCGGTGTTCGGGCAGCACCCGTACGAGAACGACGAGGTCCTCTCCGGGGTCTGCTTCATCAAGGAGAGCCAGACCTACCCGCAGAACTTCCAGGTACGGCACGCGCTCACCGCCGCCCGCCTGCTCTTCCCGCGCTGGGACCAGGACTTCGCCGCCGCCCTGGTGGACGACTTCCAACTGCCGCTACAGCGACAGGTGCGCAAGCTCTCCCGGGGCATGCTCTCCGCGCTCGGCGTCATCATCGGACTCGCCGCCCGCGCACCGCTCACCTTCTTCGACGAGCCGTACCTCGGGCTGGACGCCACCGCCCGGCAGATCTTTTACGACCGGCTGCTCGCCGACTATGCCGAACATCCCCGCACCATCGTGCTCTCCACCCACCTCATCGACGAGGTCAGCAACCTGATCGAGCACGTCCTGCTGATCGACCGGGGGCGGATCCTGCTGGACGAGAGCGCCGAGGCACTCCGTACCGAGCTGGTCACGGTCTCCGGGCCGGTGGACGAGGTGGAACAGGTGGCCGCGAACGCCGAGGAACTGCACCGCGAACGGCTCGGCAACCTGGTACGCGTCACCCTGCGGGGGCGGTTCGACCAGGTCGAGCGGAACCGGATCATCGGACTCGGGCTGGAACTGGCACCGGTCGCGTTGCAGGAACTCGTCGTCCGGCTCACCAGTACGTCGAACGGCGCCGGGAACGTCCGTACCGCCGGAAAGGGTGCCCTCCGATGAACCGTGTCCTTCCCGCGACCCGCGTCCACCTCATCACCTGGCCGACCCTGGTCGGCTGGCCCTGGGGGATCCTGCTCTCCAGCTTCCTGATCAACCTGCTTCTGTTCACCGGGATCGGCGACGACATCGAGGGTGGGCCGCAGACCGGTGGGCTGGTCAGCGTCTACATCGTGACGATGGTCAGCGCCGGCCAGTCGATCACCCAGTTCTTCCCGTTCTCGCTCGGGCTGAGCGTGACCCGGCGGACCTTCTACGCCGCCGTCTCGCTGCTGCTCCTCGGTGAGTCCCTGCTCTTCGGGATCATGCTCTACCTGTGCAAGCTGGCCGAGCGGGCGACCGACGGGTGGGGCATCTCGATGGGCTTCTTCGCCCCGTCGTTCCTGAACAGCGACAACCCGGTCCTGCAGATCCTGATCTACATGGTGCCGTTCCTGGTGCTCGGCTTCTTCGGGATCTTCGCCGCCCTGGTGATGAAGCGCTGGGGCATCACCGGCCTGTACGTCCTGAGCATCGGGCTGCTGTCCCTGCTCGGCCTGCCCGCCGTACTGATCACCTGGCAGGGGTGGTGGCTGACGATCGGACGGTGGTTCGGCGACCAGTCCACGCTCACCCTCTTCGCCGGTTGGCCGGCCCTGCTCGCCCTGGCGCTGGCCGGTGCCGGTCTGCTGACCATCCGCCGGGCCACCACCTGACGGACGTTCCACCAGTACGGGTCCGGCTCACTCGGGGGGAGCCGGACCCGTCACCGGCGGCCCACGCCAGGACCGGGCTCGTCGCGAACCGCGTCCGGCCGCCGGGCGTAACCTCGCGGGATGGGTGACGGTGAGCAGGGGCGGCGACTGCCGTTGGCACCCCGCCCGCTGGACCAGCCGCACCCGTCCCGGCTGGCACCGGACCACCCGCTGCGGTCGTCGATCCTGGCCGCGCACGCCGACGCCCTCGCGGCCGGGCAGGCCGGCTACCCGGACCCGGTGACCGGACTCTTCGTCCTCACCGCGGGATTCCTGGCCCGCCGGGGTACGTGCTGCGGACGGGGATGCCGGCACTGTCCGTACGTCGACGACGAGCCGGCCGGTGACCCGGCTCCCGGTGGCCCCGTCACCCGGTAGCGTCTGCGCCCATGGCGAGGTACGTGGTCATCGGTGGCGGCATCGTCGGGCTGGCGACGGCCCACCGGATAATGCTCGACCGTCCGGACGCCGAGGTGACCGTCCTGGAGAAGGAGCACCGCTTGGCGGCCCACCAGACCGGCCACAACTCCGGTGTGATCCACGCCGGGGTCTACTACAAACCGGGCAGCCTCAAGGCCGAACTCTGCCGCGCCGGCAGTCGGTCCATGGTGGACTTCTGCGCCGAGCAGGACATCCCGGTGCAGCGGTGCGGCAAGCTCATCGTCGCCACCGACGAGGCGGAACTGCCCCGGTTGCGGGCCCTGCACGAACGGGCACTGGCCAACCGGCTGCCGGTCCGGCTGCTCACCCCCGCCGAGGCCGCCGAGTACGAGCCGGCGGTCCGGTGCGTCGAGGCCCTCCGGGTGGAGTCCACCGGCATCGTCGACTTCACCGCGGTCTGCACCGCCCTGGCCACCCTGGCGGAGAAGGCGGGCGCCCGGATCCGGCTCGGTGCCCGGGTCACCGGCGTCAGCACCCGCCGCGGCGGCCCGGCCGGAGCCGAGGAACTGGTCGTGACGAGTACGGCCGGCGAGGTGGTGGCGGACGTACTGGTCAACTGTGCCGGGCTGCACGCCGACCGGGTGGCCCGGCTGGCCGGTGTCACCCCGTCCGCGCGGATCGTCCCGTTCCGGGGCGAGTACTACGAGCTGCGGCCGGAGCGGCGGGACCTGGTCCGGGGCCTGATCTACCCGGTGCCCGACCCGCAGTTCCCGTTCCTCGGCGTACACCTGACCCGGATGATCGACGGGACCGTGCACGCCGGCCCGAACGCGGTACTGGCGCTGGCCCGCGAGGGCTACTCGTGGGGGCGGGTCAACCTGCGGGAGCTGGCCGACGCGGTCACCTATCCGGGCCTGTGGCGGCTGGCCCGCAGACACCTCGGGTACGGGCTGACCGAGGTCCGCCGGTCGCTGTCCCGGCAACTGTTCGCCGCCAGCCTGGCCCGCCTGGTGCCGGACCTGACCGTACGGGACCTCGTGCCGAGCGCGGCCGGCGTACGCGCCCAGGCGATCGCCCGGGACGGGTCGCTGGTCGACGACTTCCTCATCGTGGCCGCGCACCGCCAGGTGCACGTACTCAACGCGCCGTCGCCGGCGGCGACCAGTTCGTTGGAGATCGCCAAGCACATCGTGTCCCGGCTGCCGGAGTAGAACCGGCGTCCACCAGGAGTGGATCAGGGTCCGCGCCGGAACGGACCAGGGGTCCGCATGGACGAATTTCCATTCGCGGAGCGCCATGTCCGGGCGGGGGGTTTCGCCCCTGGCGCCCGACCCCGTACGGTGTCCGACGGACTCACCGGCCGCCCCCGGCCGGGGCGAGCGGGAGGTCACTGTGCGCGGGCGGCTCTTACTGATCGGTGCGGGACTGCTGGTGCTGTCCGGCTGTGGCGAGTCGGCCGCCGCGACCCGGAACGATCCGCTGCCCATCCCGCCGGTGGTGAAGCTGCCGGCCTCGGCCGGTGGGGGCGTCTGCCAGTTGCTGGACTACCCGGCGGTGGAGAAGGCGATCGGCACCCTGTTCGATGTCTCGGCGTCCACCACCTCGGGCAAGACGAACACCTGTGTGCTCCAGTCCGAGCAGGCCAGCCGCCCCGATCTGGCGCTGTCGGTGACGCCGACCACCGCCGACTCGGCTGTGTTCGCCGACGAGATGCCCAAGGGTGGACAGACCGTCAAGGGCCTGGGCAAGGCGGCGTACCGGCTGTCCCTGCCGGAGGGCAAGGACTACGGCGCGGGTGTGGAGGTGTCCTGGCTCTCCGCGGACGGCCGGATGATCAACCTCCGCTACACCTTCCCGGCCGGGGAGGGTAAGCCGGCGGCGGACGCCCTTGCCACCAAGCTGGTCACCCTGGCCAAGGAGATCGACGCCGCCAAGGCCTGACGGTCGCGGCACCGGCACGCCTGCCCCGGCGGGCGCGCCGGTGCCCGGACAGTCGCATGCCGGCCACCGCGCGGTGACCGGCATGGGTTGGTCCGGCGGGGCCGGACCGGAAGTCAGGACGCGGCGACGAAGACCCGCGAGGCCACCTCACGCGGCAGCCGGATCTTGTCACCGGAGCGGTCGATGGTGACCCCGTCGCGCTCCTGCGCGACGGTCACCGTGGCACCCGGGTCGACCCCGGCGGCGTGGAGCTGACGAAGCACGTCCCCGTCGGTCTGGACGCTCTCGCAGATGCGTCGGACCACCACCATTCCGGTCAGACCGGGGAAGGCGAGGTTACGCTCCGCGTCCGGGCCCTCGGTGGTCGCCGAGTCCAGGGCGCTGCCGAGCGCCTCCAGCCCCGGGATCGGGTTGCCGTACGGCGACCGGGTCGGCCGGTTGAGCAGGTCGTAGACCTTCTGCTCCACCGCGTCGCTCATCACGTGCTCCCACCGGCAGGCCTCCTCGTGGGCCTCCTCGTAGGGCATGCCGATGACGTTGACCAGCAGCAACTCGGCGAGCCGGTGCTTGCGCATCACGGCGATCGCCAGCCCCCGACCGGACGCGGTGAGCCGCAGGTGCCGGTCATCCTCGAGGGTCAGCAGACCGTCACGTTCCATCCGCGCCACGGTCTGGCTGACGGTCGGCCCGCTCTGGTGCAGCCGCTCGGCGATTCTCGCGCGCAGGGCCGGCACACCCTCCTCTTCGAGCTCGAGAATGGTGCGCAGGTACATCTCAGTCGTATCGACCAGGTCGTTCACGTCAGCCGCCCTCCCGGTAGGCAATGCTACCCCGAGTTACCGACACGGAGCCGCAGCCCGGACGGGGCGTCTCGTGCTGGTATCCACCGAATGTGATGGTGTTGACTGAGTGTCATGCCCGCCACAGACGATCTTCTGGTCGACGTAGCCGCCCTCGCCGGGGAACTGGCCGACCCGGAGCCGGCCGCCACGGCCGCACCCACCGTACTCGATGTGCGTTGGCGCCTCGCCGGCCCACCCGGCCGGGACGACTACGTCGCCGGACACCTGCCCGGAGCGGTCTTCGTCGATCTCGACGCCGACCTCTGCGGGGCACCCGGCCCCGACGGGCGGCACCCGCTGCCCGACCCGGCCGCGCTCCAGCGGGTCCTGCGGGCCGCCGGGATCCTGACCAACCACCCGGTGGTGGTCTACGACGCCGGGGACGGGCTGGCCGCCGCCCGCGCCTGGTGGACGCTGCGCTGGGCCGGGCACACCCGGGTCCGGGTGCTCGACGGCGGCTACCCGGCCTGGGTCACCGCCGGCCACCCGGTCACCACCGAGGTGCCGACACCGGCGCCGGGAGACGTCACCGTCCGTCCGGGCAGCCTGCCGGTGCTCGACGCCGAGGCGGCGGCCGCACTCGCCGCCGGTGACGGGGTGCTGCTCGACGTCCGGGCCGCCCCGCGCTACCGGGGCGACACCGAGCCGATCGACCCGGTCGCCGGGCACGTGCCCGGCGCGGTCAACCTCCCGACCACCGAGCACGTCGACCCGGACGGCCGGCTGCGGGCCGCCGCCGCCCTCCGGACCCGGTTCGCCGAGGCCGGCGTCGAGCCCGGCGTACGCGTCGGCGCGTACTGCGGGTCCGGGGTGACCGCCGCGCACACGGTGTTCGCCCTGCACCTCGCCGGGCACGAGGACGCCGGCCTCTACGTCGGCTCGTGGAGCCACTGGCTCACCGACCCGGACCGCCCGGTGGCCACCGGCGCAGGTACCTGATCCGGTCCCCGACCGGGCCCGTTCCACACCCGTTCGAGGGCGGATGCGTCTGGGAGCGGGCTGCGCCCCGTGCGACGATGGCGCCATGTCGGATGGCACGGTGGTGATGTGGGACGAGTCCCTGCTCGCCTACGACCTGGGTGAGCATCCGCTCGATCCGGTCCGGGTCGAGCTGACCGTCGCGTTGGCGAGAGAGTTCGGCGTACTCGACCGGGCCGGTGTCCGGATCGTCGCGCCGACGCCGGCCGACGAGGCGGCGCTGACCAGGGTGCACCGGCCGAACTACCTGGACGCGGTCCGCGCCGCCCCGAACGACCCGTTCTTTTCCGGGTACGGGCTGGGCACCTCGGACAACCCGATCTTCGACAACATGCACGAGTCCAGCGCCCTGATCGCCGGGGCGAGCCTGGCCGCCGCCGAGGCGGTCTGGCGGGGCGAGGCCCGGCGGGCGGTCAACGTCGCCGGTGGCCTGCACCACGCCATGGCCGGTCGGGCCGCCGGGTTCTGCGTCTACAACGACCCGGCGGTGGCCATCGCCCGGCTGCTCGACCTCGGTGCCGAGCGGGTCGCCTACGTCGACGTCGACGTACACCACGGCGACGGGGTGCAGGAGATCTTCGCCGACGACCCCCGGGTGCTCACGGTCAGCCTGCACGAAACCCCGCTGGCGCTCTTTCCGGGCACCGGCTTCTCCGACGAGACCGGTGGCCCGGCCGCCAGGGGCAGCGCGGTCAACGTGCCGCTGCCGCCGGGCACCGGCGACGCCGGCTGGCTGCGGGCCTTCCACGCGATCGTCCCGTCGGTGCTGCGGGCCTTCCAGCCGCAGATCCTGGTCACCCAGTGCGGGGCGGACAGCCACCGGCTCGACCCCCTCGCCGACCTGCGGCTCTCCGTCGACGGGCAGCGGGCCAGCTACCTGGCGCTGCGGGCGCTCGCCGACGAACTCTGCGAGGGCCGCTGGGTGGCCACCGGCGGCGGCGGGTACGCCCTGGTCGAGGTCGTGCCGAGGGCGTGGACCCACCTGCTGGCGATCGCCACCGGGGAGCCGATCGACCCGGCCGCCCTCACCCCGCCGGCCTGGCGGGCGCTGGCCCGGTCCCGGCGGCCGGAGCGGGACGTACCGCTGCGGATGACCGACAACGTCGACCCGACGTACGAGCCGTGGCAGCCGACCGGGGAGCCGGACGGGGTGGACCGGGCCATCCTGGCCACCCGCAAGGCGGTGTTCCCGCTGCACGGCCTGGACCCGCACGACCCCAGGGACTGAGACCCGAGGAAGTGATGGGAGGCGACCCGAGCGTGGTCGAGGGCCCACCGGACCGCTCGGCGGACGTGCTGTTGCGCGACGGCACGACCGTCCACCTGCGACCGATCCGCGAGGACGACGCGGCCGGGATCGTCGCCATGCACTCCCGGTTCTCCGACCGCACCCGCTACCTGCGGTACTTCTCGCCGTACCCGCGCATTCCGGAGCGGGACCTGCACCGGTTCGTCACCGTCGACCACCACGACCGGGAGGCGTTCGTGGTGGTCGCGGGGGAGCGGATCCTCGCCGTCGGCCGGTTCGACCGGCTCGGCCCCGGCGCGACCGATGCCGAGGTCGCGTTCGTGGTCGAGGACGCCCACCAGGGGCGCGGCATCGGACCGGTGCTGCTGGAGCACCTGGCCGAGGCGGCCCGCCGGGAGGGGATCAGCCGGTTCGTCGCCGAGGTCCTGCCGTCCAACGCCACCATGCTGCGGGTCTTCGCCGACTTCGGCTACCTCGTCCAGCGCCAGTACGCCGACGGCGTGGTCCACCTCAGCTTCCCGATCGCCCCCACCGAGGCGTCCCTGCGGGTCCAGTGGGGCCGGGAGCACCTGACCGAGGCCCGGTCGATCGCCCGGCTGCTCGCCCCCACCGGCATCGCCGTGTACGGGGCCAGCGCCACCGGGCAGGGCATCGGGGCGGCCATCCTCGGGCACCTGCGCGACGGCGGTTTCACCGGACACCTCGTACCGGTGCACCCGAGCGCGGCCGTGGTGGGCGGGCTGCCGGCGTACCCGACGGCGGTTGCTGCCGGCGTACCGCTGGACCTGGCAGTTGTCGCGGTGCCGCCGGAGGCCGTACCCGGTGTGGTTGCCGACGCGGCCGGTGCCGGCCTGCACGGCCTGGTGGTGGTCTCGGCCGGGTTCGCCGAGTCCGGCCCGTCCGGCGTCGCCGCCGAACGCGAACTGATCCGGGCCGCGCACGCCGCCGGCATGCGGGTCGTCGGGCCGAACTGCCTGGGCGTCGCCAACACCGACGAGCGGGTACGCCTCAACGCCACCCTCGCGCCCCGGCTGCCGTCCCCCGGCCGGGTCGGCTTCTTCAGCCAGTCCGGCGTGCTCGGGGTGGCGTTGCTGGCCGAGGCGGAACGCCGTGGGCTGGGCCTGTCGAGTTTCGTCTCCGCCGGCAACCGGGCCGACGTCTCCGGCAACGACCTGCTCCAGTACTGGCAGGACGACCCCGGAACCGACGTGATCCTGCTCTACCTGGAGACCTTCGGCAATCCGCGCAAGTTCGCCCGGCTGGCCCGCCGGATCGGCCGGACCAAGCCGGTGGTGGCGCTCGCCTCGTCGAACCGCCCGCCCGCACCCGACGCCCCGGTGCAGCCCCGGTCGGATCCCGTACCCGCCGGACCGGACGCCTCGGCGATGACCGCCCTGTACGCCCAGTCCGGCGTGATCCGGGTCGACACCGTGGCGGAACTCTTCGACGTCGGCGTCCTGCTGGCGCAGCAACCGTTGCCCGCCGGCCGGCGGATCGGGATCGTCGGCAACTCCACCGCACTGGCCGACCTGGCCGCGATCGCCTGCCACGCGTACGGGCTCACCGTCGCCACCGGCTACCCGCGCAACGTCGAGCCGCAGGCCACCGCGCACGACTTCGCCGACGCCCTCGCCGACGCCGCGGTGGACCCGGCGGTCGACGCCCTGCTGGTGCACTTCGCCCCGCCGTTGCCCGGTCAGCTCGTGGGGGAGGACGCCGACTTCACCTCGGCGGTGGCGAGCGTGGCGCTGGCCGGGGACCGGCCGACGGTGGCGACCTTCCCGGTGGGGCGACCGCCGGCCGGGGTGCCGTCGTACCCGTCGGTGGAGGAGGCGGTACGGGCCCTGGCCCGGATGACCGGGTACGCCGACTGGTTACGCGAACCAATGGGTGAGCTGCCCGAACTGGCCGGTGTCGACGCCGATGCGGCGCGTACCGCGCTGACCGACGGCGGGGCCGGTGCGGCCGAGCGGGTGCTCGCCGCGTACGGGATCGCGGTGGTGCCGTCCACGGTGGCCGAATCGGTCGAGGCGGCGGTGGAGGCGGCCCGGCTGCGGGGTTACCCGGTGGCGCTCAAGGCCGCCAGGGAGGGGCTGCGGCACCGGCTCGACCTGGGCGCGGTCCGCCTGGGCCTCGCCGACGACAACGCGGTACGCCGGGCGTACCGGGAGATCGCGGAACCGTTCGGTGCCCGGGTGCTGGTCCAGTCGATGGTGCCACCGGGGGTGGCCTGCGTGGTGGAGGCGGTCGAGGATCGTGTGTTCGGCCCGGTGGTCGGCTTCGGGCTCGGCGGGGTGGCGACCGAGTTGCTCGGTGACCGTGCCTGGCGGGCGGCACCGCTGACCGACCGGGACGCCGCCGCGCTGATCGACGGGCCACGGGCCGCGCCGCTGCTGCACGGTTACCGGGGCGCGGACCCGGTCGACCGGGCCGCGCTGGCCGACCTGCTCCAGCGGGTGGGCCGGCTGGTCGACGAGCAACCACGGGTACGGTCGCTGCGCCTCAACCCGGTGCTGGCCCGCCCCGACGGGGTGGCGGTCCTGCACGCCGAGATCGCCCTCGGCCCCTCGATCATCCGCCCCGACACCGGCCCCCGCCGCCTCTGACCGATCAGGCGGCGGTGGCTGTCAACGGACCGCCCGGCCGTCGGTGTCGCTGCCCAGCCGCCACAGCACCAGCCGGTTGGCGGCGGCCAGTACCGCCAGCGCGGCACCGAGGTACGGACGGCCGCTGACCACGAGTACGGCGGTCGCGCTGCCGAAGACCACCCACTCCGGGATCAGGCGTACCGGGTCGGCCAGCTTCCGGTCCGATCGCGGTGCGACCCAGCGGCCCCAGATCAGTGCGGCGGCGAGCGGGAACAGCACCGCCAGCAGCAGTCGCTGCCACAGCTCCGGCTCGCCGGCCAGCCAGCCGCCGTAGGCGAGCGCGACCAGTGCGCCGATTTCCAGCAGGAATCGCAGGCCGAGGTTCGCGATTCTCATGCCCGAACTCTCTCATCCCGTTCCCTGATCATGGCGCCGGTCGGTCGACGCCGGACAGGGAAAGGACCCCTGGTCGACGCGAACCGCTGTCAACCGGGGGCCCTTCCACCAGGCCGTGCGAGCGTCAGCTCGCGTACGCCTCCAGGCGGTCGGCGCGGGAGGGATCGCGCAGCTTGAGCAGGGTCACCTTCTCGATCTGCCGGATCCGTTCGCGGGAGAGCCCGAACTCCCGTCCCACCTCGTCCAGGGTGCGCTGCCGTCCGTCGTCGAGGCCGAACCGCAGCCGGATCACCGCCTCCTCCCGCTGCGAGAGGGTGGCCAGCACGATCTCCACCTCGTTGCGCAACTGGCCCTGGGAGACCGCGTCGCCCGGCTCCTGGCGCGGGTCGACCGAGGCGACGAAGTCACCGAGCGCGCTCTCACCGTCCTCGCCGACGGCCTGGTCAAGGCTGACCGGCTCCCGGTCGTACGAGATCAGTTCGATCACCTGGAACTCCGGTACGCCCAGCGCCACGGCGACCTCGGCCACGCTGGGTTCGCGGCCGAGCGTGGTGGCGAGGTCGCGGCGGGCCCGGACCATCCGGTTTACCTGCTCGACCATGTGCACCGGGATGCGGATGGTGCGGGCCTGGTCGGCCATGGCGCGGGTGATGGCCTGGCGGATCCACCAGGTGGCGTAGGTGGAGAA
>NZ_JBSGCD010000039.1:0-62891 GCF_053601675.1 Micromonospora sp. NPDC004704 | reverse complement strand
TTCCGATTGGACAAATGACGGAACGGGAGATATGCGTGGCCCCACTCCACCCCACCCCACCCTCACCCCGTTGATCATGAAGTTAGCGACGCTCCGGAGCCTCCGGGACGTCGCTAACTTCATGATCAACGCGTTTTGGCCGGTGGCGGGGAAGGGCTGCGTGTGTGGGCTGGGATGGGGTAAGCGGGTGCTGTCCAACGATGCGAGGGGGGAAGCACATGTTGGCTGTCAAACGCTTGGGGATAGGTGCCGGTCTGGCGATGCTCGGGTTGGCGCTGGTGAGCCTGGCGCCGGCTACCGCCGCACATGGCGCTGCCGCGCCTTCCCAGCAGGATTCGCAGTATCTGCAGGCGATTCACCAGGCCAATCTGGCCGAGATCGCGACCGGGAACCTGGCCCGACAGAACGGTACGAACAAGCAGGTCCAGGATCTCGGGTCGAAATTCGTAATGGATCACGCCCAGTTGGACAAGCAGGTGCAGAGCACCGCCTCGTCCACCGGGGTGACCCTGCCGGATTCACCGACACCGGACCAGCAGGCGGTCCTGAGCCAGTTGCAGGGGACCAGCGGTGCCGCGTTCGACACCCAGTGGATCTCGGCGGAGCTGACCGCGCACCTGAAGAACATCCAGGCGACGCAGACCGAGCTGGCACAGGGCTCGGATCCGGCGGTGAAGAAGGTGGCCCAGGCCGCCCTGCCGAAGCTCCAGATGCACTTCGACGAGTTGCTGTCACTGGCCCGGAAGTTGGGCGTACCGGTGCCGGCCAACCCGTCCGTGGGGCCGACCCCGAACCCGAGCGCACCGAGCCCGGGTCGCTCGTCGGGTACGCCGAGCCCGAGCCCGAGCAGCACCGGCAGCCAGTCCGGTCCGGGATCGACGCTCTCGCCCAACCCCGGCATCAGCTGATCCCTGGCTGACTTCCAGGGGAGCGGAAATCACGTCGCCCGCCAGCGAACGAGCTGGCGGGCAACGTGTCCGTGTACGGGCCGCAGCCGGGACCGGCCGCAGGGGCGGGTCAGTCCGCGTCGGCGAGGCCGATGGCGAACGCCTCCTCCAGGTCGTGCTGGGAGTAGGCCCGGAAGGCGATGTGCGACTCGGTGTTCATGACGCCGGGGACCTTCGAGATCCGCCCGGCGATCACCTCGGCGATCTCGTCGAACTCGCGTACCCGCACCACCGCGATCAGGTCGACGTTGCCGGCGACGGAGTAGACCTCGCTGACCCCCGGCTGGGCGGCCAGCGCCTCGGCCACCTCGGGAATCGAGTCGGTCGCGCAGTCGATGAGGACGATCGCGGTGATCACCGTCGGGCTCCTTTCGTGGACCTGCCGCTCATGCTAGAGGGTCACCGACGGTCACGGTCAGGTCGTGGCCGACCCGGATCGCGTTCTCCAGCCGCTCATCCTCGGCCACGACGCCATCGGGCCAGACCACGGATCGGTGCACCGTGCCGCGTACCCGCGCGCCGGCGCCGATCACCGCCCGGTCGTGTGCGCCGGTCACGGTCGCGGTGGGATCGACCAGGCTGCCGTCCCCGGCGGCGTGCAGGTTCGCCGCCAGGTAGTCGGCGGGGGTGCCGGTGTCCAGGTACGTGCCGGAGTACGGCACCACGGTCAGGTCACCGGCCGCCTCCGCCGGCCGCCACACCGCGCGTACGAGTTCGGCCGGCTCCACCGGCAGGTCCCGTACGTAGTGCCAGGGCAGCAGCGAGAAGCCGGCGAACCGGTGACCGCTGAAGCCGTACGGCTCCGAGGGGTCCGGCAGGGGCTGGCCGAGCAGGCGTACCGTCCGGCCGTCCCAGTCGGCGAGCAGCGCGGCGATGTCCGGCCCCGGTGCCGCCTGCGGGTCGGCCAGGTAACTGTCGGCGTTCCCGGCCAGTACGCCCCGCCCGTCGATCCAGTCGCGCAGGTTCGCCACCCCGCCGGCGGTGCCGAGCGGGGAACCGGGCTCGACCGAGAGATGGGCCCTCGCGCCGACCTGCCGGACCACCTGTTCGCCGAGGTAGCAGGCGTTGACCGCGACCCGTTCGGGGCCGGTGAAGCCGAGCGCCGCCACCCGGTCCAGCGCCCGCTCCAGCAGCGGTACGTTGCCGACCGGGCACAGAGCCTTGGGGACCCGCTCGGTCAGTGGCCGCAGCCGGGTGCCCTCACCGGCGGCCAGGATGATCGCGCAGATGCCGTCGGGCGGAGCGGTCATGCCGCCGGTCCGGGATCGGTTCGTCCCGGCTCGTCGGCGCCCGGTTCGTCGGCCGCCGGTGCGCCCGGCGCGGGCGGGGTGGATCCGTGCGCTGCCGCATCACCCGGCGTGGCCGATGCCGGCGTTGCGGGTGAACCCACGAAGGTGTCGGCGAGCGGGCCGATGCCGTAGCGGCCGAGCAGCCTCGCGGTCGACGTGGTCAGCCGGGGCAGGTTGTCCAGCGGGTGCCAGGCCGCCTCGTAGACCTCGCCGCCGTCCACCACCAGCGGGGTGGTGGCCGCCGGCACCGACGCCTCGAAGACACAGTCGACCCAGCCCTTGAGGTGGATCACCGCGTTCGGGGCGGCCGGGCGCAACTGCTCCGGCGCCAACAGAACCCCGGACTCCTCGTGCAACTCGCGGGCCGCGCCGACGACCGGCTCCTCATGGCGCTGGAGCAGCCCGGCCGGCAGGCCCCAGCCCTTGTCACCGGGCGGTTGACGCAGCAGCAGCAGACGTCCGGGCGGCGGGGCGTCCTCGTCGTAGAGCAGGGTGACCGCGCCGACGATGTACTTCGGTACGACCAGACGCACCAGTTTCCGCCGTACCGGATGGGGGAGTCGGTAGAAGGTGCGGTAGAACATGGCCCTGGGCGCTCGACGGGTGGTCACTGAACCAGGCTAGAGGTCGGTGGCACGGTTGCGGGCAGCCGGGGCATGAGGCGTCACTCGGGCTGGTCGACCTGGGCGATCAGCCGGTCGACCACCATGTCCGGCTCGATCGTCCGGTCGACGACCGCGACCAGCAGGGTTTCGAGGTCGGGATAGCCGAGTTCCTCGGAGAGCCGGCGCAGGGGCAGGTCGTTGGCCAGGCCCCGATCGTGCTTGCGCAGGGTCAGCCCGATGGTCGCCCGGCCGAGACGTACCTTGTCCGAGATCGAGATTCCCGGCTCCTGGTGCTCGGCGAAGAACCGGTTGATCTGCATCTGGGCGTGCGGGGACTTGACGAAGTCCAACCACTCCCGGCGCGGGCCGGACGGCTCGGTGGCCACGTCCCACTCGCCGTGCCCGTCAGCCTCGGTGAAGATCTCGACCACGTCGCCCTCGTCGAGCGGGGAGGAGAGCGGCACCAACCGTCCGTTGATCTTCGCGGCGAGACAGTGGTCGCCCTTGTGGATACTCAGCTCGTACGCCAGGTCGACCGGGGTCGAACCGGCCGGGAGTACGACCTGCCGCCCCTCCGTGAAGACCTGGATCTGGCTCTCGGCGAGGTCGCCGCGCAGCGACTTGAGGAACTGCGCCGAGTCGGAGGTCTCCTGCTCCCAGTCCAGCACCCGGCGCAGCCAGTCCAACTGGTCGGTGTTGGAGCCGCCGGCGGCGCCCGACTGGGGGAACCGGAACTCGGCGGCGATGCCGTACTCGGCGGACTGGTGCATGGCCTTGGTGCGGATCAGCACCTCGACGGTGCGCTCCTCCGGGCCGATCACGGTCGTGTGCAACGAGCGGTAGAGGTTGTTCTTCGGTGAGGCGATGAAGTCCTTGAACCGGCCGGCGACCGGTCGCCACATCCCGTGGATGGCGCCCAGCGCGGCGTAACAGTCGGTGTCCGGGCCGTCGACCACGATCGCGATCCGGGGCAGGTCGAACGGGACCGAGTGCTCCCCGGCGACGGTGTCCTTCCAGATCGAGTAGAAGTGCCGGGGGCGGGCCTCGACCATGCTGACCACCCGGTGCCGTCGCAGCACCGTCCGGGCCCGACCGACCACGTCCTGCAGGTAGTTGGCCCACCGTGGACGGTTGTTGACGTGTTCCTCGATCCGGGAGTACTGCTCGGGCTCCAGGTGCATCAGCACCACGTCGTCGAGCTCCCGTTTGAGCGCCTGGATGCCGAGCCGGTCACAGAGCGGGACCAGCACCTCCAGGGTGCCCCGGGCGATCCGGGCCCGGGAGGCGGGCGAGCGGACTCCGAGCGTACGCATGTTGTGCAGCCGGTCGGCCAGCTTGATGATGAGCACCCGGACGTCCTTGCCGGCCGCGATGATCATCTTTCGGATGGTCTCCGCCTCGGCGGCCTTGCCGTAGAACGCCTTGTCGAACTTGGTGACCCCGTCGACCAGGTGCGCCACCTCGGGACCGAAGTCGTCGGTCAGCGCCTGGAGGGTGTACCGGGTGTCCTCCACTGTGTCGTGCAGCAGCGCGGCGACCAGGGTGGTGGTGTCCATCCCCAGGTCGGCGCAGATCTGCGCGACCGCCAGCGGATGGGTGATGTACGGCTCGCCGCTCTTGCGGAACTGCCCCCGGTGCATGTTCTCCGCGATGGTGTAACCCCGGCGCAGGACAACGGTGTCGGCACTCGGATGGATGCCACGGTGGCTGCGCGCCAACTGGGTCACCGGGTCGTCTTCCGCGGGCGCCCAGGACAGCAGCGAGCGCAGGCGTCTGGTCAGCGGTAACTCACCAGCTCGGGTCGTCGGGGCGCCTCCGAGAGCGGCGCCGTGTCCGGCGTCGACGTCCACGCGGAGACACCTCCTCACCCGGCTCCCACACGGACCGGCGCGGTCGTACGGGAGCAGCCCGATTAATCGGGCAGGACTGCACTTCCTTAACAGCCTAGTTGGGTTGACGTAGTCCGATCGGTCAGTTGCTCATAGGCGTTCGGTCGAGAGTTGGGCGGAGGAGGCCGACTCGGCCTTCGCGAGCAGGTCCCGGAACCGTGCCGCGCCGCGTACCGGTGACGCCCAGCCGGCGGAAACCTCGACCAGTCGGGTCTCCGGTCGCTCCAACCAGGCCAGTATCCGCTCGGTCTCCTCGGCCGAGGCGTTCGGTATCGGCCCGTGTCCGGGCAGGACCGTCTCGGCGGTCGCCCGGACCAGGTCGAGCACCGGCCGGGGATGCACCCCCGGCGCGGCGGTCCCCGCGCCGGCCAGCCGCCCGTGCCGGACCACCACCAGCTCCCAGCCGCCGGTGTCCGTGCGCCGGGCCGCCGACAGCTCCCCGATCCGGGTCAGCCCGGTCAGCCGCTGCATCCGCAGGGTGGCCCGGAGCACCGCGACCAGGCGGCCCCGTACGGTCGCCGCCTCCTCGTAGCGGTGGTCGACGGCCAGCGCCTCGATCCGGGCCAGCAACGCGTCGACCACCACCTGCGGATCCTCCCGGGTGGCGATCCGCAGCGGGATGGTCGCGGTGCGCTCGTACTCCTGCGGGCTTATCCGGTGCTCGCAGGGTGCCGCGCAGCGACCCAGCTCGGCCAGCGCGCAGGCCGGCGTGGTGGTCCGGGCGGAGAGCTTGTGCGTGCACTGGCGCAGCGGGACCGCGTCGTGGATGCCCGCCGCGGCCAGCTCCGCGCCGCGCCGGGAGGTGAACGGACCCAGGTAGGCGTCGTCGTCCGGCGCGAGCTGCCGGACCACGGACAACCGGGGGTACGCCTCCGTGGTCAGCTTGAGCCACACCTTCCGCTCGGGGAACTTCGACCGCCGGTTGTACGGCGGCGCGTGTGCCGCGATCAGCCGCAGCTCGCGGACCTCGGCCTCCAGGGCGTGCGCGCACTCGACCGCCTCCACCCGCTCGGCCGCGGCGAGCATCTCCGACATCCGGGCCCGCTTCTCGGCGGCGGTGAAGTAGCTGCGTACCCGGGTGGCGATGTCAACCGAGGTGCCGACGTAGAGCGGCCGGTCGTCGGCGGCCCGGAAGATGTAGACCCCCGGCACCTTCGGCAGCCCGTCGGCGAGGTAACGCTTGCGCCGCTGGGTCGGGGTGACCGCGCGGGCGAACTCGATCGTGTCGCCGAGGGTGTGCACCCCGTGCCCGCCCAGCCGGGCGATCAACCCGTGCAGCACGTCGACCGTGGCCAGCGCGTCGTCCAACGCCCGGTGACTCGGCTGCCTGGGCGTACGGAAGTAGGCGGCCAGGGTGCCCAGCTTGCGGTTGGGCACCTCGTCACGGGTGAGCACCCGACGGGCCAGCGCGGCGGTGTCCAGCACCCGGGGGTTCGGCCAGGTGTGCCCGAGCTGGGCGCAGGCCGCCTTGAGGAAACCCACGTCGTACGGGGCGTTGTGGGCCACCAGGACCGCGCCCCGGATGAACTCCAGGAAACTCGGCAGGACCTCCGCGATCCGGGGCGCCGGCAGCAGCATCGCCTGGGTGATCCCGGTCAGCACGGTGATGAACGGTGGGATCGGCTGGTCCGGGTTGACCAGCGTGGCCAGCGTCCCCAGCTCGGTGCCGCCACGCACCTTGACCGCCCCGATCTCGGTGATGCCGCCGCCGTCCGGGGCGCCGCCGGTGGTCTCCAGGTCGACCACCACGAACGTGGTCTGGAACAGCGGCAGCTCGTCCGGCGCCCCGGTGCCGGTCAGCAGGCCGTCGAGGGTGCCCTGGACGTATCCGGGGCGGGCCGCCTCGGTGGCGGGCCGGGCGGTTTCGGTGCCGGTACGGGGTCGGGGTGGCCCGGAACGGGGCACCGGGGGATGGGGTTGTGCCATTCGGGCAGGTTAGGGCTTGGGTACGACACGGACGCACCATCCGTACCGCTGGTAACAGCCGATCTACCAGAAGAGATCATCTGAGTCATCGGGCGCTCCCGACGCCGACGGTGGGAGACTTGGCACATGCCCCTCACCGAACCGACCGACGACCGCCTCCCCGAACCGGGGGCGCACGCCGTGCCGGCCGTCGACGGGGATGGTGAGCAGGACGAGGTCCTGGAACTCGAACCGGAGCCCGTACTGCCCGAACCGGTCCGGCAACGGATCGTCGCGCTGACCGCCGTCGCCCTCCCCGGACTGCCGAACGAGGAACTGCCCGTACCGCTGCGCCGGGTGGCCAAGTTCGCGCCCAACCGGCGGGCCCGGCTCGGCGCACCGATGATCGCCACCCAACTCGCCAGCGACCCCCTGTTCCGGCAACGGATCACCAAACGGGTACTGACCGACGCGGGTGAACTCGGCGCGGCGGTGATCGCGGGGACCGCCCCGGCGGCGGCCGACCCGGTGGAGGTCGCCGCCCTCGCCTACCTGGTCCGCCCGCGCGGTTGGCGGGAACTGGTCGAGGCGGCCGGGGTCGCGGTACGGGCCGAGGCGGACAGCGCGGTCGTCGCCGAACTGGTCCGCGAGGCCGAGCAGCGGGCCAGCCGGGCCGAGCACGACCGTGCCGTGGCCCGGGTCGAGGCCGACAAGCTCCGCGACGAGGTCGCCCGGGTACGCGAGGAACTGGGTCAGCTCCGCGAGGAGTCCCGGGTGCTGGCCCGGTCGCTGCGGGAGTCCCAGGCCAAGGAGCGCAAAGCGACCGAGATGCTGGCCACCGAGAAGGGTCGGGCGGCCCGGCTGGGGGCCGACCACGACGCCGAACTGCGCCGCCTGCGGGCCCGGTTGGCCGAGGCCGAGGCGGTGGTAGGGGCGACCCGGCAGACCGCCAAGGAGGCCCGCTCGGTCGACGACGCCCGGCTCTGGCTGCTGCTGGAGACGATCGGCCAGGCCGCCGTCGGACTGCGCCGGGAACTGGCGCTCGACCCGGCCGACCGGATGCCGGCCGACTACGTCGCGGACGCGTTCGCCGACCGTCCGGCGTCGACCACCTCCGCCCGCGCGCTGGACACCGACGACCCGGCCCGGCTCGACGAACTGCTCGCCATGCCCCGGGTGCACCTGGTGGCCGACGGCTACAACGTGACCAAGCGGGGCTTCGGCGAGATGTCGCTGGAGCAGCAGCGCAAGCGCCTGATCACCGGGCTCGGCGGGTTGGCGGCGCAGACCGGGGCCGAGGTGACCGTGGTCTTCGACGGCGCCGAACGGATGCACGGACTGCCGCCCGCCCCGCGCGGCGTACGGGTCCTCTTCTCCCGCAAGGGCGAAACCGCGGACGACCTGATCCGCCGGCTGGTACGGGCCGAGCCCGCCGGCCGCCCGGTGGTCGTGGTCTCCTCCGACCGCGAGGTAGCCGACGGGGTACGCCGCCACGGCGCCTACCCCCTCGGCGCAGACTCCCTCCTCCGCCGCCTCTCCCGCTCCTGACCCCACCCGCGCCGCGCCGCTGCGCGCCGCGCTGCGCGCCGGCTGGAGCGCGCTATTACAGAGAATGAGTGGTTATTCGTCCCCGGATAGCCACTCATTCTCTGTATCAGGGGCAGTGGTCGGATTGGGGTGGCAGGAGGCGGTCGGGCGGTTTGTCGTACCCCTGACTTAGCGTCGATGTGACTGACGGTGGTTGGGGCGCGACAGGGCTTCGGCCGTACCGCGAGGAGGAGCGATGCTCATCGACTGCGACAGTTGCACGGTGCGTGGCCCGGCCTGTTCCGATTGCCTGGTCAGCGCCCTGATCGACCAGCCGGCCGCCGAGGCTGGGCTGAACGCGGAGGAGCACCTGGCGATCGAGGTGTTCACCCGGGCCGGGTTCGAGGTGTCGGTGCTGTCCGGGCCAGCACCCGCCGCACTGCCGATGGTCCGCCCCCGCCGCCCCCGGCGCCGCCACGTCGCCTGAGGTCCCCGGCTTAGGATGAGCCGGCGCACACGGGCAAACGGGAGGAGCGACACGGATGACGCCTCGGGGGTGGGCGGTCGTGACGCTCGTCGGGCTGGTGGTGCTGCTGATCGCCAGCTCCGCCCTGCTGGTGCCGTGGCACCGCCCACCGGCGCCCCGCGCCGACCAACTCGCCGCCCTGCGCGAACTCCCGGCGGCCGACGTCGCCCGCAGCCGGGCCTTCCACGCCGCGTTGCGCCCCGGCTCGTACGGCGCACTCCTCGTCGGCCTGCTGATCGCCCTGGTGCTCGGCCTGACCCCGCTCGGCGGCAAACTCGTCGACCTGGTCAGCCGCCCGTTCGGGGACCACTGGATCGCCCAGGCGGTGTTCGGCGGGCTGGCCGTGGTGCTCGTCGCCGACCTGGTCACCCTCCCGTTCGCGGCCTGGCGCCACGCCGTCGTGGACCGCTACGGGCTGTCCACCCAGAGCTGGGGCGGCTGGGGTCTGGACCTGCTCAAGTCGTACGCGGTCAGTGCCGTGATCGGCGCGGTCGCGCTGTTCGGCTTCTACGCCGTGACCCGGTTCGCCCCGCGCTGGTGGTGGGCGCTCGGCGCGGCCGGTGCCGCGGTACTCGTGGTGCTGCTGTCGTTCGTCCTGCCGGTGCTGGTCGAGCCGGTCTTCAACCGGTTCACCCCGATGGAGGCCGGGCCGCTGCGTACGGAGCTGATGGCGTTGGCCGAACGGGACCGGGTGCCGGTACGGGACGTCCTGGTCGCCGATGCGTCCCGCCGGACCCGCGCGGTCAACGCGTACGTCTCCGGGTTCGGCCCGACCCGCCGGATCGTCGTCTACGACACCCTGCTGCGCGAGGCGACCCCGGACGAGGTGACCAGCGTGGTGGCGCACGAACTCGGCCACGCCAAGGACCAGGACGTCCTCGCCGGTACGCTCACCGGCGCACTCGGTGCCGCCGCCGCGGTGACCGCGCTCTACCTGCTCGGGTTCTGGGGCGGGCTGCTCCGGGCGGCCGGGGTCGACTCGATCGCCCAGCCGCGCGCGTTCGCCCTGGTGTTCGCCGTCGTCGCGGTGGTCGGCCTGGTCAGCACCCCGGCCCAGGCGCTGCTGTCCCGGCGGGTCGAGGCACGGGCCGACGCGCACGCCCTCGACCTGACCGGTGACCCGGCCACCTTCGAGGCGATGCAGCGGCGGCTCGCCACGGTCAACCTGTCCGACCCCGACCCGCCCCGCTGGGAGTACCTCTACTCCGCCTCCCACCCGTCGACGGTGGAGCGGATGGCCGCCGCCCGCGCGTACGCCCGGAACGAGGGCCGGTGAGCCGGACGCTCGTGATCACGAACGACTTCCCACCCCGGGCGGGGGGGATCCAGTCGTTCGTGCACAACCTCGCCGTACGCCAACCGGCCGGCTCGATCGTGGTCTACGCCTCCACTCATCCCGGCGCGGAGAAGTTCGACGCCGAGCAGCCGTTCGAGGTGGTCCGCGAGTCGACCGGGATGCTGCTGCCGACCCCCTCGGTCGCCCGGCGGGCGGCCCGACTCGCCGTCGAGTACGGCTGCGACACGCTCTGGTTCGGTGCCGCCGCCCCGCTCGGACTGCTCGCACCCGGTCTGCGCCGTCGGGCCGGGATCGAACGGGCGGTCGCCCTGACCCACGGCCACGAGATCGGGTGGGCCGCGCTCCCCGGTGCCCGCGCCACCCTGCGCCGGATCGGCCGGGGACTGGACGTCACGACCTACCTGGGGGAGTACACCCGGGTCCGGCTCGACCGGGTCCTGCACGACGTCACCGAGCTGCGCCGGCTCGCGCCCGGTGTCGACGTCGACCTGCACCACCCCGACATCGACGCGACCGGGCTGCGGGCCCGCTACGGACTCACCGACCGGCCGGTGGTCGTCTGCGTGTCCCGGCTGGTGCCGCGCAAGGGCCAGGACGTGCTGATCCGGGCACTGCCGCAGATCAGGCGCCGGGTGCGGGACGCCGCCCTGCTGATCGTCGGCGGCGGGCCGTACCGGTCGACGTTGGAGAAACTCGTACGCGAGCACGACCTGACCGCGCACGTGACCTTCACCGGCAACGTGGTGTGGCAGGACCTGCCGGCGCACTACGCGGCCGGTGACGTGTTCGCGATGCCGTGCCGGACCCGCAACCACGGTCTGGACGTCGAGGGCCTCGGGATGGTCTTCCTCGAAGCCTCCGCGACCGGCCTGCCCGTGGTCGTGGGGGATTCCGGCGGAGCCCCCGACGCGGTACGCGACGGCGAGACCGGCTACCTGGTCGACGGCCGGAACGTGGCACAGCTCGCCGACCGGGTCGCGACCCTGCTCGTGGATCCGGCGTCGGCCCGGCGGATGGGCGCCGCCGGCCGTGCCTGGGTGGAACGGGAGTGGCGCTGGGAGTTGCAGGCCGACCGGCTGACCAACCTCCTCCATCCCGACGCCCGCTAGTTCCGGTGTCGCGGAGAGTTTGGCCGGTCATAGCGAGCCGAACTCTTCGTGATCACGGAAGCGGCTAGCTCTGTTGGCCCAGTCGGTCGTGGATCCGGATGGCCGGCTCGGGGCGGCCGAAGTGCCAGCCCTGGGCGGCGTCGCAGCCGAGTTCGCGCAGCCGGGCGGCCTGCCCGGCGGTCTCCACACCCTCGGCGGTGACGGTGAGGTTGAGGGCGTGCGCGAGGGAGACCAGGGTGGCCAGGATGCGTTCGTCGGTGTGGCTCGCCGGGTCGTCGTCGGCCGCCTGCAGCCCGGCCACGAACGAGCCGGCCACCTTCAGCTCGCAGACCGGCAGCGAGCGCAGGTAGGCGAGGTTGGAGTAGCCGGTGCCGAAGTCGTCGATGGCGATCCGGACGCCCAGTTCGGCGAGGGACCGCAGCGCCTGCACCGGCTCGCCGGTGGTGGTCATCAACGCGCTCTCGGTGATTTCGAGCTGGAGCTTGTGCGGTGGCAGGCCGGTCCGGTCGAGCAGTGCGCGTACCTCGTCCGCCAGACCGGCCACGTGCACCTGACGGACCGCCAGGTTGACGCTGACGAACGGCGCGTCCGGGCTGATCGTCAACCAGCGCCGGGCCTCCCGGCAGGCCTCGTTCAGGACCCAGTCGCCGAGCCGGACGATCAGCCCGGTCTCCTCGGCCAGCCCGATGAAACTGTCCGGGTTCAGTACGCCCCGCGTCGGGTGCCGCCAGCGGACCAGCGCCTCCACCCCCAGCACCTCGTCGCGGGTCAGCGACACCAGCGGCTGGTAGTCCAGGTAGAACTCGCCCCGGTCCAGTGCCCCCGGCATCGCCGCCGACAGGGCGTGCCGGTTCAGCTCAAGCTCGTTGCGTTCGGCGTCGAACAACGCCCAGCGTCCCCGGCCGGACGCCTTCGCCCAGTGCAGGGTCACGTCGGCGGCCCGCATCACGTCGTCCGGGGTGGTACCGGTGACCGGGCGCTCGACCACGCCGACGCTCGCCGAGATGGTCAGCTCGTGCCCGTCGACCACGGACGGTTCACCGATCGCGGCCAGGGCGGCGTCCGCGACCTTGAGGGCGTCGTCGGTGCAGGTGGTGTCCTCGACCAGGATGACGAACTCGTCGCCGCCGAGCCGCGCCACGAGGTGGTCGCCGACCTGCCCCCGCAGCCGTTCCGCCACCGAGACCAGCAACTGGTCGCCGACCGGATGCCCGAGGGTGTCGTTGACGACCTTGAACCGGTCCAGGTCGATGAAGCAGACGCCGATCCGCTTGCCGCCCGCGTCCGGTCGGCGTACGGCCGCGCCGAGCCGTTCGGTGAACAGGGCGCGATTGGGCAGGTTGGTCAGCGGATCGTGGGTGGCCTGGTGGCGGAACCGCGCCTCGCTCTCCCGCAGCGCCCGCTCCGCCTGCTCCCGGGCGACCATGCCGGCGCGCCGGATCGACTCCTGCTCGTCGAGCGTACGGTCGTGCATCGCCCGGCTGTACCCGGTGGCGACCGTGGCCAGCAGCCGGGCCATCCGGTCCTGGGCGTCCTCCTGACAGAGACCGAGATCGCGCAGCAGGCGCAGTTGGATGACCTCGATGGTCCGGCCGAGTCCCTCCGCCGACGCCACGTGCGCCGCGACCAGGGCGGCACCGACCCGGTGCCCGGTACGCAGGTCGAACGGCTCCGACTGCAACGCGTCGGCCAACTCGCCGGTCAACCGTTGCAGGAGTTCTTCGAGCTGGGTCTGGGTCATCGGCAGGTAGCTGGTGCCGGTGACCGCCTTGGCCCAGGCCCGGGCGAAGGTGGGCAGGCCCGGCCGGGCGGCGGTCAGCACCGACCGGTCGCCGAAATCGTCATCCACCGTGCCGTCCCACGCCGCCCATGAACACTGCCCGTTCGGCGTCGTCGAGGCTGTCGAACGCGTCGGGTCGCCACTGCGGCACCCAGACCACACCGGGGTCGACGAGGTCGAAACCGTCGAAGAGTCCGGTGAGTTCCCGCCGGCTGCGAACCGTCAGCGGATTGTCCGTACGTTGGTAGACACGCTCGGCGTCCTCGCGCTCGTCGTCGGTCCGACCGTCGTCGCTGGCCTGGGAGAGCACGAGGTAACTGCCGGGGGCGAGACTGCGCCGGATGGTGGACAGGATGCCACGGGGGTCGTCCGAGTCCGGGATGAAGTGCAGCACCGCGACCACCATGACGGCCACCGGCTCGTCGAAGTTCAGCAGCTTGCGTACGTCCGGATGGCTCAGGATCTCCGCGGGCTGACGGAGGTCGCCCCAGAGCGCGGTCGCCTGCTCGTTGCCGCTGAGGATCTCCCGGCTGTGCGCCACCGCGACCGGGTCGACGTCGACGTAGACCACCCGGGTGTCGGGGGCGGCCCGCTGGGCGATCTCGTGCACGTTGCCGACCGTCGGGATGCCCGAGCCGATGTCGAGGAACTGCCGGATACCGGCGTCGATGAGGTAGTGCACCGCCCGGCGGAGAAAGGCCCGGTTCGCCTGGGCCATCAGGGGCGCCTCCGGAACGGACGCGATCATGGCCTGGGCCGCGCGCCGGTCCGCCGCGAAATTGTGCGAGCCGCCCAGATAGTAGTCGTACATGCGGGCCACGCTGGGTCGTTCGATGTCGATGCTCTGCGGTGCCCAGTCCGGCCTTTGCATGCCTACCTGCCCCTACGCTGAGAACGCACGAAATACTGCCCCTCGGGTGGTTCCCCGGCTATTCTGCCCGTCGTCCGTCCAGCTATCCAGACCGCGCCGGATCGTCACCCGGATCAATGACGGCAGTCACCATCGCACGGCTCCGATCCGACATGGACACGGGGTCCGCCCCATCCGCCCGGCCGGGCCGACGCTGGTGGGACGTGGCCCACCCGGAGTGGGACGCCGTGGTCAACCGTCGCGGCGCGTGGCACTCTGGGGATCGTGCAGGACTCCGCGCTGACCGGCTCGTTCGTGGTCGTGGCCGTACTGGTCGCCGCGACCGCCTTCGGGTTGTGGCGCCGCCGCCGCGACGGTCGGCTGCGCCCGGTGCCGGCCCGACCGGCTCCGGCGGAGGGGCGACCGGCGGTAGCGGAGGGGCGAACGGTGTCAGTGCAGGATCGGTCGGAGCAGCCGCAGGACCGGCCGGCCGACGATCCCGGTGCGCCGGGGATGGTGGTGGACCCCGCCCTGTTGGCGGCGCTCGGCGTACAGCCGGGGACGCCCGCGACCCTGTTGCAGTTCTCGTCGGCGTTCTGCGCGCCCTGCCGGGCCACCCGGCGGGTGCTCGGTGAGGTCACCGGGCTGCTCGACGGCGTACGGCATGTCGAGGTCGACGCGGAGAGCCAGCTCGCCGCGGTCCGGGCACTGAACATCTGGCGTACGCCGACGGTGCTGGTGGTCGACGCGGCCGGCCGGATCGTCCAGCGGGCCACCGGTGTGCCGGGCAAGGCGCAGGTGATCGCCGCGTTGGCGCCCCTGCTCGCCGCTTCCGGTGACACCGCCGGTGGGCGGGACCGGGAAGGCGCCGGCCGGTGACCGCCCGTTTGCTCACCCGACGCCGGATCGTCGACCACGGCCGCCTCTGCACCAGCCTCTGTCGCTGAGCCCGGACCCCGTTCGTCCCGGCTCCCCGGTGGCCGTCAGCGCGCCGCCTCTTCCCCCGACACGCGTCGCCCTCTTACCCGACAGAGGTAAACCATGCTGCTCGACCCTCGCGGTCCCCGGTTCGCCGCGGCCGTCACCACCGTGGTCCTGATCATCGTCCTGCTCACCGGCTCCGGCTGGCTGGCGCTGGCCCAGGCCGCCGTTTTCGCCATCACCGCCGCGGTTCCGCGCCGGGGCCCGTACGGGCTGCTGTTCCGGGCCCTCGTGGCGCGCCGGCTGAGCCCGCCGACGGAGCTGGAACCGGCCGCGCCGGTGCGGTTCGCCCAGGTTGTCGGGTTGGTCTTCACGCTGGTCGCGGCGGCCGGTTACCTCGGCGGCGCGGACGGTCTGGGTGTGGTCGCGGCGGCCCTGGCGCTCGCGGCGGCGTTTCTCAACTCGGCGTTCGGGCTCTGCCTGGGATGCGAGGCCTACCTGGCGTTCCGCCGGCTGAGCGGCCGGGCGATCCCGGCCCGGGTGCCGGTCGACGCGTCCTGACCCCGGTCAGCCGGCCTCGCCACGGGTACGGGCCGGCCCGGTGTACGCACACCGTGGCCGGCCCGAACCGCGAAGCGGTCAGAACTTCGGCGCGTCGGGGGCTTCCAGCAGCCCCAGCCGCAGGGCGGTCATCAGGGCCTGAGCCCGGTTGGCCGCGCCGAGCTTCTCGTAGAGCTTCGAGATGTGGGTCTTGGCCGTCGACTCGCTGACGAAGAGCTGCTTGGCGATGCCGGCCACGCTCATCCCGTCGGCGAGCAGGCGGAGAACCTGCCCCTCACGGGGGGAGAGTTGCGGACCGGACGGGGCCAGCCGGCGCTTCATCGCCTCGGCGAGGTCGGCGGCGGTGAACGCGCTCGGCGACGACGCGGCGTGCCGGGCGGCGGCGACCACCTCGTCGGCCGGGGCGGTCTTCGGTACGAAGGCGCTGGCCCCCGCCTCGAGTGCCCCGAACAACTGGTCGTCGCCCGCGTACATGGTGAGGACGACGATGCCCATGGTGGCGCTGGACTTGCGCAGGGCGCGGGTGGCTTCCAGGCCGCTGCCGTCGGGGAGGCGAAGGTCCATGATCACGACGTCGGGCTGGAGGGCACCCGCCTGGCGGACCCCCTCCGCCGCCGTCGCGGCCTCACCGACGACCTCGAACTGACGGTCCCGTTCGAACGCGTGGCGCAGGCCCTTGCGGATCAGGTCGTGATCGTCGACAAGAAGGACCTTGGTGCGGCCAGCCGGCGTGGGGCTCGTGGTCATGCTCGGGTTACTCCCCTTCTGATGCGGTGACGCTATCGCGCACGTTATCTCGTCGGGGCGTGGTTCCGAGCACCACTGCCACCGTCGTGCCGCTGGGATGCCGTGGACGGATCTCCAACCGGCCCCGGATACGTTCCGCTCTCTCGGCCATGATCGCAAGACCATACCGCCCGTCCGGGCGCTGGTCAGCTATGCCGTGACCATCATCCGACACTTCTATTTGTGCGTACGGCGGGTCCACGGCGCAAGTTACCCACAAATTGGACGCGCCCGCGTGCTTGCGCGCGTTCGTGATTGCCTCTTGCGCGATACGTAACAACTCGGCCTCGGTGGCTGCGGGAAGCCGGGCGGTGGACTCATCGAGGGACAAATGGACACGGAGTCCGCCCGAAGCGCCGACGGTTCGGGCGTACTCGGCCATCGCGGCGGCCAGTCCGCCGTGCCGGTCGACCTCGCTGCGCAGTTCGAACAGGCTGAGTCGCAGTTCCTGGATCACCCGGGTGACCTCGCCGCGCAGCGTACGGAGTTCGCCGGCGGTCTCCTCCGCGCCCTCGGGGAGGGTGGCCATGGCGTTGTCGATGCCGTAGCCGACCATCACGAGTTCCTGGGCCACCCCGTCGTGGATCTCCCGGGCCAGCCGCTGGCGTTCCTCGTTGGTGGCCAGCGAGCGCACCTCGTCGAAGAGCAGCGCGGCCTCCAGTCGGAGCGCGGCGGGTCGGGTCAGCGCGGTCACCCGGCCCACCACGGGGGCCGGGTACGCGGTCGCCGCGTCCGCCTCGATGATCACCAGACCGACCGTGCGTACGCCCGCGACCAGCGGCACCACCAGGGCGGAGACCTCCCCGCCGGGGTGGGACCGGGCCTGCGAGCGGGGGGCGGTCTGCGGCTGCTGGCTGGCCCAGGCGTCGGCGATGGCGGAGTCGGCGTCGAGGGTGGTCTCCCAGTCGACCCGGTCCACGCCGACCTGGGCGAGCACCACCAGTCGGCCGCCGCCGCTGGCCGAGAGGACGGCCGCCCGGTCGGCGCGGGCCACCGCGCGCAACTCCTCCAGCAGGTGCTCGGAGATGCTGCCCGGATCCAGGGTTGCTCCTGGTAGTTGGCGAGCCACGCTCCGGAGTTGGGTGAGCAGTCGGGTCGCCTCGGCGTACGGCTGGGGCCGGCTCTCGCCCCGGAGCTGCCAGATCCGTTGCAGGGTGCCGGCGGCGTACAGACCCAGCGCGGCCAGCACCAGCCACTGGGCGGACACCGCCAGGTAGCCGAGCTGACCGAGGTGCCCGAGCGGCTCGTTCGTGCTGTTGCCGCTGATGAAGCCACCGACGGCGAGGCTGGCCGCGGTGACCGCGAGCAACGCGGCCCCCTCGGTCGAGCGCCGTTGCAGGGCCGCGACGGTCAGCGGTACGGCGAGGTACGGCAGGATCGCCGCCGCCCCCATCCCACCGATCGACGCCTCGGCCGCCACCTGGCTCGCCGCGAAGCCGACGATCACCACCTCGGCGAACCGACCGAGCGGGGCGAGGATCGGATGGTGCGGGGCGAGTACGGCCGGGATGCCGGCGACCGCCAGCAGGGCGATCCAGCGCAGCTGGTCCACCTCGCCGGTGGTGATCAGAGTGAGGATCGCGACCAGCGCGAGCATGACGACGCGTGCCGCCGCCGCGAGCGGATGCGGACGGGGGAGGGCGGGAGTCGAGGCGGGCACCTGACGGATCGTAGTCAGTCTCCGTAGATAGCGGCGATTTCTGCGGCGTATGTCTGGTGTACGACCGCGCGCTTGACCTTCAGTGATGGGGTCAGTTCACCCGTCGCCTCGGTCAGGTCGCGCGGCAGGATCCGGAACTTTTTGATCGACTCGGCGGCGGAGACGGCCTTGTTCGCGTCGTCTATCGCCGACTGTACGTCGGCGGTCAGCGCCGGGTCCTCGCGCAGGTCGGCCACCGGGGTCTCGGTCGGGTGTCCGTGCTCGGCGAGCCACTTCGGCCAGGCGTCCTCGTCGATGCTGACCAGCGCGGCGATGAACGGGCGCCGGTCGCCGACCACCAGGCACTGGCTGATCAGCGGGTGTGCCCGGACCCGGTCCTCGAGCACGGCCGGGGCGACGTTCTTGCCCCCGGCCGTCACGATGATCTCCTTCTTCCGGCCGGTGATGCTGACGAAGCCGTCACCGTCGAGGTTGCCCAGGTCGCCGCTGTGGAACCAGCCGTCCTCGTCGAGCGCCTCGGCGGTCGCCTCCGGGTTGTTCCAGTACCCCTGGAACACGATCTCGCCCTTGACCAGGATTTCCCCGTCGTCGGCGATCCGGACCGAGACACCGGGGAGCGGGCGGCCGACCGTACCGATCCGGATGGCGGTGACCAGGTTGGCGGCGACCGCAGGGGAGGTCTCGGTCAGCCCGTACCCCTCGAGCACGGTGACCCCGACGCCGCGGAAGAAATGGCCGAGCCGGGCGCCGAGCGGGGCGCCGCCGGAGATCGCGTCCCGGCAGCGTCCGCCGAGCGCGGCCCGCAGCTTGCGGTAGACCAGCCGGTCGAAGACGCGGTGCTGCATCCGCAGCGGCAGGCCCGGTCCGCCGGGGGAGTCCAACGCCTCGCTGTACGCGATCGCCACCCGCTCGGCCCGCGCGAAGATCGCACTCTTGCCCTCGGCCGCGGCCTTCTGGGCAGCACCGTTGTAGACCTTCTCGAACACCCGGGGCACCGAGAGGACGAACGTCGGGCGGAACGCCTGCAGTTCGTTGACCAGGTTCTTCGGGTCGGAGCTGTGCGCCAGGGTGGCGCGGGCGTAGATCACACCGACCTGGATCAGCCGGGCGAACGAGTGCGCCAGCGGCAGGAACAGCAGCGTGGAGGCGCCCTCGTTGAACAGGTGCGGGAGCACCGCCACCGCGTTGGCGGCGTCGGCGTACAGGTTGCGGTGGGTCAGCAGGCAGCCCTTGGGGCGCCCGGTGGTACCGCTGGTGTAGATGATCGTGGCGAGATCGTCGGCCCTGACGCCGCGCCGACGGGTCTCGACCTCGGCCGGGTCGATCCGGCCGCCCTCGCCGACCAGCGCGTCCAGGTCGTCGGTCTCGATCTGCCAGACCTGCTTCAGGGCGGGCACCTGGTCCCGGACGCCGGTCAGCAGCAGGGCGTGCGCGGTGGTCTCCACCACGCAGGCCACCGCGCCGGAGTCGGCGAGGATCCAGGCCACCTGTTCGGCGCTGGAGGTCTCGTAGATCGGCACGGTCACCGCGCCGGCCGCCCAGATCGCGTAGTCGAGCAGGGTCCACTCGTACCGGGTCTTGCTCATCAGGCCGATCCGGTCACCGGGGGCGATACCGGCCGCGATCAGGCCGCGGGCGACCGAGACCACCTCGTCGCGGAACTGCCGGGTGGTGATCTCGGTCCAACCGTCCCGGCCACCCGCCGTCGGCGTGTCGGCCGTGCCCCGGGTACGGCGGGCGAACTGGATCGCGTCCGGGGCCACCTCGGCGTTGTCCCAGACCGTGTCGGTCAGGTTCGCCGTGTCGCCGATGGTCGCGACGGGTGGGACGGAGAACTCGCGCACCTGCACTCCTTCGTGCTCGTACTCGACGGCGGGGATGAGCCGCGCGGGCCGGGCCGGATACACGAAACCTACCCGCCCGTCCGGGTCGACCCGCCAGGCAGGCCGGTCGGACGGGAGGGGCCGGGTTGAGCCGGAGGGCCGTGCCGGCCGGTGAACCGGGTAGCCTGCCCCCCATGGCGGACAGCTCCATCCAGTCGATCGTCATCGCCGCGCCCGCGGACCGGGTGTCGGCGGTGATCTGCGACTTCGCGCGCTACCCGGAGTGGACCGACGCGGTCCGCAGTGTCGAGGTGGTCGAGGAGTACGAGGACGGTTACGCCAGCCAGGTCCGGTTTGTCCTGGATGCTGGCGTCCTGGCGGACGAGTACACCCTCGTGTACGAGTACGCCGAGGACATCTCCCGGATCCAGTGGCACCTGGCCGCGCCGTCCCGGATGCAGCAGGCCCAGAACGGGTCGTACGACATCGAGGAGAACGGCGACGGCACCTCCACGGTGACCTACATGCTGGAGGTCGAGCTGTCGGTCGGCATGCTGGGCATGTTCCGCCGCAAGGCCGAAAAGATGATCATGGATACGGCGTTGAAGCAGCTCAAGCGGCGGGTTGAGTCGCTCGATGCGACCAACTGAACCGACCGCGCACGGCAGCGTCACGGGGAGAGGAGGCGGGCATGGCGGCAACCGACCCAACGTCCGCGCGTACGGAGGCTGAGCGCCTGGTCGCCACCGCGCTGGCCGCGGTGCGCCTGGGTACGTCCGGCCGGGCCGGCGGCTTCGGCCCGCTCGGCGACCTGATCACCGGTGTGCTTGGTCACAGCGGTGCCGACCGCCCCACCGGCGGCGGCACCTCCCGGACCGGCGCCACCGGCCACCACGGCGGCCACGGATCCACCACCGGTACGCCCGGCGGCGCCTTCGCCACCGGCTCACCCGAATGCTGCGTCTGCCCGATCTGCCGGGCCATCACCGCGCTGCGCGACCCGAGCCCGGAGTTCGCCGAGCGGCTCGCCACCGGTGCCGGCGACTTCGCCGCCGGCCTGGCCAGCCTGCTGCGGGCCCTGTCCACGGCCACCACCAGCCCGTCGGCCCCCGGCACCCCGTCGGCCCACCCCGGCACCCCGCCACCGCCCACCGGCACCCCGGCAGGGTCACCGGACGCTGCGGCACCGGCGACCGGCACCCCGCCGGAGGCACCGGACCGACCGGCCGGCGCGGCACCCACCCGCCCCGCCGCACCGGCCGCCCGACCGGGGGCGGACGACGAGGTGTGGCGCGGAGCCACCCGTACCGTGCATGATTCGTGGCCGGCACCGGAGCGGGACGTCTGGGCGGCCGCGACCCGCGCGGCAACCGAGACCCGAACCGACCGGACCACCCCGCCCGCCGACGCGGCCGGGACCACCGGCGCGTCCGCGCGGCCGGCGCCGCCCAGCTCCACCGGAGTCGGGCCCGGCGCCGAAGCCACCGGCCCGGCGCCGGTGGTACCCGCCGCCCGGATACCGGGAGAGCCGGCGCTCGCCGACGGCGACACCGGCGACGGGGGCTGAGCGGACCGGGCTGCAGCGACGCAGCGGGACGCGATCGGCCGGTGTGACGCCGGCAGGGCAGGGCACAGACCGGTGTGGTGCCGGCAGAACAGAGCACAGAGGGGAGCGGCGGCGGTGACGCTGACCATCGGAGTCGACGTCGGTGGTACCAAGGTGGCCGCGGGCGTGGTCGACGCCGACGGCAATGTCCTGGTACGGACCCGGCGGGACACCCCCGCCGATGACGTCGCCAAGACCCGCGACGTCATCGTCGAGGTCGTCGCGGAACTGGCCACCGGTCGGGACATCGAGGCGGTGGGCATCGGCGCGGCCGGCTGGATCGACGCCAGCCGCTCGATCGTGCTCTTCGCACCCAACATCGCCTGGCGCGACGAGCCCATCCGCGACTACGTCAGCGCGGCCGTGAACCTGCCGGTGATCGTGGAGAACGACGGGAACGTCGCCGCCTGGGCCGAGTTCCGGCACGGCGCCGCCCGGCACGCGACCGACTCGATGGTGATGCTGACCATCGGCACCGGCGTCGGCGGCGGCATCGTCCTCGGCGGCGAACTGGTACGCGGCGCGCACGGCATCGCCGCCGAACTGGGGCACACCCTGTCCGTACCGAACGGGCACCTCTGCGGCTGCGGCCGGCTCGGCTGCATCGAGCAGTACGCCAGCGGCCGGGCCCTGGTCCGGTTCGCCCGCGCCGGAGCACGTCAGGCCCCGGCCCGCGCCACCCGGCTGCTCGAGATGGCCGGTGGCGAGGTCGAGTCGATCACCGGACCGATGGTGACCAGCGCCGCCCAGGAGGGCGACCCGATCTCCTGCGAGGCGTTCGCCCAGATCGGCCACTGGCTCGGGTTGGGACTCGCCGACATGGTGCAGATCCTCGACCCGGAAGTGCTGGTCGTCGGCGGCGGCGTGGTCGAGGCCGGCGACCTGCTGCTCGGCCCCACCCAACAGGCATTCACCGAAACGCTGGCGCAGCGCTCCCGACTGGCGGTGGCGGAGATCCGTCCGGCCGAGCTGGGCAACACCGCCGGCATGGTCGGCGCGGCCGACCTGGCCCGGCGCCGGTAGCCGACTCGACCCGACACCCGGACCAGGACGAGCGAAGGGGTACCCGTGACGCAGGCAGAACCGTCCGGCGGAGGCGTCGCGGGCGTACGCCTGCGGGTGCTGTCGTACAACGTGCACGGCCAGCGCGACGACGTGGCGGCGCTGGCCGCGACCGTCCGGGAGGCCGAGCCGGACGTCGTGATCGTCCAGGAGGGACCCCGCCGGTTTCGCTGGCGGCACAAGACCGGTGTTCTGGCCGACGCGCTCGGCTTGGTGGTCGGCGGCGGCGGGCTCCCGTCCCTCGGCAACATCGTCCTGACCAGCCTGCGGGTACGGGTACACCGGACCTGGCACCGCCAGTTTCCGCTCACCCCGGGCCGGCACATGCGCGGCGCCGTCTTCGCCGAATGCGCGGTCGGCTCCGCCACCATCGCCCCGTTCGTGGTCGCCGGGTCGCACCTGGGCACCGACCCGACCGAACGTCCCGGACAGGCCGCGCTGCTCAAACGGGAACTGTCCGAACTGCACCTCCCGGTGGTGCTCGGCGCCGACCTCAACGAGAACTCCGGCGGTGCCGCCTGGCGGACCATCGCCGACGGGCTGACCGACGCCGCGGTCGCCGCCGGCCGGGCGGACGCGCGTACGTTCCCGTGTGCCGACCCGCGCGACCGGATCGACGCGCTCTTCGTCGACCCACGGATCGTGGTCACCGGTTACGACGTGGTGGACACCCCGCAGACCCGCCGGGCCAGCGACCACTTCCCGGTCCTGGCCGACCTCCTGCTCCCGGCCCACGTACCCGCCGCCACCAAAGCCTGAGCACCGCGCCCCGCACCACCGGATCGGAAAGCCAACCGCCGTACGTCGATCCGGAGGAATGACCAAACGTTGGGCATCGGGCTGGACAAAGGGTCACGCGAGCCGAGAGGATTCGGCAGCACTCGGCATTCGTGCCGGACAAAAGGAGATTCCCGGTGTCCACCTCCACTGGCCAAGACAGCTCCGAAACGGGCGCGACCCTGCGGTCGGATGGGCGCCCGGTCTACGACCGGGGCGGCACCGTCTGCGTCATCGGCGCCGGTGCCAGCGGCCTGGCCGCGATCAAGAACCTGAAGGAGTACGGCTTCGGCGTCGACTGCTACGAACGGGAAACCAGCGTCGGCGGGGCCTGGAACTGGCGGCACGACCGCAGCCCGGTCTACGCCAGTACGCACCTGATCTCGTCGAAGCCGTTCACGCAGTTCCCCGACTTCCCGATGCCGGACTCCTGGCCGGACTACCCCCACCACAGCCAGCTCCTCGGTTACCTGGAGCGGTACGCCGACCACTTCGACCTGCGCGAAGACGTCTGGTTCGGCACCGAGGTGATCCGGGTCGAACCGGCCGACGGCAACCGCTGGGACGTCACCACCCGCAGCACCGGCGGCTACGGCGCCGAACGGACCTCCCGCTACGCCGCCGTCGTGATCGCCAACGGGCACAACTGGGCCCCGAAGATCCCCGCGTACGAGGGACTCGACGAGTTCCGGGGGCAGGTCATCCACGCGTCGGCGTACAAGGACACGACCCAGTTGCGGGGCAAGCGGGTGCTGGTGATCGGGGCCGGGAACACCGGTTGTGACATCGCGGTCGAGGCCGCCCAGCAGGCCGCCAAGTGCTGGCACTCCACCCGACGCGGCTACTGGTACGTCCCCAAGTACGTGCTGGGCCGCCCGACCGACCAGGTCAACGCCGGACTGGCCAAACTCCCCCTGGGACTGCGCCAGTGGTTCTCCGCCCGTACGCTGCGGCTCACCGTCGGTGACCTGACCCGGTTCGGTATGCGCGCACCCGATCACAAGATCTACGAGACGCACCCGATCGCGAACAGCCAACTCGTCTACTACGTCGGTCACGGCGACATCACCCCCGTACCGGACGTGGCCCGGTTCCGTGGGCACAGCGTCGAACTGACCGACGGGCAGCAGATCGAACCGGACCTGGTCGTGCTCGCCACCGGCTACCTGCCGAAGTTCGAGTTCCTCGACCCGAAGCTCCTCGGCGACGACAACTCCGGCCGCCCCACGCTCTACCTCAACGCGTTCCCGCGCCGCCACCCCACCCTGGCCGTGGCCGGCCTGCTCCAGTCCGACTCCGGCATCTTCCCGCTCGTGCACTGGCAGACGGTGGCGATCGCCCGACGCCTGCGCGTACAGGAGACCGAACCGGACCGGGCCAACGCGTTCGCCGCGCGGGTCGAGGCCGGTGCCGCCCGCCGGTGGAGTTCGGCGAAGGTCAAGGACAGCACCCGGCACTGGTTCGAGATCGGCCACCGGGACTACCTGAGCGAGCTGCAAACCGTCCTCGACGACCTGGAGGTCAGCAAATGAGCGCGGCCGGCACCCGGATCATCCGGACGCGCGACTGGTCCAACCCGGTCCCACCCGTACGCCGCGAGGTGCGCAGCGCCACCCCCGAGGCCGACGAGGGCAAGCCGCCGCTGCTGTTCGTACCCGGCTTCGGTCACGGCGCGTGGGCCTTCGCCGAGCACTGGTTGGAGCACTGCGCGACGCGCGGGTTCGCGGCGCACGCGGTGAGCCTGCGCGGGCACGGCGGCAGCGGCGCGGCGCCGAAGGCGACGCTTCGGGCGTACGTCCATGATGTTGTCCAGGTGGCGGCGAGCCTGCCCCGGCAGACGGTGCTGGTGGGGCACGGCGCCGGCGCGCTCGTGGTGACGCACGCGCTGGCCCGCTATCCGGCCAGGGCCGGGGTGCTGGTCGCGCCGGTGCTCGGCGGCTGGGGCACGTTCGGGGGCGCCCTGCGGCGCAACCCCGCCGGCACCCTGCCGGCGATCTTCGGTGGCCGGCTGCGGCTCAACCGCCGCCAACTGTTCAGCCGCGAACTGCCCGCCGCGACCGCCGCCGACTACACCACCCGACTCGGCCGGGCCACCGCACGCGCCCAGTGGCAACTGCTGCTGCACCGCGACCCCGAGCCACCCGTCGGCAACCCGCCGCTGCTCGTCCTCGGCAGCCCCGACGACCGGATCGTCTCCGCCGCCGCCCTCACCCGCGCGGCCCGCCGCTACGACGCCGCCCCGCTGCTCTTTCCCGGCATGGGCCACGACCTGATGCTCGACGCCCGCTGGCGCGAACCCGTGGACGCCCTCCTCGACTGGCTGGACAAAGACCTCCCCACCCCCTGACCCAAGCCACCCACCCCCAACGCCCGAGCCACTCGAGCCAACCCCACCCGAGCCACTGAGCCAACTCACCCGAGCCACTGAGCCACCCCACCCGAGTCACTCACTGCCAACCCGCCGCCTGCGGACGCAGAACGACCAGGTCAGGTTTCGGGGGGCTGCGTGCCCCGCGGAGAGATCAAGCTTGACCGCTCGGAGCGGGGCACGCAGCCCCCCGAAACCCCCCACAGATCAAGCAGGAGCCAACCGATCAGCCAACGCCCCGGTCTGATCCAAAGACGTGAGATAAGCCCGAGCCCAAGCCCGAATGTCATACGTCCGCAGATGGTCGCGCATCGACCGCATCCGGTCGCTGACATCCGCCGGTGTCGCCTGCAACGCGTGCATCAGGGTCAGTTTCAACCCCTCCAGATCGTGCGGGTTCACCAGATACGCCTGGGTGAACTCCGCCGCCGCCCCGGCGAACTCGCTCAGCAGCAGCGCGCCACCGTTGTCGACCCGGGCCGCCACATACTCCTTCGCGACCAGGTTCATTCCGTCCCGCAGCGGGGTCACCGCCATGATGTCCGCGATCCGGTAGAGCGCCGCCAGCTCCGTACGGTCGAACGGCTGGGTCAGGTAGTGGATCGCCGGCTCGCCGACCCGCCCGAACTCCCCGTTGATCCGGCCGACCTCGCGTTCCACCCGCTCGCGCAGGACCTGGTACTGCTCGACCCGTTCCCGGCTCGGCACCGCCACCTGGACCATGACCGTGTCCCGGACCTTGATGTGGCCGTTGGCGATCAGCTCGCTGTACGCCTTGAGTCGCTGCTCGATGCCCTTGGTGTAGTCCATCCGGTCGATGCTGAGGATCACGTGCTGCGGGTCGCCCAGGTCACCCCGGAGCCGGCGGGCCCGCTGGACCACGTCCGGGCGGCGGGACAGTGCCTCCATCTCGGCCATGTCGATGGAGACCGGGAAGGCGCCGATCCGGACCACCCGGTCGTCCACCGCGATCCGGCGGTCGGTGGCGGGCAGCTTGAGCACCTTGGACGCGAGCTGGGCGAAGTTGTGCGCCGCCTGGGCCCGCTGGAAGCCGACCAGGTCGGCGCCGAGCATGCCGAGCAGCAGTTCGGCCCGACGGGGCAGTTGCATGAACAGCTCGGGTGGCGGGAACGGGACGTGCAGGAAGAAGCCGATCCGCAGGTCCGGGCGGAGTGCCCGGAGCAGGCCCGGTACGAGTTGCAGGTGGTAGTCCTGCACCCAGACCACGGCGCCCGGTTCGGCGGCTTCCGCGGCGGCTTCGGCGAACCGCTGGTTGACCCGTTGGTAGGCCTCCCACCAGCGGCGGTGGTAGACGGGCTGCTCGACCGCGTCGTGGTAGAGCGGCCACAGGGTGGCGTTGGCGAAACCCTCGTAGTGGTCCCGCATGTCCTCGTCGCTGAGTGGTACCGCGTGCATCCGTACGCCGTCGATGTCGGATACGGCGGGGGCGGGGCCACTGCCGCCGGCCCAGCCGACCCAGACCGCCGGGGTCTTCTTCAGGATGGGATGTAGGGCACCGACCAGACCACCGGGACTACGACGCCACTCACAGGCGCCGTCGAGCGCCACACCGTCGTCAACCGGTAGCCGGTTGGCCACCACCACAAGCGGACTCTGTCGCATTCGGGCACCTCGTTCCGAGCGAGGCGACCACCGCGAATGATGCGCGATCGGGCAGTCGTGAGGGGGAGTGAGGAGAGGTGACGTACAGGGGTATTCCTACTGACATCAAGTTACACGAGTGTTACGCGCGCACGCTGTGTGCGATCAATCTCACTATTTGCCTGTTACGGGTTCAGACCACCGCACCGTCGTCGGGGTCGTCGTCCTCCTCGTCGCCCGAGCGCAGGCGCCAGATCAGGGTGACGAACCCGCTCAGGATCCCGGTGAAGCCGATCAGCGTGACCAGGCCCCGGTCGATCGGCAGCAGGCTCGGGAAGACGAAGAGGATGAAGCCCAGGACAACCGCGAGCACCCCGGCCACGGCGTACTTGGAGACGTGCGGCAGTGGCGGCGGGGGCGGGGGGATGTACCGGTCCTCGGTGCCGTCGGGCAGGTCCGCGCCGAAGGTGTCCAGCCCGTCGAGCAGGGAGCCCTGGTCGGACCGGGGGTCGAGGGAGATCCCGGAGATGTCGGTGGCGGACTGGAGCGGCCGTACCTCGGTGGCCGGTCCGGCGCTCTCCTGGCCGGTCCGGGTGGTGGTGCCGGTGGCCGAGCCGGTCTTGTCGACCGGCTCGTCCACGCTCACGTCCTCGGCCGCCGGCCACGGCCGGGCGCCCTCGGTCACGTCCGCGTGGTAGCCGGCGACGATCCGGGCCCACTCGGCGTCCACGTCCGGATCGGGGCGGGACGGCGTCGGGCTCGGCGTGCCCTCGTCGGCGAGTTGGGTCAGGTAGTCCCGGGCGGTCGCGAGGTGGGTCCGGTCGACGTAGAGCCGGTCGGTCGGTCGCGCCGGCACCGTGGTGGTCCGGGTCACCGGGTTGAGGTCGGCGGAGGGCTGGAGGTAGGCGGCGATGCCGCCGGCGGCGAGGACGTCCAGCAGGTGTTCGCCCACCCGTGGGTCCACGTCGCCAGCGACGGCGTATTCGGTCGCGTCGAGCCCGTTGTCCCGCCGCCCTCGGCGGGCACCACCCGGTGACACTGGATACCCTCCCTCACCGGCGCGTGCGCGCGCCCGACCAAGACCCCCGTCGCGCGCGATCGCGCGTGCCGTGCCTTGAATCGTGACACGGCAGGCGCGGGTTCCGGGAGTGCGTTGTGGCGCGCCGTACTCGCTTCGTAGGCTCATTCCCGACAGATCCCCCCGTGGGGCGGGGCGGCGTACGCGCTGAATCCGGTCGGGACCGACGCTCGTGCTGTGCCGACTGATCGGGAGCCGGGTCGGATCGGATCCCCCCCCCGTTCATGATCGAGTGAAAAGTGACCTTCGTCGCAAAGGCCGAAAACCTCACCGGTGGGGGTGCGAGCGGCCCTTCTCAGGAGGCGAGGACCGGGGACCACCCGCCCGCGCCACCCGGGTTGCCGCCCAGCCGGAGCAGACCGGGCGCCTGGTTGCGCAGCGCGAACGCGCGTACCTCGGCGAGCGTGACCTGCGCGGTCGCCCGCTCGCCCGAACGGCTCAGCTCACCTCCGGCCAGCGCCAGCGCCAGCATCCGGTCGGTCACGTCCGGGATCTGCGCGTAGATCTCCGCGGCAGCCGCGTAGAGCTGGGCCGCGCGGTGATGGTCACCGTCCGCGGCGGCCACCGCGGCGGTCACCGTACGCAGCGCGGCCTCCGCCCACGGCGTACGGTGCGTGACCCGGTCCAACATCCCGCGTACGCGTACCGCCTGGTCCCGCCCGGTCAGCGCGGCGGCGTACGCGGCTGCGGTGATCCACTCACCGCTGGCCAGGGCGGGTACGGGGGCCCAGGTGTCGGCCAACTCGTCGATCAACTCGACCACGTCCGCACTGCGCCCCTGGAGGGCTCGGCAGAGGGCGGCCGGCCCCAGCACGGTCCAGTGCAGCCGGTGGAACCCGCTGCGACGGGCCGTCTCCAGCGCCTCGGCGATGTCGTCCGCCAGCGGCACCGGCTGACCCCCGGCCGGTACCGACACCGGCTGAGCCGGTACGGCCTGCGGCCCGCTCGGCTGCGCCGCCCCGCCCGCCGCCGCCCCGCCCGCCGCGGTGGCCGTACCCGATGGCAGGGCGGCCTGGGCGGCCCGGTTCGCCAGGCTGTCCCGGCCGCTCGGCACCGGTTCGCCGCGCAGCACCCGCAGGCAGGCGCGCAGCCCCCGGACCTGCATGTCCCAGCGGCCCTCGTCGGTGTCGACGAACGCGTCCGCGGCGGCGAGGAGCTTGCCGAACTCGCCGTTGAAGTACGCCCGCATCGCCTCGCCGGAGTAGCCGGTGGTCAGCGTCTGCTCGTCGCCCTGCTCGGCCGCGGCTGCGGTGAGCATGGCGTTGGACTGGACCCAGTCGCCCTCCTCGAGCATCGCGTACGCGAGGTTCTGCATGGCCCGGGTCAGGGCCTGGAGCTTGTGCGTCCGGCAGAACTGCACGGCGGCGTGCAACTCGTCCAGACCGGTCCGGTCACCGGCGTAGTACCGGGTCGACGCCATGGTGATCCGGGCGTTGGTCTGCGCCTCGACCAGACCGAGCCGTTCGGCGATGTCGGCCGCGGCACCGGCGGCGGCGAGCGCCGGGTCGCGTTCCATGTTGAGCATGTGCAGCCGGCCGAGTTCGGCGTACGCCTCGGCCTTCTGCTCGCTGTCGGGCAGCGCGTCGAACAGTTCCACCGCCCGGTCCAGGCAGGCCAGCGCCGCCGCCCGGTCGGCACGCAGCCAGGCCGCGTGCCCGAGCAGGGTCCAGGCGCGGGCGGCCGAACCCTGGTCGTTGATCGCGTACAGCCGGTCGGCGAGCGCGGTCAACTGTTCGGTCCCGCCACCGGACAGGAACGCCCGCCCGTCCCGGAAGAACGAGATCTCGGTGCTGAGCAGTTCCAGTTGCAGCCGGTCCAGCTTGTCGTCGAGGCCGGCGAGCAGGAGCGCCTTCGCCGCGTGGCTGGCCGCGGCGTCGAGGGCGTGCAACGCGTACGCCCGGCGGGCCGCCCGGTGCAGCGCGTCCCGTGCGGCCGGGGCGTACCGCTCGGTGTCCACCCCGAGGGTGCCGGCGATCTCGTGCGCCGCCCAGCGGTGGTGGGCGAGGACCTCGGCCAGGTCGGTGTCCCGGCTGCGCGACAGCGCGTCCAGCCAGTCCGCCGTACGTTCGTGCCGGGCCACCCGCTCGGTACGCGGCAACCGCTGGTAACAGACGTCGCGTACCAGCACGTGGCGGAACCGGAACTCCGGCTGACCGGCCATGATGGACCCGGCCTGCTCGTGGACGAAGTCCCGCTGCTCCAGCCGGCGCAGGGCCCGCTCCACCGACTCGACCGGCTGGCCGAGCGCCGAGGCGACCGCACCCGGCCAGAACTGCATCCCGACCACCGACGCGGCCAGCAGCACCGTACGGTCGGTGACGTCGAGCAGGTCGACCCGGTTCGCGATGACCGCGTGCACGCTGTCCGGCATCGGCAGGTCGTGCTGCTTCTCCAGCGACCACCCCCGCCCCGACTGCCGCAGCGCACCCTGCTCGATCAGCATCCGGACGTACTCGTACGCGTAGAGCGGGTTGCCGTCGGCGACCTCGACCAGCGGGCTGAGCATGTCGGCGGAGAACGCGGCCTGGCCGAACATGTGCGCGTAGAGCGAGGCGATGCCGGTGTTGCGCAGCGGCGGCAGGTTGATGGTCAGCGACGAGGTGATGCTCGCCGCCCAGCTCGGTTCCCGGTCGACCAGTTCCGGCCGTGCGGTGCAGAGCAGCACCAGTGGTACGTCGCGGGCCGACGCGCCGAGCAGTTCCACGAAGCGCAGCATCGCCTCGTCCGCCCAGTGCAGGTCCTCGAAGACCAGTACCGTCGGCCGCCGGGCGGCCAGCGCCACCAGCAACCGCCGCCAGGCCGACTCGGTCTCCTCCACCGGCAGCGCCGGCCCCGGCAACCCGACCAGGGGGCGCAGCGCGTCCACCACCCGGGCGGTCTCGCCGTTGGTGGCGACCAGTTCGCTGACCGCCGACTCGAGTCGTTGGGCGGCGACCGACGCCGGGTCGGTGTCCAGGATCCCCGCCTCGGACTTCACGATGTCGGCGAGCGCGGCGAAGGTGACGTTCTCCCCGAACGGTGGGCAGCGCCCGGTACGCCAGGTGACCGGTTCGTCGATCAGCCGGTCAGCGTGCCGGAACAGCTCCCGGACCAGCCGGCTCTTGCCGATGCCGGCCCGACCGAAGACCGTGACCACCTGCGGGATCTGTTCCCGGACCGATCGGTGCAGGGCGTTGACCAGCAGGCCCAGCTCGTGTTCCCGGTCGATCAGCGGGGTCGAGTCGAGTTCCCGGTCCGGGTGCTGTCGGCGTACCGGCGCCAGGGCCAACCACACCTCGGTTGGCGACGACCGCCCACGCAGCGTCACCGGCGGCTGCTCGTCGTACCGGATCGCGTCCTTGGTCAGCAGGTACGTGTTGCCGCAGACGAGCACCCCGCCGGGGGGTGCGACCGACTGCATCCGGGAGGCGGTGTTGACCACGTCACCGGCGACGATCGCCTGACCGCCGTCGCGGGCGGCGGCCACGTCCACGAGGGCCTCACCGGTCGACACCCCGACCCGGAACCGCAGTCCACCGGCGTCGGCGGGGGCGAACCGGGCCAGTACCCGCTGCAACTCCAGCCCGGCCCGGACACACCGCAACGCGTCGGTCTCGGTCGCCACCGGCGCACCGAACAACGCCATCACCGCGTCCCCGATGTACTTCTCCACCACCCCGCCGTACTGACCGACGACTCGGCGGGCGGCGGAGAAGAAGCTCGTCTGCATGCCGCGGACGAGTTCCGGGTCGGCCCGCTCCACGTACGGGGTGAAGTCGATCAGGTCGACAAAGAGGACACTGACCCGCCGCCGGTCCTCCTGTGCGGTGGTCGCCGGCCGGGTCGCCCCGCCCGGACGGGGTTTGCCGCAGGAGGTGCAGAACGCCGCGTTGGTGGCCAGCGGCCGGTCGCAGTGCGGGCAGGCGGGCACGAGTTCGTTGCCGCAGCCGCCGCAGAAGCGGTCTTCGGCTGCGGCGATCCGGCCACACTTGGCACACGGAGCGGAGATAACGTCCTCCTACCGCAGTCGGGTCGGGATGGGTCGTGCTGCCGCAACCAGATGGGAGCGCCAGCCGAAGCACTGGTGGCGAACCGGTCGTGTCGCTGCCCGGCTTGCGGTGTGCTGGCCGGGTTGCGGCTTGCTGGCCGTGTTGCGGGGTGCTGGCCGTGTTGGTCGCCAACGCCGAGTATCGCCGGTCCGCGCCAGTGTCGGTAACCGGGCTGTTGGCTAGCAGACACTCGTTCGGCCGGCTGACCCGAGCGCCTGCCGGCTACAGTCGGGCAGCCAAGTGATCGAGCGATGTTAGGGAGATTCGTCGATGGTGTACGTCCAGCTGGCACAGGGGTGGACCGACGACGCGGGTGTCAACCACTCCGCGGGCGCGATGGTCGATGTGGACGCCGCGACGCTGGCCCGGCTCCAGGCCGAGGGAATCGTGGGCGAGGCGGGCGGCGGCTCCGGTGGCGGCGGCGCCGACACCGACTGGGTCGGACCGACCAGCACCAAGCCCTGATTTCCGGGCTGCCGCAGCACAGCAGCGGGAACCGTGGGGTTCCGCGGGTCGCCGAGAGCGACCGGCGGGCCCCACGTTCCGTTCGGCCGGAATGTGTACGCCGATCAGCGGTCGGACATGCCCGCTCGGCGGCGCAACGCGGCCACATCGGTTACCACGATCCGGCGCCCCTCCGTACGCAGCCAACCCCGGCTGGCGAAGGAGCCGATCGCCTGGTTGACGCTCTGCCGCGAGCCGCCGGCCATCTCCGCGAGCTGACTCTGGTTCAGCTCGATCGTGATCATCGGCGCCTGGCTCTCGCCGGCCAGCCGGACCAGGGTCTTGGCCACCCGGCCGGGCAGGTCGAGGAAGACGTGGTCGGCGTTCTGTTCGGTGAGCCGGCGGATCAGGCCGCCCAACGACCGCATCACCGCGTCGAGGATGCGCGGGTTGGAGTGGACCAGCTCCATGAAGGCGCCCCGGGACAGGGCGAGTGCGGTGCAGTCCTCGATCGCCTCGGCCGACAGGGAGCGGGTGGAGGCGTCCAGGAGGGACACCTCGCCGAGTACGTCGGGCGGCCGGATCACCGACAGCACGGCACGCTCGCCGGTCGGTGCCGTACGGAAGACGACCACCGCGCCGCGACGCAGCACGATCAGTGACTCGCCGGGGTCGTTCTCGACGAACAGCAGTTGGCCCTTGCGATAGGTGCGCGGGACCGCGGCAGCGATCACCCGCTGCCGTACCTCCGGTTCGAGGCCGGCGAACATCTGCACACCCGTGAGCGCGTCACCCGGCTCCGGCAGGCGAACCTCCAAGGCTCAACCCCTCACAGTCTGCTTTCGGTCGAGGCTCTCGCCCCCGAGAGCAACATGATCTGACACCGGATGACCCGTCCGGTAGCGGTACACATCAGATCATGACGGTCCTGTCGCGTGCTGTACACCCCTCGAATCGCTTCTGTGACAGTCCTGCGTCCTGGCGACCGGCATTCTTGTGCTCAGATCCGCCGCTGGGTGGGGGCTGTACGGGGGCGTGGCGGATTGGGGTCGCGGGGTGCCGCGACCGGCCGGACGGCGAGCGTGCTGCGCCCGTCGTCCGGCCGGTCGCGTGAGCGGCGGGGGACGGGCCCGGTGGCAGCCGGGCGACCGGCCGGCGGCACGACCGGTGACCCGCGCGGGTGACGGGTACGCCCCCGGCGCCGGACCCGTCGAGTGGGTGAGCGAGGATGGCGGGGATGGTTTACCGCTATTTCTACGACTGCGAATTCATCGAGGACGGCCGGATCGTCGACCTCGTGTCGATCGGCGTCGTCGACGAGTACGGCCGGGAGTTCTACGCCGTCTCCACGCAGTTCGACGACTCCCGAGCCGTGCCCTGGGTCCGCCGCAACGTGCTGGACAAGCTGCCGTCCCCCGGTGACCGGGTCTGGCGCTCCCGGGAGCGGATCCGCGACGAGCTCTACGAGTTCCTGACCGAGCCCGTACGCGGCCGTCCGGACGAGAAGCTGGAGCTGTGGGCCTGGTACGCCGCGTACGACCACGTGGCGCTCGCGCAGCTCTGGGGGGCGATGCCGGCCCTGCCCCGGGAGATCCCCCGGTTCACCAAGGACCTGCGGCAGCGCTGGGACGACCTGGGGCGCCCGCCGTTGCCGGACGCGGCGGCCGAGCGGCATGACGCGCTGGTCGACGCCCAGCACAACCTGGCCCGGTGGCGGGCCATGGGCGGCTGAACCCGGTCGATGCCGGCCGGGCCGACGGCTCCGCCCGAAGGTCGACCGGGGTCCCTCCCCGCCCGTGAGGCGTGCTGGCTTGCCTCCGGCGCGACGACTACAGTGCGCATTGACGGCCCGCCCCGGGCCGGCAACGACGCCGATGGTCTGACGTGACTTCGCTCCTGGGGCTGAATTGGGCTTACCTGAAGCTCCTGGAGGATGAGCAGATCATGCGTATCGGCGTGCTCACCGGCGGCGGTGACTGTCCGGGTCTGAATGCGGTGATCCGAGCGGTCGTGCGTAAGGGTGTCGCTACCTACGGTCACGAGTTCGTGGGCTTCCGCGACGGCTGGCGCGGTCCGCTGGAGGGGCTGACCAAGCAGCTCGGCATCGACGAGGTGCGGGGGATCCTGCCGCGCGGCGGGACCATCCTCGGCTCGTCCCGGACCAACCCGTTCAAGATCGAAAACGGGGTCGAGCGGATCAAGGACAACCTTGCCGCGCAGGGCGTCGACGCACTGGTCGCGATCGGCGGCGAGGACACCCTCGGCGTCGCGACCAAGCTGACCGAACTCGGCGTCCACGTGGTCGGCGTACCGAAGACGATCGACAACGACCTCAACGCGACCGACTACACGTTCGGCTTCGACACCGCGGTCAACATCGCGATGGAGGCGATCGACCGGCTGCACACCACCGCCGAGAGCCACCACCGCACCCTGGTGGTCGAGGTCATGGGCCGGCACGCCGGCTGGATCGCGCTGCACGCCGGCCTGGCCGGTGGCGCCAACGTGATCCTCCTGCCGGAGCGGCAGTTCGACGTGGAGCAGGTGGCCACCTACGTCGAGAAGCGGTTCCAGAAGCAGTACGCCCCGATCGTGGTCGTCGCCGAGGGCGCACAGCCGCTGGACGGGCAGATGGTGCTGCACAACCAGGAGCTGGACTCCTTCGGGCACGTCCGGCTCGGCGGCATCGGGCAGTGGCTGGCCGGCGAGATCGAGGCCAAGACCGGCAAGGAGGCCCGTACGGTCGTGCTCGGGCACATCCAGCGCGGTGGCACCCCGACCGCGTTCGACCGGGTGCTCGCCACCCGGCTCGGCCTGCACGCGATCGACGCCGTGAACGAGGGCGACTGGGGCAAGATGGTCGCCATGCAGGGCACCGACATCGTCCGGGTGCCGCTGGCCGAGGCGACCCGCGAGCTGAAGACCGTGCCGATCGAGCGCTACGAAGAGGCCGAGGTCTTCTTCGGAAGCTGATCGGCCACGTACCACCCGGGCCGGGGTGGACTCCGCGAAGCTGGTTCCAGCCAGCGGAGACCACCCCGGTTCGGTGCGACCGGAACCGACGAGGGGGGAACCAGATGGCACCGGGTGCGCACACGGTGGCCGTGATCGGCACCGGGAAGATCGGTGAGCTGATGCTCTCCGGGTTGCTCCGGGCCGGTTGGCCGGCGGGCCGGCTGCTGGCCACCACCCGGCGGCAGACCCGGGCCGAGGAACTCGCCACCCGGTACGGGATCCGGGTGGTGGACAACCTGACCGCCGTCGCCGAGGCCGACGTGCTCGCCATCTCGGTGAAGCCGCAGGACGCGGGCACGCTCCTGGACGAGATCGGCCCCAAGGTGCCGGCCGACAAGCTGGTGATCTCGCTCTGCGCGGGCCTGCCGACGAGCTTCTTCGGGCGGCGGCTCCCGGAGGGGACCCCGGTGGTCCGGGTCATGACGAACACCCCGGCCCTGGTCGACCAGGCGATGACGGCGATCTCCGCCGGTCCGTACGCGACCGGGGCGCACCTGAGCCTGGCCGAGGAGATGTTCACCCCGCTGGGCTCGACCATCCGGGTGCCCGAGTCGCAGCAGGACGCCGTCACCGCGCTCTCCGGCTCCGGACCGGCCTACTTCTACCTCCTGGTCGAGGCGATGATCGACGCCGGCATCCTGCTCGGGCTGCCCCGGCAGGTCGCCCACGAACTGATCGTGCAGACCGCGATCGGCTCGGCGGTCATGCTCCGGGACTCCGGTGAACATCCGGTGAAGCTTCGGGAGGCGGTCACCTCACCGGCCGGCACCACCATCTCCGCGATCCGGGAGTTGGAGAAGCACGGCGTACGCGCCGCTCTGCTCGCCGCGCTGGAGGCGGCCCGGGACCGGGCCCGGGAGATCGCCGCGCAGAGCGACTAGCCGGGCTCGGGGTCGCCCCGGTTCGACGGTCGGTGGCCCATACTGTCCGGTGTGTTCACCCTCGCCCAGGCCAGATACCTGATCGCCACCCTGCGCCCCCGGATCGACGAGCTGATCCTGCTGCGCGCCGACCTGGCGGAGCTACGGGCCGATCTGGACGGCGGCGGGCTCAGTCCGCTCGGTGGCGTACCGGAGGTCAAGGCCCTGGAGGCCCGGCTGCACGGCATCCTGGAGGAGCTCAACGAGCACGAGATCCAGGTCAAGGGCTTCGCCCCGGTGCTGCTCGACTTCGTCGGGGAGCGGGAGGGCCGGCAGGTGCTCTGGTGCTGGCTGGAGGGTGACGACGACATCCGCTGGTACCACCGCGCCGACTGCGGCTTCCAGGGTCGTCGCCGGCTCTGACCGGGTCCCGGTTCGGCGAGCCCTCGGCCTCACGGGGCGGCGACGGCGTAGACGACCAGGTTGTCGCGGTAGTGGCGGGTGTCGCGGTCGAAGGTGCCGGCGCAGGTGATCAGGCGCAGCTCCGGGCCGGGGGTCGGGCCGTACACCTCGGCGGTGGGGAACTCGTCCTTCTTGTACCGGCTGGTGGCCACCACCACGAACGGGATCGAGCGTTCACCGTCGAGCACCTCGATCCGGTCGCCAGCGCGCAGCTCGTACAGGCGGTAGAAGACCGCGGGGCCGGTGGTCGAGTCGACGTGTCCGGCGATCACCGCCGGGCCGGTGTCGCCCGGTGCCGTACCGGCGCCGAACCAGCCGGCCCGGGCGAAGTCCGCCGGCGCGGCCAGTTGCCCGGACCGGTCCAGGCCGAGCACCTCCAGGGACGAGTCCACGCCGATGCGGGGGATCCGTACCCGGCTCGGTGGGCCGGCGGGTGGGGTGGACGGTTCCGGTTGCGCCGGTCGGGCGCCGATGGGCGGTTGCGGGCCGAAGGGCGGTAACGCATCGGTAGGCGGGCAGCCGGTGGCGCAGCCCGCCCGCCACACCACGGCCGTGGTCGCGGGCCCGGCACCGGCCAGGCCCAGCCCGGTGCCGGTGATCAGGGCGAGCACCAGGACACCGAGTCCGAGCAGCGCCAGCCCGGTCCGCCGGGGCAGGCCGCCGGCCGGTCCCGGCCCGTGCGGGTCGCCGAATGCCCCACCCACGCCGGCCGGTCCCGGCCCGTCCGGGTCGCCGAGGGCACCGCCCACGCCGGCCGGTCCCGGCCCGTCCGAGTCGCCGAGTGCCCCGCTCACCGCGGGCACCCGGTTCCCGGTTGTCGTCCGTACCCCGAAGTGGGGCCACCGCCCACGGTGCCGCCTGATCCCGGCGGCACGCGTGGGCGGCGCGGTGTTCACCAGGTACGCCGCGCGCGGCGCCGGAGCAGCAGCACGGTTGCCGCCGCGAGCACGACCAGCAGGGCACCGGCCGCGACGGCGGCGATCAGCGGGTAGGTCCGGCCGGGGTCCTCGCTCGCCTCCGACGCTTCGAGCCCGACCCGGTCCTGGGCGCCAACCCCTTCCCGGGCGCCGCCCGCGCCGGTGTCCACCCCGCCGGCCGGCACCACCTCGCCGCCCCGGGCGTCGACCCGCAACTCGGTGGTGAGCCCGCCCTGCTCGGCGTCGAGCACCAGGAGCGAGTAGACCGTCCCGGCGGCGAGCCGTACGTCGGCCGTGGTCGGGGTCCCGCCGGCGCTGTTCAGTCGCAGCTTCCACGAGCCCGGCTCGACCTGGGAGTACGGGGTGGTGGTGGCGAACTGTACGGCGTCGGCGATGGTGGGCCCGTCCGCCGCGGCGACGTCGATCACGGGTGCCCGTACGGAGGCCTGCACCACGCGTACCTTCGCCCGCCCCCTGGCCGGCGCGCTGATGTCGTCGTCGAGGACCCGCAGCCCCAGGTCGGCGTAGCGACCCACCCCGGCGACCGTGTACGCGTCCCCGGCGGTCACCGCCACCTCGGTGGTGAGCACCGGTTGGGCGGTCGCGGGGGCACCGGCCTGGCGCATCGCGACCGCGTACCGGCCGACCGGCAGGGTCAGGTAACCCGAGACGACCCCGTACCCGACCGCGGGGAAGACCCGTGGCTCGTCCGAGCCGGTGGCCGTGCCCAGGTAGACGTCGACGGCCGGGGTGTCCGGGGACAGGTGGGCGAGCCGGACGTAACCGACCCCGGCGGCGCCGGCCGGCTGGGCCGCGACCGTGCTCAGACCCGCTCCGAGCAGGGTCGCCGAGGCGATCGCCAGGATCCGTCGGAGCGTACGGGCGTGCGGTCGGGACGAACGCATACTGCCTCCCTGGTACGGCGAGCGCCGATCGAGCGGTTCCGCACCAAAGAGTCTCGTTCATCGGACTCTCGGGCAAGTGCAGCACGTCAAGTAATCAAATCGTTACTCGAAGATATTGCCTGGTCGGCGCGTTGCGGGCCGAGAATTCGGGCGGCGGGGTGGGCGGGTCCCACCCGCGAGGGGGTGCCCATGGTTGCGGTCGGCGAGTGGCGCACGGTGAGCCGGGACGGCGTACGACTGGCCTGCCTCGACCGGTCCGGCCCGGAACCGCCGGTGCTGTTCCTGCACGGGCTGGCCGGTCACGCGGGGGAGTGGGACGCGAGCGCCGCCGCCCTCGACGGCGCCCACCGGGTGCTCGCCCTGGACCAGCGCGGACACGGCCGCAGCGAACGCCGGCCCGCGCAGGTGACCCGTTCGGCGTACGTCGCCGACGTCGCCGCCGTGGTCAGCGCGCTGCGGGCAGCCCCGGTGGTGCTGGTCGGACACTCCCTCGGCGGGCACACCGCGATGCTCACCGCGGCCCGCTACCCGCGCCTGGTCCGGGCCCTGGTGGTGGTCGACGCCTGGCCGGGCGGTGACCGGGCGGACCCGAGGAGGATCGGCGAGTGGCTGGCCAACTGGCCGGTCCCGTTCCCGTCGTACGCGGACGCGGTGCGTTTCTTCGGTGGCGGTGACCGGGGTCGGGCCTGGGCGGACGGGCTGACCGAGGAGGTCGACGGCTGGCGGCCCCGGTTCGTGCCGGAGCTGATGGTCGAGTCGGTACGCGAGGCGTCGGTCACGCCGTTCTGGGCCGACTGGTCGGCGGTCCGCTGCCCCACCCTGCTGGTCCGGGCCGGTCGGGGCGTGGTCGGGGCGGACCAGGCCCGGCGGATGCTGGACCGGCTGCCCGGCAGCGAACTGGTCGAGCTGCCGGACGCCGGTCACGACCTGCACCTGGAACGTCAGCGCGAGTGGCACCGGATCCTGCGCGACTTCCTGACCCGGCTGCCCCACCCGGCGGCGCCGGTGCCTAGGCCCGGGTGAACTCCATGACCCAGTTCGTCTCCCAGGTGCGACCTCCGTCGGCGGAGAACTCCTGCTCCCAACGGGCCGAGGTCGGGGTGATGCCGGACCAGATGAAATGGGCCTTGATCGGCGTACCTTCGTGGGTGTCGTCGCCGTAGAAGTCACCCCGGCCGTCGGTGAAGGTGCCGACCACCGGCGGGTAGAGCAGTCCGGTACGGCTGTTCGCCCAGTACAGCGACCACTGCTTGCGTTCGGTGTCGAACAGCCGCAGTGTCATTCCCCGCGTACCGGTCTCCGGAAAGACGATCTCCTCCACGTTGCCCACCCCGCCGAGGACGGGCTGGCAGGTGCTGCTGGACGGGTACGTGTTCCAGTCGTCGCTGTCGGAGAAGATCTTCGTGAGTTGGCGGTTGACTATGTTCCACGAGCCGATGAGGAAATCGAAGTCGTTCATGGGTGCTGATTGTGTACCGCGTACCCCACGATTTCTGCCCCGTGTCAGCCGGCGGGGTGGTCGAGCGGTGGCCCACCGAGCACCGCCGTGCACCGGGCGAGCCAGTCCAGGGTCAGCCCGCGGAACGCCTCCGGCTGCTCGAACGGCAGGTAGTGCCCGGCGTCGGTGAGCAGGGCGTAACTCGCCGCCGGGTAGCTGGCCAGGGCACGGAACTGGTCGGCGTACCCGGCGATGTAGTCCTGGCGGGCGGCGATCAGGCTGGTCGGTCCGAGGAAGACCCGCGTGGAGGTCTCGTCGGAGAGCTGGTAACCGGTGTTGCGCAGCCGCTCCAGGTACTCCTCGTCGCCCGGCCCCGACGCGGCCAGGACCATCGCCACCCGTTCGGCCGCTTCCCTGGTCCGGTTGCCCACCGCCACCGACAGGTGGGCGCGCAGATCCGGGGGCACGTCGACCAGCCAGTCGGCCTCCTCACTCACCACCGGAGCCACCGGGACGTCCCGGTCGGTCGGCAGGATCCTGGTGCCGTGGCAGATCAGCAGCAGCCCGGCGACCTGGTCCGGCCGGCGCCGGGCCAGCCCGGCGGCGAGGTAGCCGCCGTAGGACCAGCCCGCGACCAGGAACGGGGCGGTGCCGATCTCCGCGTCGACGAAGTCGGCGACCGCGTCAAGCACACCGTCGGAGTTCTCCGGCCCACCCGGGGACCGGCCGGTGCCCGGCAGGTCGAGGTAGATCCGGCGCAGCCCGGCACTGGCGGCCACGGCCGGTTCCAGTGCGGCCACCATCGCCGACCCGGCCAGGCTGAAACCGGGCAGGCACAGCATCGGCAGACCGGTTCCGTAGCTTTCCCCCACCAGGCTCATGCGGTGATCAAATCACGCCCGCCCGCCCCGCCCGCCCCGATTCTCCGACCAGCGAAATCGTCGACCGGACCAGGCCGGCTCGCCCGCCCGAGCCCCGGACACGGCGACGATCTTGCACTTGTGGTGGTACGCAAATCCGGAGGAATCCCCTGATTCGGGCACCACAACTGCAAGATCGTCGACGGATCCGGGGTGGGTTAGTTCGGGAGGAGGTGTTCGATGGCTTGGGTCACCTCGGCCGACTGGGGGTCGGTTTTGGTGGGGAACCGGGCGGCGACCGTGCCGTCCGGGGCGACCAGGAACTTCTCGAAGTTCCAGCGGATGTCGCCGGTGTAGCCGTCCGCGTCGGGGGAGTCGACCAGCTCGGCGTAGAGCGGGTGCCGGCCGGGGCCGTTCACCTCGATCTTCTCCGTCAGCGGGAACGTCACCCCGTAATTGGTCGAGCAGAACTCGGCGATCTCCTCGGCGGTGCCGGGTTCCTGGCCGGCGAACTGGTTGCTCGGTACGCCGAGCACCACCAACCCGCGCTCGCCGTAGCTGTCCTGGAGCGCCTGGAGGCCGGCGTACTGCGGGGTGCTGCCGCACTTGGAGGCGACATTGACCACCAGGACGGCCTTGCCGCGGTACTGATCCAACCGGGCCGGACCGCCGCCGAGCGCCGCCAGGTTGATGTCGAAGATCGTCATGTGCGTGAGGTTACCCGTTGACCTGGTCATCCGCCGACATCCGGAAATCGAAACATGGACATCTTGACGGAGTGGTGAACCCGTGAGTAGCGTCTCACTTGCTATTTGGAAAGTTTCCTAACTGTTTTCAGGGAGACGCCGCATGAGAAGTTCCCTCCGTCGGGCGTTCTGGGCCGGCGCCGTGGTAGCGGTGGCGGTCGCCGCCGTCCCGGTGACCGCGGCCTTCGGCGCCGGAAACGTCACCACCACGTTCGCGGCCGCCTCCGACTGGGGAACCGGTCACGAGGCCCGCGTCACGATCACCAACGGCACCGACGCCTCGCTCGCCACCTGGCGGCTGGAGTTCGACCTGCCGTCCGGCACCACCATCGGCAGCTTCTGGGACGCCGACGTGACCCGGACCAACAACCACTACGTCGCGGTCAAGAAGAGCTGGGCCGGTGCGCTCGCGCCGGGCGCCTCGTTCTCCTGGGGCTACAACGGCACCGGCGCGTACAAGGCACCGCTGAACTGCACCATCAACGGCGCCTCGTGCGGCGGCGGGACCACCCCGACCACCCCGCCGACCACCCGGCCCCCGACCACCCCGCCGACGACCCCGCCCACCACCGCGCCGCCGACCACCCGGCCGCCGACCAACCCGCCCACCACCACGCCGCCGACCAACCCGCCGCCGGGCGGCAAGAAGGTCGTCGGCTACTTCGCCCAGTGGGGCGTCTACGCCCGCAACTACCACGTCAAGAACATCGTCACCAGCGGGTCCGCGTCCAAGCTGACCCACATCATGTACGCCTTCGGCAACACCACGAACGGCCAGTGCACGATCGGTGACAGCTACGCCGACTACGAGAAGGCGTACACGGCGGCGGAGAGTGTGGACGGCGTAGCCGACACGTGGGATCAGCCGCTGCGGGGCAGCTTCAACCAGCTGCGCAAGCTCAAGGCGGCGTACCCGAACATCAAGGTGATCTGGTCCTTCGGTGGCTGGACCTGGTCCGGCGGCTTCACCCAGGCCGCCGCGAACCCGACCGCCTTCGCGAACTCCTGCTACAACCTGGTCGAGGACCCGCGCTGGGCGGACGTGTTCGACGGCATCGACGTCGACTGGGAGTACCCGAACGCCTGTGGCCTGACCTGTGACGCCAGCGGTCCGAACGCGTTCAAGAACGTGATCCAGGCGCTGCGTACCCGGTTCGGTTCTTCCGCCCTGGTCACCGCGGCGATCACCGCGGACGGCAGCAACGGCGGCAAGATCGACGCCACCGACTACGCCGGTGCGATCAACAACCTCAACTGGTTGATGCCGATGACCTACGACTACTTCGGCGCGTTCGCCGCGCAGGGCCCGACCGCCCCGCACTCGCCGCTGACGTCGTACACCGGTATTCCGCAGGCGGGCTTCAACTCCGACGCCGCGATCCAGAAGCTAAAGAGCAAGGGCATCCCGGCCAGCAAGCTGCTGCTGGGTGTCGGCTTCTACGGTCGCGGTTGGACCGGGGTGACCCAGGCGGCACCGGGCGGCAGCGCCACCGGGGCGGCACCGGGCACCTACGAGGCCGGCATCGAGGACTACAAGGTCCTCAAGAACACCTGCCCGGTCACCGGCACGATCGCCGGCACCGCGTACGCCAAGTGCGGCAGCAACTGGTGGAGCTACGACACCCCCAGCACCATCAACGGCAAGATGTCGTACGCGAACAACCAGGGTCTCGGCGGCTCCTTCTTCTGGGAACTCTCCGGCGACACCACCAACGGTGAACTGATCACCGCGGTCAAGAACGGCCTCGGCTGAGTCGACGGCTGACGCAACACCCACGTAACAGGTACCACCAGCAGTAGGACGGTCCCCGCCCGACCCGCGCCCACGGGTCGGCCGGGGACCTCCCTCGTGTCCGGCCCGGTGGGTGCGTGTTCCGCCCTGTCGGAGGTGTCCAGCGGGGTCGGCGCGTGTCCCGCCGGTCGGGCTGTGGCGGTCCGCTGCCCCTATGAGGGCAGAAATTCGCCACAGCACCACCGATCTTTCGGTGACCGGTCCCCGGCCGGCCCGCGCCCACGGGTCGGCAGGGGACCGGCGCTGGGCCAGCAGAACAAAGAAAGCCCCCAGCGTCAACGCTGGGGGCTTTCTTCCTATCGGTCTGTCGTCAGTGGGCTGCGGTCTTGGCGAAGCCGACGAAGGCGCTCCACGCCGCCGGCCCGAAGGCCAGCGTGCCACCGTCACGGTCCTTGGTGTCCCGAACGAGTACGTGACCGGAAACGTTGTCGGCGACCTCTACACACTCGCCACCTGCACCGTTGCTGCGGCTGGACTTGCGCCAGATCGCTCCGGTTAGGTCAGTCATCGCTGGTCTCCTTCGCGATCATGGCTATGAGGTCAGCTGACAGGGAGGGGGTGAGCGACAGATCCTCCAACGCTTCCCATACCCGATCGTACGTGGCGACTTCCGGTGGTTTGTCGAGGTAGAGGGCGCCCGTCAGCGACTCACTGTAGACCGTGGTTGGCTCCGGACTTCGAACCCCGACCGGCGCAAAGTCCATGATGACGAACGTGACCCCGGTCAGCGCGTAGTTGAGCGGGGCAGCCGCCGGGACAACGCGGATGGTCGCTGTTCCGTTCGTCGCCTGCTCATGTAGGTGGGCGAGTTGGAGCTTCATCCCCGGCGCCCGCCTCCGCAAGGCGGCCTCTTCCAGCACCACATCCAGTTTTGGCGGCGGAGGCGATTTCCTCCGGAGGATCTTTTGTCGTTCCATCCGGACCGCGACGAGCCGGTCGATCTCCGGGTCCGGCATCTCTGGGTTGGAGCGCAACAGCGTTTCGGCGTACTCCCTGGTCTGTAGGAGGCCAGGGATGGTCGCTGGCTGGTACTGACGCAAACGAGAGGCGACTGCCTCCAAACCGACGTACAGCTCCAACCATGCTGGGATGGCATCGCCGTGCGCGTGCCACCAGCCTCTGGCCTTGGTTTCGGCCGCGAGCGCGATCAACGCCTCCGTCATCTTGGCCGACACGCCGTAGGCCGTGCACATCGAGACGACATCAGCCCGACGTACGGCAGCGTATCCGCCCTCGATCCGGTACATCGTCGCGCGGGACCATTCTTGATCTCTTGCTGCGGCCTCAAGAGTGATCCCCGCTTGTTCGCGAGCCTGCTTCAGGTACCGCCCCAACTGTCTACGCGGTACGGACGATCCCGTATCCGTCATTCGTCCCCCTGTCTCAATTTCCTGCATCCGCGAAACGATTATGCGACGACTGAACGTCGGATGTCGATACAGCGACTACTTATTTTGAATTGTCGCAAGATCGACCATTGCAATCTCCGGAAGCTGCCGTACAGAGTGGACCGCAAGCGGTTCTGCTCGGATCCGCATCCCTTCGATGCGAAGCGTCGACAAGGACGGGTGGAACTGCGCGGGTCCGTCCCGCCCCCACGGGACGGACCCGCAGCCAACAATGAGGAGATGCGATGTCACTCATCCGACGCTGGCGGGACCTGCTCCGACGGCGAACGGCGGTCGCCGCTTCGCCGCAGTCGGAGGTGACGCAGCCGCCACCCGTACCCCCGCGCTGGGCCACGGAGGCGACCGCCGAATACCGGCCGCGCATCATGACGCTCGGCCAGCGGACCGGCTACCGGGTACGGGATCGACGTGGTCCGGCATGACCGGGCGAGCGGGGGAAAGTCCCGTACATCTGCCCCTGAAACCGCTGTGGATCTGCCGTACGGATGCTCAGCCGTGGCCCTGCGCGGACGCGCGGCTCGACCTGACGGCCGGTTTTCGCGATAAAACGATCAACCTGACCCTCTTCCTGGCCGCCCAATTCGTCGAGGCGCTGGAAGATCTCCACTCGATCGATCCGCAACTGAGCGAGCCGCCCGACTCCCGCGTCCTCTACGAGCGTTTTCTTGGCTGGGTGCAGGTACGGCGTACCGGATGAGCGCCCTTACCAAGGTGACCTTCAACCTCACTCCGGCCGCCGCCGACGCGCTCGACTTTCTGGCCGGTGTGACCCTCAGCCGGACCGATGCCCTCAACCGGTCGCTGCTGCTGGCGCGGCGGCTGGAGACGATCGCCCCCGGTGGTGAGTTCGTGGTCATCCTGCCCGACGGCTCCCGGCACCGGATCGTCCAACTGACCTGACTTCCCGAAGAGAACGGAGTGCCTGGTGACCGACGACGACGAGGACGATCTGCGCGCCCCGCACCGCCCCGGTGACGACTGGCGCTGCCGCGATGACAACGGGGAGTGGCCGTGCCTGGTCTTCCGGCGCCGGATGTGGACGCTCTACCGGGACGACCCGGACCGCATGCTGGCCTTCATGGCGCACTTCCGGGACAGGGCGGCTCCCGTTCTGGTGGAGCTGACCGCCGAGCAGATCGAGGTCCGGTTTCTCGGCTGGATCGACGAGCCCCCGATCCGCCGCCGGCTGCGGGCGGTGTGACCGATGACCGGAGCCACTCACCGTCCGGTGCCGGACGCGCCCAGCAGGTGCTGCCACTGCCCGCTCGAATTCCCCGACCTGGTCACGGGTCAGGTGGCGCCCATCCATCCTGAGCTGAGCACGGAGAAGACCTGTTTCGGCTCCGGCGCCCGGACCATCCCTCTCGCCGTACCCAACCAAGGTGCGGTTGACGGGCGATGATGAGCGCTCGCGCACGAGGCGTAGCCACACCTCCGACGGAAGTGTGGCTACGCGTGATCTTGGTGGTGGAGCCCGCCGCTGCTTTGCTGGGCGGCGGCGGGATCAGACCTCTTCGTACTTCAGGTAGAACGCCCAGCCCTGCTCGGAGCCGCCGTTGCTCGGCCACTGAATGACGTGGGTGCCCTGCGCGGTGCTGCCGCCGTTGTCGAGCGATGCCACCTTGCCGCTCTTGCCGTTCACCAGGTAGCCGCCGCTCGGATACCAGTCCTGTTCGGGGCCGTCGTTGCAGGTCCACTGGATGGCGTGGGTGCCGTTCGCGGTGCTGCCCCCGTTGTCGAGGGAGAGGCACTTGCCGCTCTTGCCGTTGATCAGGCGGTTGCCGGACTGGCGCCACACCTGTTCCCAGCCGTCGTTGCAGCCCCACTGGATCACGTGAGCGCCGTTGGCCGTACTGCCGCCGCCGGCGATCGACATGCACAGGCCGCTCTTGTAGTTGACCAGGTTGTAGTAGGACGCCGCCTGTGCCGGTGCGGCGGCAACCAGCGAGGTCGCGACGGCTGCTCCGGCCATTGCCAGGGCGGTCAGACCACGGCTCACGAGTCGAGACATTTTTCCCCCATTGCGGACTGTCCGATAAGGAATGTGATGCGTTCCCCGTCTTCGACCATATGTGCGGTGATAGCCCGACGGAACGCATGCAAGATCTAGTTCGGTCGACGTTCACCCGGCGGCCACCGGGTGCTGGACCCCACCCGGAGGCCCGGCGGAATATCGGTGGTGGTACCTGGCGTTCCGGCCTAACGTGATCGCCATGTTCGCCACCGCAGCCGTCGTGCGGCCCGCAGGTCTACACCTGCCGGCTGCCGCCGACGCCTGCCCGCGGCCGGCTGATACGCGAAGCTGACCCTCCTCCCGCACCAGCGGAACCCACGGAGGAGGGTGGCCCGGTCTCCCCGGCGTCGCCCCACCGGTGACGCCGCGACGCGCGGTTCTGGCGCGGTTCTTCCTGTTCGCGGATTGGCATCCGCCCGCGTACCTCCGTCCGCCATTCCAGCTCCACCCTTCGCGGAGAAGCCATCATGGCCAAGACCCAGTTCGTCCGTACCAAGCCGCACCTCAACATCGGCACGATGGGGCACGTCGACCACGGCAAGACGACGTTGACCGCCGCCATCACGAAGGTGCTCGCCGACCGGGACCCGGCGGTCAACCGGTTCGTCTCGTTCGACGGCATCGACCGGGCACCGGAGGAGGTCGCCCGGGGCATCACCATCACCATCGCCCACGTCGAGTACGAGACCACCACCCGGCACTACGCCCACGTCGACATGCCCGGTCACGCCGACTACGTGAAGAACATGATCACGGGGGCGGCGCAGGTGGACGCGGCGATCCTGGTCGTCTCGGCGCTGGACGGTGCGATGCCGCAGACCCGCGAGCACGTGCTGCTGGCCCGGCGGGTCGGGGTGCCGTACCTGGTGGTGGCCATGAACAAGGCCGACGCGGTGACCGACCCCGAGCTGCTCGACCTGGTCGAGCTGGAGGTGCGGGAACTGCTGACCGAGTACGGCTTCCCCGGCGACGAGGTCCCGGTGGTACGGGTCTCGGCGCTGCGCGCCCTGGCCGGTGACCCGCACTGGGTCGCCTCCATCGGTGAGCTGCTCGACGAGGTCGACCGTTACGTCCCGGTGCCGCCGAGGGAGTTGGGGGAGCCGTTCCTGATGCCGATCGAGAACGTACTCACCATCTCCGGTCGGGGGACCGTGGTCACCGGTGCGATCGAGCGCGGCACGTTGCGCGCCGGGGACCAGGTGGAGGTGGTCGGGCTCGGGCCGACCCTGGCCACCGTGGCGACCGGGCTGGAGACCTTCGGCCGTACGTTGGTCACCGCCGAGGCCGGGGACAACGCGGCCGTACTGCTGCGCGGGGTCAAGCGCGACCAGGTGCAGCGTGGTCAGGTGCTGGCCGCGCCGGGCAGTGTCACGCCGCACCGTGCCTTCACGGCGCAACTGCACGCGCTGACCACCGCCGAGGGTGGCCGGCACACGCCGTTCCACGCCAACTACCGGCCGCAGTTCTACTTCCGTACCACCGACGTGGTCGGTGCGGTGGACCTGGGGGAGCTGGCGCAGGTCGCGCCGGGCGACACGGTGGAGCTGACGGTACGGCTCGGCCAGCCGATCGCGATGGACGTCGGGCTCGGGTTCGCGGTCCGGGAGGGCGGCCGTACGGTCGCCGCCGGCACGGTGACCGCCCTGCTCGACTGAGCCGGGGCGGTAGACGCGGCGAACGGGTGCCGGTGGATACGGCGAACGGGTCCGGTGCTGTCGAACGTACGACGGCACCGGACCCCGACGCCGCGCGGCCCGACGGACGCGGGGGTGCCAGACGCCCGACGGTCGCGATGGACCAGACTGCCGGGCGTGCAGCCGACAGCCCTCCGCCCCGATCGGTACACCCTGATGGCGGCGATCCTGGGCGGGCTCGGGCTCGCCTGGCGGATCTGGCTGACGCTGGTCGAATCACCGCCCACGAACAGCGACGAGGCGACCATGGGGCTGGCCGCGTTGCACGTCAGCCAGGGGCGCGGGCTGCCGGTGTTCTTCTACGGCCAGCACTACATGGGCACCATCGAGGCGTACCTGGCCGCGCCGTTGGTGGGACTGTTCGGCCCGTCGGTGACCGCGCTGCGGGTGCCCACCCTGCTGCTGTACGCGCTGTTCCTGGTCCTGATGTTCCTGCTCGTACGGCGGCTGTTCTCGGCCGGACTCGCGGTCGGAACGACGGCCCTGCTCGCCTTCGGCGCGGACCGGGTGGTGAAGAACCAGTTGATCGCCGGGGGCGGTTATCCGGAGACCGGACCGATGGTGGCCGGGCTGCTCCTGCTCACGTACGCCCTGCTCACCGGCGACCGGCCACGCCGACGTATCTTCGCCGGTTGGGGACTCCTGGCCGGGCTGATCGTGTGGAACCACTGGCTGCCGGCGCCGTACCTGCTGGGTGCGCTGATCGTGCTGGTCGCCGGCCGGGTCCTCACCCGCCGGGCGGCCATCGTGACGGCGGGCGGGTTCCTGCTCGGCGCGCTGCCCCTGCTGGTCGACAACGTCCTCGCCGGACCGCGCCACAACTCGATCGCCGTGTTCCTGAGCCTCAACGGCGCCGGTACGGACCCCTCCCTCTGGGACCGGATCGTCGGCGGCGCCTGGCTGGGGCTGCCGATGGGGATGGGGCTGTGCGCGCCGAGCCGGTGCGACGGCTGGTCGCTGTGGTGGGGGCCGGTCGTCGTCGCCCTGCTGACCACGGCACTGGTCCTGTCCGTACGCGCGCTACGCCGTCCCGCCGTCGAGCCGGAACCCGGCGGCGCGGCCTCTGCGGCGGGTGACCAACGGGCCCGCCAGCAACTCCGGCTGGTCCTCGCCGCCGCCGGACTGGTGAGCATCCTCACCTACGTACGCAGTCCGGCCGCCGCCGACTCGTCGATCGAGAGCGCCCGGTACCTGTCGACCCTGGCCCTCTCGCTGCCCGTGGCCCTCTGGCCGCTGTGGCGGGTGGTCAGGTCCGGCACCGGCTGGGCGATCCCGGCGGCGGTACCGATCGCCGCGCTGGTCGCCACGATGCTCGCCGCGACGGTCAGCCTCACCGACGCGGTGCCGCAGTACCGGAGCATGCGGACCGGTCAGGCGGGGCTCGTCGCGGCGCTAGACGGGGCGGGGCTGACCTACGTGCACAGCGAGTACTGGACCTGCAACTGGATTACGTACCTCACCGGTGAGCGGATCACCTGCGGGGTGGTCGACGACCGGTTGGACCGGGGATTCAACCGGTACCCCCGCTACTGGCGCCCCGAGGCACAGGCGGTCGTCGCTCCGGTCGGATCCGCGCTGGACACGGAACTCGCCCACCGGCCCGGATTCACCCCACAGACCGTCACCGGCTACCACATCTACACACCGATCACCGCTCCATGATCTTGCGTGTGTGGTCGCCGGATGGTCGATGTGTCAGACTCGCCGCTTGGCGCGGTCGGTCGCTCGGCACTGTCGGCTGGAAACGCCGTCGGTGAACGGGTCCACCGTCGGTGAGGACGTCGAGGAGGGGGAACGCGATGGAGGTTCCACGGGGGCGCGCGGCGGTTCTCGCCGTGGTGTTGGCGATGCTGCCGCTCGGTCTGACCGCCTGCGGTCTCGGCGGCGGTGACGACGGCGGGCCGAACAAGATCCCCGACGACGGCCCGGAGAAGTCCCGCGCGGTGGTGCAGGGCTATCTCGACGCGATGATGGCCAAGGACGTCGCCGCCGGGCGGGTCCAGCTCTGCGTACCGATGCAGGCCGCCTTCGACCAGGCCGCGACCGGCCCGAACGGCGACTTCGCCGACCACTTCAAGGTCACCGAGGCGACCATCACCGACGTACGCCCCAACGCCGGCCAACTCGAGGTCAGCACCTCGGTCTCGGTCCTCGCCGGGAACGGGGCGGCCACCCCGGCCAAGCTCGTGTTCACGGTGACGAAGGCCGAGGCCGGTTGGTGCATCGCGAACGAGACCGTCGGTGGCGCCGACACCCCCGACCCGTCGCCCAGCGCCGGTGGCGCGGACCCCTGAGCGGCTGGACAGGATACCCGGACACCGGGCGCGGAGGCGGCCAATACACCTCCCACGGGTCGGACAGGGCCACCCTCAATGGCGGCCCACCCCGACCGTCGCCGTACGCTTTTCCTCATGCGCCATGAGTGGCATCAGCTGAGCTACCCCACGGTGGGTAACCTAGGCCCGCAGACCAGCCGTCCGACCGATGATTCCGCCGAGGATGTGGCCCTCGGGCTGGACCGGTGGCGGGACCTGCCGCGGGCCCAGACCCCGCCGTGGCCCGACCAGAAGGCCGTCGACGAGGTCACCGAGGTCCTCTCCACCGTGCCGTCCGTGGTCGCGCCGTATGAGGTCGATCACCTGCGGGTGCAGCTGGCCCAGGTCGCCGAGGGCAAGGCCTTCCTGCTCCAGGGCGGCGACTGCGCCGAGACGTTCACCGACAACACCGAGAGCCACCTGCTCGCCAACGCGCGCACCCTGCTGCAGATGGCGGTCGTGCTGACGTACGGGGCGTCGCTGCCGGTGGTCAAGGTGGCCCGGGTCGCCGGGCAGTACACCAAGCCCCGGTCGCTGCCGACCGACGCGCGGGGACTGCCGGCGTACCGCGGGGACATGATCAACTCCCTGGAGCCGGTGCCGGAGGCGCGGATCGCCGACCCCCAGCGAATGATCCGGGCGTACGCCAACTCCTCGTCGGCGATGAACATGCTCCGGGCGTACCTCGCCGGTGGCCTCGCCGACCTGCACGCGGTGCACGACTGGAACAAGGGCTTCGTACGCAACTCACCGGCCGGTGAGCGCTACGACGCCATCGCCCGCGAGATCGACCGGGCCCTGGCGTTCATGCGTGCCTGTGGCATGGACGACAACGAGGCGCTGCGCACGGTCACCCTCTACTGCTCCCACGAGGCGCTCGCCCTGGAGTACGACCGGGCGCTGACCCGGGTCTCCGACGGCAGGGCGTACGGCCTGTCCGGCCACTTCCTCTGGATCGGCGAGCGGACCCGGCAGATCGACGGCGCGCACATCGACTACATCTCCCGGATCGCCAACCCGATCGGTGTCAAGATCGGCCCCGGCACCACCCCCGACCAGGCGATCGAGCTGTGCGAGAAGCTCAACCCGGAGAACATCCCGGGCCGGCTCACCCTGGTCAGCCGGATGGGCAACCACAAGGTCCGCGAGGCCCTCCCGCCGATCGTGGAGAAGGTCACCGCCGCCGGCGCCAAGGTGGTCTGGCAGTGCGACCCGATGCACGGCAACACCCACGAGTCGTCGAACGGCTACAAGACCCGCCACTTCGACCGGATCGTCGACGAGGTCCTCGGCTACTTCGAGGTGCACCGCGGCCTGGAGACCCACCCCGGCGGCATGCACGTCGAGCTGACCGGCGAGGACGTCACCGAGTGCCTCGGCGGCGCCCAGGCGATCGAGGACGTCGACCTGCCCGACCGGTACGAGACCGCCTGTGACCCGCGACTGAACACCCAGCAGTCGCTGGAACTGGCCTTCCTGGTGGCGGAGATGCTCCGTGGCTGACCCGCGCCCGGTCGACCTGCGCTCCGACACGGTCACCCGCCCGACCGCCGCGATGCGGTCGGCGATGGCCGAGGCCGAGGTCGGCGACGACGTGTACGGCGAGGACCCGAACGTCAACGCGCTCGAAGCCGAGGTCGCCGCCCTGTTCGGGCACGAGGCCGCACTCTTCGCCCCGAGCGGGACGATGGCCAACCAGATCGCCCTCCAGGTGCTGGTCCCGCCGGCCGGTGAACTGCTCTGCGACGCCGACGCACACATCGTCACGTACGAGATGGGCTCGGCTGCCGCGTACGGTGGCATCTCCTCGCGGACCTGGCCCGCCGTCGGCGCCGACATCGACCCCGACCAGGTCGCCGCCATGATCCGTCCGGACGGCTACTGGGCCGTGGCGACCCGGGCGATCGCGGTCGAGCAGACCCACAACCGGGGCGGCGGCGGGGTCATCCCGCTGGCCACCCTGCGCCAACTTCGCGGGATCGCCGACGAGGCCGGCATCGGGATGCACTGCGACGGGGCCAGGATCTGGCACGCACACGTCGCCGACGGGGTCCCGCTGGCCAGCTACGGCGAGCTGTTCGACACCATGTCGGTCTGCCTGTCCAAGGGGCTCGGCGCACCGGCCGGCTCGGTGGTTCTGGGCAGTGCGGAGAAGATCGAACGGGCCCGGCTGATCCGCAAGCGGATGGGTGGCGGCATGCGGCAGGCGGGCATCCTCGCCGCAGCCGGCAGGCACGCCCTCGCCCAGCACATCGACCGGCTCGCCGAGGACCACGTACGGGCGGCCCGGCTGGCCGAGGCGCTGGCGCCGTTCGGGGTGCTGGCCGGCCCGGTCCGGACCAACATCGTGCCGCTTGACCTGACCAAGTTCGCGCTCGACGCACCGGGGTTCGGGGCGGCGGCGCGGGCCGAGGGGGTGCTGGTCTCGGTCCTCGGGCCTCGGATCGCTCGGTTGGTCACGCATCTTGATCTCGATGATGCCGGGGTGGAGCGGGCTGTCGACGTGCTTACGGGGATTTTTCGGCGCTGATCTGTCGGTGCGCGGTCCGGGATTGGGGGCGGCGTGCCCCACTCTGGGCGGTCAGGCTTGATCCCGACGTGGGGCACGCCGCCCCCAATCCCTGCGTCCGTACCGGGCGGGGTGCGTGGTCGGGTGCCCGGTCCGTCGGGGGTTGGGTTGGTCTTTCTGGGTGAACTGGTGCTGTTCCGTGCCTGCTGCTGGTGTGGGTCAGGGGCGGAGGCGTTTGAGGGTGGCTATGTCGTGGGCGTGGCCCACGTGGCCCTCGGTGGGGGTTTCGGCGACCACGGGGATACCGGCGGTTGCGGGGTGGGTCATCAGTTCGGCGAAGGCCGCCTCGCCGATGCTGCCCTTGCCGATGGTCTCGTGGCGGTCCCGGATCGATCCGCAGGCGTCCCGGGAGTCGTTGGCGTGGATCAGCCAGAGCCGGTCACCGATCGTGGCGACGAGTTCGTCCAGGGTCTCGGTCATGCCGCCGGGTCGGGCCAGGTCGTGCCCGGCCGCCCAGGCGTGGCAGGTGTCGAAGCAGATGCCGAGCCACGGGTGCCGCTCGACAATGTCGAGGTAGGGGCCTACCTGCTCGGTTCGGGAGGCGAGTGATCGTCCGCCGCCCGCGGTCGGCTCCATCAGCAGCTTCGGTCCGCCGCTGGCGGCGGCTGCGTCGAGCAGCGGCAGCAGCGACTCGCGTACCTGGGTCATGGCGGTGTCGTAGTAGTCGGCATCGACCGCGCTGCCGGAGTGGAAGACCACCCCGGCGGCACCGATGGCGGCGCCCCGGTGCAGGGCGTGGGCCAGCGTGGCGATCGACTTCTCCACCGTCGCCTGCGTCGGTGAGCCGAGGTTCACCAGCAGGGACGCGTGGATGTAGACCGGTACGCCGCGTTGCTCGCAGCCCTCCCGGAAGGCGGCGTCCTGGGCCGGGTCGCCCGGTGGCAGGGCCCACCCCCGGGAGTTGCCGACGTAGACCTGCGCCACTTCGGACTCGGCCGCGTCGAGATAGGGCAGGGCGGCCTTGGCCAGCCCACCCGAGGTCGGGGTGTGCGAGCCGATCGGTCGACTGGGTGCGGTTGTCATTCGTGTCACCTGTTGCTCTCGGTCCGGCTACCTCGGTGCCGGTGGTCCGGCCACTCAGAAGCAGGTGATCTGGACCTGGCTGCCGGGCGGTACCTGGGTGTTCTCGGGCGGGTTCTGGAGGCCGACCGTCCCGTTCGGATTGAGTTGTACCACCGGGGTGAGCTGCGCACCCTGTAGGCGCGCCTGCGCCTCGGGACACGGCAGGCCGACAACCCGGGGTACGAGCACCGCCGGTGGACCCTTGCTCACCTTGAGCTTGATCTCGGCGCCCTTCTCGACCCCGGTGCCGTTCGGCGGGGTCTGGCCGGTCACCTGGTCCTTGGGCTTGTCCGAGTCCTCGTACTGCTCCACCGGAACCAGTTCGAGGCGCTGGAGTTCGGCCCGGGCGTCGTTGATGTTCTTGCCGACCAGGTTCGGTACGGACAGCGGCGCCCGGCCCTTGCTGACCGTCACGGTGACCTTGTCGCCGGGCTTGACTTCGGCACCGACGGCGGGATCGATCGCGGTCACCACGCCGGCCGGCAGGTTCTCGTCGTAGCGGTCCGGTCCCTTGGTCACCTGGAGCTTCGCCCGCTCTAGGTCGGCCTGGGCCAGGTCGAAGGTCTTGCCCACCACGTCCGGCACCTGGTAACGCTCAGGCCCGAGGGAGAGGGTGAGGGTGATCGTGCTGCCCTTGACCATCCGGGCGGCCGACGCCGGGTCCTGCGCCAGGACCTGGTCCTTGGCGGCGGCCTCGTCGTAGCGGGGCGCGGCGTAGGCGAGGGTGAACCCGTCTCTCGTCGCCAGCGCCTCCGCCTCGGCCTTGGTGATGTTCACCAGTTGCGGGGCGTCGGTGTAGCGGCCGGCGCCGAACCACCAGCCGCCGATCGCGGCGACCAGACCGAGCACGACAACGGCGGCGGCGACCGCCACCCTGCCCCGCTTGTCGGCCATCACCTGTTCGCGCAGTGTCTGCAACCGGGCCAGCGGACCGGTCGGCTCGGCGGCGCGACGGCGGTGCGGGCGCGCGCTGCGGGGCGGCTCCGGCTGGTCGGGCAGCCGGGCCCAGGAGGGCCGGTCGGCCGGGCGTACCGAGGCGACCACCATGGTCGGCTGGGACACCTGACGCAGCAGGGCGGTGTTCGCGTTGGCGTTGCCGAGGTCGTCGCGTACCACCTGCACCTCGGCCTGCAACGCACCGGCGTCGGTCGGCCGGGCACCGGGATCGCGGCGGGTGGCCCGGATGACCAGGTCGTCGAGGACCGCCGGCAGGCCGGGGACCAGGGTCGAGGGAGCCGGTACGTCCCGGTCGACGTGCTGCCAGGCGACATCGACCGGGCGGTCCCCGTCGTACGGGACCCGGCCGGTGAGCATCTCGAACAGCACGATGCCGGCGGAGTAGACATCCGTACGCGGGTCGGCCCGGCCCTCGGTGACCAGTTCCGGGGCGACGTACGCCACGGTTGCCATCAACTGGCTGCCGGAGTCGTCGTCGGCGCTCGCCTCGACCGCGCGGGCGAGACCGAAGTCGGCGACCTTGACCACGCTGTCCACCAGGTTGCCGGCGCCACCGCTGGGCGCCTCGGCGACCAGGACGTTCTCCGGCTTGACGTCGCGGTGCACCAGACCGGCCCGGTGGGCGGCGGCGATCGCCGCGAGCATCTGTTCGAGGATGGCCAGGGCCTCGCCGGGGTTGAGCCGGCGGCGTTCAGCCAGGATCTCGCGCAGGGTACGACCCCGGACGTACTCCATCACCAGGTACGGCAGGCCGGCGTGGGTGCCCTGGTCGTAGACGGCCACCACGTTGGGGTGGGTCAACCGGGCGATGGTCTTCGCCTCTTCGGTGAACCGGGCCAGGAAGCCGGCCAACCGGCCCTGTGCCTGCTGGGCCTGGCTGGGGTGAATGATCTTGAGGGCGACGGTGCGCTCGAGGCGTTCGTCCGTGGCGGTGTACACGGTCGCCATGCCTCCACGGGCCACGCGACCGCGGATGCGGTAGCGCCCGTCGATCAGCGAGCCCAGCAACGTGTCGGCGACCTGAATGTCCATCGGCAGGCAGTCTATGTCTCCAGAGGGTGACGGCAGAACAGGATGCCACAGGCGGTGCCGAACGGAAATCTTGACCGAGAGGCGGGATAGCCCTCGGTGTCCGGTCGGTCACGTACCGCGTGGAAAGTACCCTGGTCGGTTCGGAAACTACCCCGGTGGGGGTCCCGGTGGAACACCGGGACCGGTCGTGGCACTGTGATCGGGTGACCGATTCCCCACTTGCCGGCCCGGCGGACGCCGCGGGCTGGCTGAACCTGCCGGATGTCGCCGTCCGGCTGGACGTGACGATCAGCAAGGTGCACCAGATGATCCGCGACCGCGAACTGATCGCGGTACGCCGGGACGGGGTCCGGCGGGTGCCCGCCGAGCTGGTGGCGAACGACACCGTACGCAAGCACCTGCCGGGTGTGCTGAACCTGCTGCGCGACGCGGGTTACGACGACGAGGCGGCCGTACGGTGGCTCTACGAGCCCGACGACACCCTGCCCGGTACGCCGGCCGCCGCGCTCGGCGGTGACCTGGCCCGTGAGGTCAAGCGCCGGGCCCAGGCGCTGGGCTTCTAGCCGGTAACGCCGGCCATGGGGCATTTCGCCTACCTTGCGGTACTAGCCGGGTGCCTCGTCGGGGCACTCTGGCTGGAACCGATCCTCCGGGTGAACGTGCTCCGCCGCTGGCGGCGCCTCCTGCTCACCATCGTCCCGGTGGCGGCGATCTTCGTACTCTGGGACCTCGCCGCGATCGCCGCCGGACACTGGACCTTCGACCCGGCGCAGATCACCGGGGTCCTGTTCCCCGGCGGGCTGCCCCTGGACGAGGTGCTCTTCTTCCTGGTCGTGCCGGTCTGTGCCGTACTCGGGTTCGAGGCGGTCCGTGCGGTGCGGGGCTGGCCGGCGGGGGACGAGGAATGACGGCCGGGGAACGACGAGTGGTTCGGGTCGGCCGGTGACCTACACCGTCGCGGCGCTGCTCGGAGTGGTCGGTGCCGTGCTGGTCGACCTGTACGTGCTGCGTACCCGGCTGGTCCGGCGCCGGGTGTTCTGGGCGACCTACCCGATCATCATCTTCTTCCAGTTGATCTCGAACGGCATCCTGACCGGGCGCCGGATCGTCCGGTACGACCCGGACGCGATCATCGGCCTGCGGCTCGTCTACGCCCCCGTGGAGGACCTCCTGTTCGGCTTCGCCCTGGTCCTGCTCACCCTCTCGGTCTGGGTGTGGCTGGGGCGCCGGGGCGTGCAGCGGACCCCGACCGCCGGGACCGGTGGCCGGCTGCGGTGGCCGCCCCGCCGCCGCCCCGCCGCCACGGCCAGTTCGGACCGGACCCGACCGGACTGACCGGACCGACCGGGCTCACCGGACTGACCGGACTGACCGGGCTGACCGCACTGAGCGAGCCGACCGGACTGACCGGGCTGAGAGCGCCGTCGCCGGCCGTCCGTACAGGCGGGGAACCCGAGCGACTTCGGGGAATCCGAGCAGGCCGGCGTACCCCAATGGCACCCGTGCTCGTCGACCGACTCGACCGGATCCGGCGGGTGTTGCGGACGGCGTACCCGGTCAGCGCCGCGACGAGGACAACGTCGAGCAGGGCGCCGGGCAGTTTTGTCCGTACCGCGAGGCCCAGCCCGTCCGGCAGGACCAGGAAACCCGTTGCCAGCACCACCACGGCCAGCGGGACCCGCCACCACCGTTGCCCGACGGTCGCGGCGAGCACGGTGACGGCGGTCAGGGCGTACCAGGGGTAGAAGACGGGGGAGAGCAGGGTCACCGCCCCGAACGCCAGGCCGCACGCGGTCGTGACGGACCGCAGGGCGTCGACCGGTTCCCGCCCGTCGGTGCGGCATACCGGGCGGATCGCCTCGGTGGCCCGCCAGGCGCGGAGCACCAGGGCGACCGCCACCGCCAGCAGGACGGTGAGGCCGAGAGCACGGGCCACCGCCACCGCCGGGTCGTACGCCTCCGGGTGGCCGAGCGCCCGCAGCAGGTAGCCGGCGGCCATGCCGAGCCCGGACGGCAGCGAGGTCCACTGCACCAGCCGGCCGGTGTCCGGCAGGGCGGCCAGCCAACCCAGGTCCAGCCCGGTGGCCACGGTGGTGGCGGCGAACGTCACCGACACCGCGAGCAGGGTGACGCCGAGCGCCACGTCACGGGACAGCCGGACGGTGGCGGGTGCGGTCGCGCGGGGAAGCCGGACGGTGGCGGGTGCGGTCGCGCGGGGAAGCCGGACGGTGCCAGGCCCGGTCGCGCGGGGGAGGCGGACGGTGGCGAGCAGGGCGACGAACGGCAGCGCCACCAGGGCGGTGATCTTGACCGATGCGGCCAGCCCGACCGCCAGCCCCGCGAGAAGCAGCCCCGGCCAGGGACCCAGCGGCGGACGTCCCGACCGGACCGGTCCCGGTCCCGGTACGCCGCCCGTCGACGCCCCGACGGCCAGGGCCAGCGCGGTCACCACCAGCCCCACCATCAGCGCATCGTTGTGCGCCCCGCCCACCAGGTGCACCGCGGTCAGCGGGGAGAGCAGGGCCAGCCAGGTGGCCGCCGAGGGTGAGGCGCCGACGGCCCGCGCCAGCCGGGGCAGGTACCGGGCGAGCAGGAGCGCGCCGAGCAGGGCGAGGCCCCGGAACAGGAACACCGCCACGAGGAGTTGGTCGTCCGGTCCCGGAACCGCCAGGCGGGCGAGCGCGATCACCCCACCGGCCAGTGCGATCGCCAGCGGTCCGTACGGGGTGGTGGTGTGCCACCACAGCGACGGCACCGAGTCGGTCCACGTACAGCCGCCGTCGGCCACCCCCACGGCGTACGGGTCCACCCCGTCGAGCCAGAGCGCACCCTGGCAGGCGTACGCGTACACGTCCCGGCTGCCCATCGGCGGGGCGAACAGGAGCGGGGTGGCCCAGAGTGCCCCGGTCACCAGCAGCCACCGGTTCGATATCGGGTGACCCGGCCGGTGCAGGGTCCCGCCCAGCCGCCACCAGGTGACGGTGAGCAGGACCAGGCCGGCGAGCCAGCCGCTCAGACCCAGCCAGTACGGCCACGACACGGAGAGGACGTCACCGGGACCCGCCCGTCCGTCCGGTGCACCGGGCAGCGCACCGGCGGCGTACGCACCGGCGGTCATCAGCGTGGTCGCGGCGAGACCGGCCACCCGTGGGCGTACCGGATGGTCCGAGGTCGGGTGGTTCGGGCCGGGCACGGCCCGACGGTCCCACCGCCCGTTGACGTCGATCTATCGAGCGGATGGCTTCCCGGTTGGCCCCGGATGTCCGGTCGGTGCCCACCCGGCGGCGACCGCTGCCCGGCCCTCGGTCAGAGGGAGCGGCGGGTGGCGACGATGGCCAGCTCGACCAGGACCTCGCGGGCCTCGGCCGTCACCTCGGCCCAGTCCAGCGCGGCCAGCGCGGTGTCGGTCAGCGTGGTGATCCGCGCCTCGGTCCGGGCCAGCGCCCCGCTGCCGGCGATCACCTCGCGGAGCTGGTCGATCCCGTCGGGGTCGAGCCCCGGATCGCCGAGCCGCTTGGTCAGCAACGCCCGACCGGTCGCGTCGGTCGTCTCCATGGCCGCCGCCACCAGGAAGGTCCGCTTGCCCTCGCGCAGGTCGTCCCCGGCCGGCTTGCCGGTCTGGCGCGGGTCCCCGAACACCCCGAGTACGTCGTCGCGCAACTGGAACGCCTCGCCCAGCGGCAACCCGTACCCGGAGTACGCGTCCCGCAGCGGCGCGGACGCGTCGGCGAGCGCGGCACCGAGCAGCAGCGGCCGTTCGACGGTGTACTTCGCCGACTTGTACCGGGCGATCTTGCCGGCCCGCTCGACCGAGGTGTCCCCGGACGCCTGGGCGAGCACGTCCAGGTACTGCCCGATGGTCACCTCGGTACGCATCTCGTCGAAGACCGGCCGGGCCCGCTGCACCTGGTGCGGGTCCAGCCCGGCGCCGTGCAGCAACTGGTCGGACCAGACCAGGCAGAGATCACCGAGCAGGATGGCGGCGGAGTCGCCGAAACCGTCGGCGTTGCCGACCCAACCGGCGCCCCGGTGGTGCGCGGCGAACCGGCGGTGCACCGCAGGCTCGCCCCGTCGGGTGTCGGAGCGGTCCATCAGGTCGTCGTGGATCAGCGCGCTGGCCTGGACGAACTCCAGTGCGGCCAGGGCGGCCACCACCTGGTCGGAGTCGGCGCCCCCGGCGCCCCGGTAACCCCAGTAGGCGAACGCCGGGCGCAGCCGCTTGCCGCCGCGCAGGACGAACGCCTCCAGCGCCTCGGCCACCGGGAGCAGGGCATCGTCGGCGGCGGCCAGCCAGGCGCGCTGCCCGGCGAGGAAGTCGGCCAACGCCCTGTCGGTCCGGTCCCGCAGGCCTGCGCGGTCCACGGGCGGGACGGGAGCAGCATCGGTCACGCCCTGACGCTAGCCGTTCCCGGAACAACCCGCCTCCGCGCCCCGGTCGCCCACCCGTACCCGGGTTCCGGGCCGCCGGACCCGGCCACGGCCGTTTCCCGGCCGGCTGGCTGGGCCGGCCCCGGCCGTGGTCGCTGCGGCATCGATCCGGGTACGCCGGCCGCGTGTGCTTTCTCACCCCCGCGCCCACCTCGGGGGGCAGCCGTCGGCCGGTGGGCCGGATCGACCGGCCGGTAAATGGGAAGGTGCGGATATTCGACCCAGGAGGCCGGTAAGGTCGTAGGGTGGCGCTCGGTCTCCCCTCTGTTCTCCCCAATCCGCAACCTGCGATCGGGGACCTCGTTCGTGGGCCCCGGCCGTCGTTCTCGTTCGAGTTCGGGCCGGCGAAGACCCCCGAGGGTGAGCGGCTGCTCTGGCAGGCCATCCGGGAGCTGGAGTCGCTCCAGCCGTCCTTCGTCTCGATCACCTACGGTGCCGGCGGATCGACCCGGGACACCACGGTCGCGGTCACCGAACGGATCGCCACCGACACCACGCTGCTGCCGATGGCGCACCTCACCGCGGTCAACCACTCCGTCGCCGAGCTGCGCCACATCGTCGGCCGGCTCGCCGGGGTGGGCGTACGGAACCTCCTGGTGGTCCGGGGCGACCCGCCGGGTGACCCCACCGGCGAGTGGGTCCGGCACCCCGAAGGCGTCCTGTACGCCGAGGACCTGGTCCGGCTGGTGCGGGAGTCCGGTGACTTCAGCGTCGGGGTGGCGGCCTTCCCGTACAAGCACCCGCGCTCGCCCGACGTGGCGACCGACACCGAATACTTCATCCGCAAGTGCCGGGCCGGGGCGGACTTCGCCATCACCCAGATGTTCTTCGACGCCGAGGACTACCTCCGGCTGCGGGACCGGGTCGCGGCGGCCGGATGCGACACCCCGATCCTGCCGGGTGTCATGCCGGTAACCAAGATCACTACGATCGAGCGGTCCGAGCAGTTGTCCGGCGCCCCGTTCCCGCCCGCGCTCGCCGCCCGCTTCGCCAAGGTCGCCGACGACCCGGACGCGGTCCGCGAACTCGGCATCGCGCAGACCAGCGAGATGTGCCAGCGACTGCTCGCCGAGGGCGCCCCCGGCATCCACTTCATCACCTTCAACCGCTCCACCGCGACCCGCGAGATCTGGCAGAACCTCCAGGTCGGCGTCGAGGTGTGAGCAACCCGGCCGCGCGACCCCGCCCCTGCGCCGACAATTGACCCGTGGCGGGCACCCGGCTGGAATGGGACGAGTACGCGGCCACCTGGGCGCGGCTGCACGGCGACTTCGACCCGCGTAAGGCGGCGCCGACCGTACAGGGGTGGCTGCGGTTCGCGTACCAGATCGGGCACCTGCTGGGTCGCTTCCGGGTGTCGCCGACGGCGGTGACCGTGGTCGGCACCCTGTTCTGTGTCCTGGTCCCGGTGGTCGTACTCCGGGAACCGGGCGGACCCTTCATCGCCGCCGGTCTGGTCCTGCTCGCCGCGGTGGCCGACAGCGTCGACGGGGCGCTGGCCGTGGTCACCGGGCGCACCACCCGACTCGGCTACGTCTACGACTCGGTCGCCGACCGGGTCGGTGAGGCCGCCTGGCTGATCGCGTTCTGGCTGCTCGGCGCGCCGGGGCCGCTGGTGGTGGCGGCCGGGGCGCTGTCCTGGCTGCACGAGTACGTGCGGGCCCGGTCGGTGTCGGCGGGGATGCGGGAGATCGGGGCGGTGACGGTGGGGGAGCGGCCGAGTCGGGTGTTGGTGGCGTTGGTCGGGTTGCTGGTGGCGGGGGCGGTGCGGATCTTTTCGTTCGATGTGGCGGCGGGGGCTGTCACCGTGGTTGCCGCTGTTTGGGTTTTGCTTGCTGGGTATGGGCTTGTTCAGCTCTTGGGTGCGGTTCGTCGGGCGTTGCTCTGATTTCTTTTGTTGCGGTGCGTGGTGGTGGGGGTTGGGGGCGGCGTGCCCCGCGAAGGCCGTCAAGCTTGATCCCTTCGCGGGTCACGCC